>JANQLH010000185.1 GCA_028280735.1 SAR324 cluster bacterium | reverse complement strand
ACCGATTGAATCCCGAGGAACTTCAAAAGCCACCGGATGTACAAGAGACGCCTGCGCAGCTTTGATCGGAAAGCAGCTGGGAGTGGACAGGGTAGTTTCGAGTTCAATAAGGGGTCTGAATAAAAACACCTATTATTTTTCCGGAAAGATTATGGACATTCAGGATGGCTCTATCGTTTCAGCAAAGACGGTGAAACATTCCGGAGGGGTGGGGAACTTTGATGTCGCCTTGGTTGCCCTGGCTGACAAACTCACCAAAGATCTGTCCCAGGCAGTTCCTGTAGTGACAGCCGCGCCTACAGTCACGAAAGTCGATGAGCACGAATTGTACATTTTTGACGAATCCACAGGTCTTTATTGGCAAAAAAGTGAGGGAGGAGAAAAATCCTGGAACAAGGCCATGGACTATTGCAAACGATTAACTCTCGCGGACAGAGACGATTGGCGATTACCTGATAAAACAGAACTGGAATCTTCGTTTCCGCTCAACGAGAAGTTTCCAAATCTGGTGAACGGCTATTACTGGTCTTCTACCACAAACAATGATTACAACTATTATGCCTGGGGTATGACAGTCAGTTCCGGGTACATGTTCGGAGACGGCAGTAAAACAACGCAATACAACGTTCGCTGCGTCAGGGGTGTGAAAGAGCCTGAAAAACCATATGTTGTGGATGAAATAACCGGGCTCTACTGGCAAAAAGGTGAGGGCGGTCCGATGTATTGGAAAAAAGCCCTGGACTACTGTAATTTATTGGAATTGGAGGGAGAGCGAGACTGGCGACTTCCCGACAAGGACGAATTGATCACCACCAACAGATTCAAAGGCAGCTTTCCCAATCTTGCAAGCGGCTATTACTGGACATCCACCACAAACAAGGAATACCCGGATTATGCCTGGGGAATGGAATCCACCGCCGGAGACATGTTTGACAACGGACACAAAGAAGAAAACTACCATGTGCGTTGTGTCAGGGGAGAGATCAATGAAACCGCGATCATTCTTGAAGACAAGGAAACAGGACTCATCTGGCAACGCGGAGAATCCGGAGCGTTCGGTTGGGAAGATGCCATCGAACATTGCAAAAACCTTGAACTCGGCGGAGACTCTGACTGGCGACTGCCAAACAAAGTCGAACTGGAATCGTCCCACACCATCCAAGATCAATTTCCGGGACTGGTTAACGGTTATTATTGGTCTTCAACTGAAGGCAGCGGTTTTATGCCCTGGGCATGGGGTATGACTATCAGCACCGGTGCTATGTTTAAAAACGGTATAAAGTACAAATCGTATAATGTTCGTTGCGTCCGTGGCCAAATGAAGTAATTGGATTTCACAGCAGATGAGCATAAACAAAAGCGACCCTACCCGTAAAAGCCTGCCCTGGAGCAATCCGCCACTTACGAAATATCACATAGTAAGTGGTGTCAGTATAATTGTTTTTGCGGGTTTGTTCTGGATAAACTTCCGTTTTGCCCTGGCCTTCGCGGCCGCCTATTTGCTTCTTATTGCTATTGCCCCTTATACACTGAAGCTCGCGTTTTTTTTACCTGTAATCAACAAAGCTTCCCATTCTACCAATCAAATAGCCCTGACCTTTGACGATGGGCCCGACCCCACTGTTACCGGACCATTGCTGGACTTATTAAACCATTATCAAATCAAAGCCACTTTTTTTATTACCGGAAGAAAAGCAAAAGAATTACCGCACCTTATTCAACGCATGATTCAGGAAGGCCATGAAGTTGGTAATCATACTCAGCACCATGACGTTTTTTTAATGTTACGACGTAAACATACCATCCGAAAAGAAATTGAGGATTGTCAGAAACAACTGCTCTCTGAAGGAATTAAAACCTTTGCGTTCAGACCTCCTGTCGGCATTACCAATCCCAAATTATATCACATTCTGATTCAGCTTGAAATGTATTGCGTTGGTTTCAGCTGCCGCCCTTGCGATTTTGGTAATCGTAAGACCAAAAACCTGGGAAACAGGATTTTATCAAAAATCAAGGGAGGGGATATAGTCCTGTTGCACGATGTCAAGCCGAATCGGGATTTCTCTGAAACAAATTGGCTGGCTAATATGGAACAACTTTTAAATGGATTAAATGAAAGACAACTGCAAGTGGTGCTTCTCTCCACATTGATCAATAGGCCGGTCATGGAGAAAATAACCCCGGAACCATAATTGATTCCTTTTAGCCAGAACTGTTTTATTGGGACTTCGATCCGACCAATGCTTAAAAGAATTAAAATTCGCTTTGCCAATTCCAAACGAATCAGAAAGCTACTGGACGAAACGGTAGATCTGAAAGTTTTTCAAAAGAAACCCTCCGTCAAGTTTACCAGTGGACTGTTCATCATTGGCTTCAGCTATATCATCGGGTGGCCGATGGTTAGTGTATTTGGCTTACTTGCCGTCTATTTCAAGGAACCCCTCCTGTTTGCGATAGGTTCACCTCTGATATATGGGCTCTCTCACCTGGTTTTTATTTTTGGCGTGTTCATCGCTGGTAAAGACACTATCGCCTATCTGAATACCTTTCTCAAATGGACTGCCATTAAAGCCATCAGGAGGTTTATAGGTCCGGATATACTCACTCAAAACCTGAACAGGCAAAATGGGGACCCGGAATAAGCATATTTGGCGACAATTATCCGGAAACACCATGATTTGACTAGAAAAAAAAACCTCATTCATAATGAGCGTGAACTGACACTCCTTTGCTTTCTTAAAAAAACCACAAGATATTCAATCATGAAAAAATACACTCTTTTATTTTTATTGATACTGGGTGTTCCTCTCACCCTTGCGGCAAACTGTTACCTGGTCGTGGAAGGAAAGCATTCACTTTCCCGGGAAGTAGCGGAACAAATCGCGCTGATTGAACTCTCCCAATATATTGAATCAATGTCTGAAACGCCACCCAGTGGCATTGCAAGCAAGGATTGCCTGTATCGTATTACTTTGACGGATCTAAAGCCCGGTTTAATGTTGGTGATTAAAGGTCCCAACCTGACTTCCTATGCCGAATCCAACCTGGAGGGAACCGTGGCATTCCAGCAAGCACTGTTTAAATCTATCATCAAGGAAGCAGAAGACAAGAAACCATTAATTTGTAAAAAACACGCCAAGCTTCTTTCACAGGAATGTTCAACCCCAGCTATAAACTCTGAACCGGTAGTGGGTAAACAAACGGTATATGATCCTGTGACAGGCTTGACCTGGCAAAAAAATGGAGCCGGGAAAATGAATTGGAAAGCGGCCGGAGAGTATTGTCAAAACCTGGAGCTTGCAGGTGATGAGGATTGGAGGTTGCCTAACAGTAAGGAAGTTGAATCATCTTATGCCATAGAAAGGCTTTTTCCCGAACGGCAGGACTACTACTGGTCTTCAACTCCCCATCACGAGGATAAATACTATGCCTGGGCATATACCACGTCTTCAGGTGAAGTATTCAGCGACTGGATTGAAAATCTTTATTATGTTCGCTGTACAAGAGGACAGGAGATGTTCATGGCCATGCCAATCCGGGAAGATGAACTCCGGCAAGAGTCCCGGGAGCAGAATAACGAAAATGATACAACAGGTATTCACTGGGTTATAGCACCAACTTATGTTTCCGGGTTTAACCAGGTGGTTGAAATCTACAATCATAATATTGAAGAACAAGGGCACAAGCTTGATGAGGAAAGCTCCGGACTACCTGTTGCTGTTGTGTTCAGTCCTTATTACCAGTTTGAGTCCGGTTTTCGGATTGGCGGCAGGATAGGTCCTTTAATGTACTATTTGGGGATAATAGATGATGAGGATGACGAGTACCATTTTGCAGCTTATCCAATTGCGGTAAATGCCGGATATACATTTCCTGTCGGTTCGGATGACTCAAAATCTGTTTTTATCAAGGGTGGCGTTTCCAAATTGAATGCCCGGGGTGATTTTGTCGAGTCTGAAGCCTTTGGAATTAGTGCTGCCGGGGGGATGGAATTTATGCGCGATCGTAAAGTCTCGATCGGTTTTGAAGGCGGATTTGATATAGCTTCCGCCAAGCTTAGAAAATACGATTGTTCAAAAAGTGTGACACCCGATGATCTCGATACCTGTGACCATGAATCCAAACAAATTATGCCGATAGGTTTGACCGCCAGTTTCCTGGTAATTTTCTAAATCGCCAATGACGTTGCCCGGGGAAACATGGGATCATAGTATGTATTTTTGCGTCGGTCGGAAAAATGTAAAAGTCAACTGGTCAAAATCAGATAGAGTTCCAAAGAATGAAGTCGGCGGAATTCAATATTGACAGAGCTGTAGCATGGCAAATATCGTTATTAATCGGTTAAAATCTTCAAATAACCGCCACTGGGCAATAACCAGTGTCTGAACGAAAAGTCGCTAAACCTTTATCCAGCCTTGTGCCAGATACCGGTATTCAGCCCGAAGATTAACATGCTGTCAGCTTTCAGCGTTCAGCTTAAGGCATGACAAAAACGAGCAAAGACAGGCTGAGAGCTGATCGCTGAATGCTGAAAGCACTGAACTTCGAAGTACCAAGCTGCTTTTAAAGCTTTTATTGGTGGGGTTTAAACTGGTTTTGGCTCAGACACTAACTATCGAAAATTAAGGACAAGAGCAGGATAATCTATGAAAGTCGCGCTTGTAACCGGAGGATCCAGAGGTATTGGACGATCAATAACCTGTCGTTTAGCAGAGATAGGTTATCACGTATTGATAAATTTTCATTCCAACCAAGAAGAAGCAGGTAATACGCTTACACTAGTCAAAGAAAAGGGAGGCAGTGCTGAATTACTGCCCTTCGACGTATCCGACCAGGCTGCTGTTGAATCTACATTAGGCGGATGGATCGACAATCACGAAGAGACAATTGAAGTGCTGGTTAACAACGCCGGTATTACTCAAGACAATTTACTGATGTGGATGAAGACCGAGGAATGGACATCAGTCATGAACACGAATCTAAACAGCTTCTTTTTTGTAACCCGCTTGGTATTAAAAAACATGCTGGCTAATAAATATGGAAGGATTATCAACATAGTGTCCTTGTCAGGACAAAAAGGGGTTCCGGGTCAGGTCAATTATTCAGCGGCCAAGGCTGGAATCATAGGAGCAACCAAAGCATTAGCCCAGGAAGTCGGCAAGCGGAAAGTGACTGTGAATGCGGTGGCGCCAGGATTCATAAAAACAGAAATGACCCATGGCATGCCGGAAAAGGAATTAAAAAAGCTGATTCCACTACAACGATTTGGTGAGCCGGAAGAGGTTGCGAACTTGGTAGGTTTTCTGGCATCGGAAAAATCCTCTTACATCACCGGCGAAACAATCTCGATAAATGGCGGGCTCTACTCCTGATAATAAATAATCAAAAACCATTATGGATTTTGTTTATGACGATGTATGATTAGAATCCACATGAAAGTAAGTCATCTACTCCGGAGTCAAAAATGAACAGGGTCGTCATCACGGGCATGGGAATATACTCTTGCCTGGGAAAAAATACGGTAGAAGTTAAAGAATCCCTTTATCAAGGTAAGTCAGGCATTGTGTTTGACGCTCCCAGAAAAGATATGGGATTCCGTTCTGCCCTGACGGGAATGGTTGAACGACCGGAACTCAAGGGTAAATTAAAACGCAGGGACAGAATTGGCCTGGCCGAAGAGGGTGAATATGCTTATGTGGCTACAGTGGAAGCCCTGGAGCAAGCCGGTATTGATCTGCAGTTCCTTGAAGATAATGAAGTGGGTATCCTTTACGGCAACGACAGTTCGGCAAAAGCTGTCATTGAAGCAGCTGAACTGATCAAGGAGAAAAAGGACACGACTCTCGTGGGTTCAGCCTCGATATTTCAATCGATGAACTCAACAGTGACCATGAACCTGGCTACCATTTTTAAACTGAAAGGGGTGAATTTCACCATCAGTGGAGCCTGCGCCAGTGGTTCCCACTCCATCGGTATGGGATATTTCCTGATCAAACACGGCCTGCAAAATCAAATCATATGCGGTGGCGCCCAGGAGATCAATGCGTATTCCATGGCCAGTTTTGATGGACTCAGTGCGTTTTCCACCAGGGAAGATCAACCGGAAAAAGCTTCCAGACCGTTTGATGAAAACAGGGACGGACTGGTACCCAGCGGAGGAGGAGCAACCGTGATTCTGGAAAGCCTGGAATCAGCCAGACAAAGGAACGCAACAATATTAGGGGAAGTGATTGGGTATGGCTTTTCTTCCAATGGAGACCACATCTCGGTTCCTAATGTGGATGGACCAGTAAGAGCTCTGGAATTATGTTTGAAAGACGCAGGCATTGACCGCAGGGATATCGACTACATTAACGCCCATGCTACCTCCACACCTGTCGGTGACATGAACGAAGCAAAATCGATTCACCGGGTGTTTGGCGATCACAAACCTTACGTAACATCAACCAAATCGATGACAGGTCATGAATGTTGGATGGCAGGCTCAAGTGAAATTATTTATGCCATGATCATGATGCACAACTCATTTGTCGCTCCCAACATCAACCTTGATTCACCTTGTGAGGAAGCGGCTCAGCTTAATATTCCCGCCAAGACCCAGGAAACAAAAATCGATACCTTTTTATCCAATTCATTTGGGTTTGGAGGTACCAATGCGTCAATTATCATAAAAAAATATCAGGATTAACCTGGAGTATCAAAAACGGAGAGTCTATGCAAAAAGATCAGATTATAGAAACTATTAATCAACTATTGATCGAAGAATTTGAAATTGAAGAAGAACAGCTGCAAGCGGATGAAAACCTGATGGAAACTCTGGAAATTGACAGCCTGGACCTGGTAGATCTGGTTGTGATCATCGAAAAGAACTTCGGTTTCAAGGTTGTACCTGAAGAAATGACTGAAATTGCGACTCTTCAGGATTTTTACGATTTTGTCACGGAAAGAGCCAAATAGTATGTAAAACCTTAGCATTATGAATTATGTCATCATGGAAAGGGAAAAGCAGGGGCGATTACCCGGGACGCTTATTATTTGTCATGGTTCTGAAATGTTTGAGACTATCCTTTGCAGACTTTTTTCTTAGGTTTGCTGCTGAATGTTTCCTCCTCTTTTCCTTCAGTTCTGTTAGATCCCTTTTGTATTTTTATCGTTCACTACCCGGATATAGCCCGTTTTCATCGTTCATCGCTATCTACAACAGTTTTCACACCCCGGGTCTGGGGCTGTTAAACAAGATTTCATTGTTTAGTGGATGTTGCAATGAATGTGTTCATTTAGCGGAAGGCAGCGAGCATCTAAAACGAATTGCAAATACCGGTAAAGGTGGAATCTTGATATGGTCCTATTTTAGGAGATTGGGAGATAGTAGTGCGATTAATTGAAGGCCAGGGATGGAAATTCCAATTTCTGATGCTGGAAGCTGAACAAGAAAAAAAGGTGCCTTAAGCACTGTCAGATTAACAAAAACCGAATGAGTAAACCATGCTCCTAACAAAAATCTTATTGGTTTCATCAAATCGATTTAAGGAACCTTATCCGGTTTACCCGCTGGCTCTTTCTTTTTTGAAATCATACTTGGAAAAACGATTTAGCGATTTAAACATCGAATTATTCGATTTTAATAATGGTGATCTTGCTTTTTTTCAAGATTTTCTTGCGGATTTCAAACCGGACTTGGTGGGCTTTTCACTTAGAAATATCGATACAGTCAATTATTTTAACGATCGCCACTTTGTTCAGGAATGCAGGGATCTCATTTCAGACGTCAAAAAGTATTCCGAAGCCGTTACTGTTATCGGGGGAGCAGGCTTTTCCATATTTCCCGCAACGATCTTCAACTTAATTCAACCCGACTATGGTATTTTTGGAGAAGGTGAAGAATCATTAAGTCGGTTAATCGAACTTTTGCGTGATGACAAAAGCGTCGCAGATATTGAAGGATTAATATTTTTAAACAACGGTGAAGTGGTATTCAATCAACGAACCACCTATTGCAAAAGCCCGGAGCTGACGTTTGATGATAAGCTGGTAGATCACTATTGGGAAACTGCCGGAATGCTGAACCTTCAAACCAAAAGAGGATGTCCCTATCGTTGTGTTTACTGCACCTATCCGTTAATCGAAGGGTCAAAGACAAGGACTCATGATCCCGAAAAAGTAGTATATTCGTTAAAAGAATTAAATAAAAATAAAGGGATCAGCTATTTTTTCTTTACGGATTCTATATTCAACATTCACAACCCATATAATATTGAACTCGCGGAGCACATCATTCATGCTGAATTAAATATACAGTGGGGAGCCTATTTTACGCCTTACAATCTCGATTTTGATTTGTTGGCACTTCTAAAAAAATCCGGATTGACACACCTGGAATTCGGTACGGAATCCCTTTCAAATTCAACCTTGAAAGCCTATAATAAGAGCTTTTTGGTAGAAGATGTTTTTAAAACAGCCGGGCTTTGCAAAAAATTGGATCTGTTCACCGCTCATTTTCTCATACTGGGGGGTCCCGGTGAATCGAAGCAGACGGTTGAAGAAACCATCCAAAACAGCAAACATATTGATAAAACTGTTTTTTTCCCCTATTTTGGCATGAGAATTTACCCGAACACCGGTGTTTATGAACTGGCTGTTGCCGAAGGTAAAATAAAAAAAGAGGACTCATTGTTGGAGCCGATTTATTACCTGGCAGATGATATAGATTTCGAAACCGTCAAAAAAAGCGCCCGGGAAACGCAAAATCGTTGGATATTTCCAGATGAGGATTTTCAGAAACCGATGGAAATGATGCGGAAAAGAGGCATTAAAGGACCGTTATGGGAACTACTGATCAAATAATAGCCAAGGGAGATGCCCTGTTTGAATTGATTCCCCAGCGTCCCCCCATGGTGATGATAGATACTTTGTTGAGGGTGGATGAAAAGGAATTCGAAACCCTGTTTTCCGTTCGTGAGGACAATATTTTACTGGAAAACGATCGACTAAGTGAAGCCGGCTTGATAGAAAACATAGCCCAAACCTCGGCTGCCGGATCGGGGCAACAATATATCGAGAAAAATAAAGCCATACCGCTTGGATTTATTGGCGCTGTCCAAAAACTAATAATCTTTCATCAACCCAAAATCGGTGATACCTTAAAAACCATAGTGACCTTAACGCATAAAGTCATGAGTATATCAGTGGTCAAAGGAATTGTTACCAACGGGGACAAAGTCGCTGCCCAATGCGACATGAAACTCTTTTTACAAGAATAACAGGTTTGACTGTATGGATCTGGAAACCACAACACATTCCAACATTAGATTTTGCGAAGTTGATCCCTTGGGTATTGTATGGCATGGTCACTACGTCAAATACATGGAAGACGGCAGGGAGGCGTTTGGAAAGGAATACAACCTCAAATATCAGGATTTTTACGATGCCGGATTGATTGTTCCCATCGTAAAAATGGATCTGAATTATAAAAAAGAAATTAAGTACGGTGATTCAATTAAGATTGTCACCAGGTATGTTGATTCTCCCGCAGCAAAAATCCTGTTCGATTATCAAATATTCAACGCAGCAACCGAAGAGCTCGTTACCACCGGATCAACCACCCAGGTTTTTCTTGATAAAAAAAGACAGCTGCAATTGGCCATTCCACCGATGTTTGGGGAATGGAAACGTCGCTGGAAGATTAACTGAGGAGAGAAAGAAATTCATGACGATTTACATTGCCGGTGACAACATGATGACTTCTCTGGGTTTCTCAACACGCGAGAACATGCAGAAAATGAAAGAGGGAATTTCCGGGATAAAAAAGCACAAACCTGAAGACTGGCTTAATATTGAATGTTGCATTTCCCTGGTAAATACGGATCGTTTGGACGAATGCTTTGCCGATGTTGCCAATACCAAGAAATTTACCCGTTTGGAAAAACTGGCCATTACTTCCATTCGTTACGCCCTTGCCAACACCGATATCGACATTGCCAATCCAAACACACTCATCATTCTTTCCACAACAAAAGGCAACATCGATTTACTCGGCAATGACAAGTCACCTTTTCCTCCGGAACGGGTACAATTGTGGGATACTGCGCAGTTAATCACAAGCTTTTTCCGCAATCCCAATCCGCCGCTGGTTGTTTCCAATGCATGTATCTCAGGAGTTCTTGCCCTGGTAACCGCCCAAAGGTATTTGGAACAAAAACTCTATAAACATGCTGTGATAGTCGGTGTTGATATCGCTACGGAATTTGTAGTGTCCGGCTTTCAGGCTTTTAAAGCACTAAGCGACAAACCATGCAAACCTTATGATAAACATAGGAAGGGCCTTTCGCTGGGTGAGGGTGCAGGAACGATAATACTGACTTCCGATCCCGGTTTATCGCAACCTGAGAAAATTGTAGTTCGGGGAGGTGCCAGTGCTAACGATGCCAACCATATATCTGGTCCATCCCCCACGGGAGACGGATTACACCTTGCCATTGAAAAGACCTTGCAACTGACGGATCAGAATAGACAGGATATTGACACCGTCTCTGCGCACGGAACAGCCACGCTTTACAATGATGATATGGAGTCCCGAGCCTTAACTCGTTCAAAACTGGAAAAAACCCCGGTAAACAGCCTAAAAGGATTTTTTGGGCATACGCTTGGCGCGGCAGGGGTTTTGGAAACGGCTCTCTGTCTGCAGTCGATGCGGGAAAACACTCTTGTTGCAACCAAAGGATTTCGCACAAAAGGTACAGCTAAAGAACTGAATATTATCAAAAAAATGAAAAGCGCCCCTCTTCACCATTGTCTAAAACTGGCTTCCGGCTTCGGTGGCTGTAATGCCGGATTATTATTGTCGAAACATGGAAGCTTCTGAATATCTTATCAGCCGTTATTGTCTAATAAGGGACAAACGAATCATTCTCAACGGAGAAAAAATAATAGAGGAAAGCGAAGGCGCTAATTTCTCAGAATTTTTATCATCTGTTTATAAAACCTTTGGATCTGAATACCCAAAGTTTTATAAAATGGATTTATTGAGCAAGTTAGGATTCCTGACGACCGACTTTTTGGTTGATTCCGGTAAATGGTTGAAACCTTATGAGAGTGATCAGGTGGCTTTTGTGGCATCCAATTCCCAATCATCTCTGGAAACCGATGCCAACTATTTGCAAACAATTTCCGATTCGGAGAACTATTATCCGAATCCCGGAATTTTTGTCTATACTTTACCCAACTTGCTCATTGGGGAAGCTAGTATCAAATTTGACATTAAAGGAGAAAGTATCTTTTTTGTTTCCCAGTTACCGGATTTTGAGAATTTAAAAAATTACGCCGTCAGCCTCTTAAAAGCAAAATCGGCAAAAGTCGCAATTCTAGGCTGGGTAGATCTTAATTTTAAGCACGATTATGAGTCTATACTCTTTTTGGTTGAAAACAGCAAAACAGTTGTGAAATCAAAAGAGACCTGGCTTTTTTCTGCCGAGGCCATGGAAGACCTGTATTATGAAAAAAACCTCGAAGAATAAGGAAAAACATGGATGAACTTATTGCCAGATTAAAAGAACAAATTATCGAAGAATTATCACTGGAAGACTTGACAGCGGATGAGATCGGTAACGACGAGCCCTTGTTTGGTGAAGGTTTGGGATTGGATTCCATAGATGCTCTTTCTTTGGTAGTGGTTTTGGATCGTGAATATGGGATTCAAATTGAAGATCCGGAGCAAGGAAAAGACATTTTGTTCTCAGTTAAAACCATTGCCCAATACATAGAAAACAATAAAAAATGAAGACCAGGGTTTGTGTGACCGGTATCGGATTGATAACAGCTGTCGGTGACACTGCAGAAGACAATTTAAAGTCCATAGAAGCCGGCGCTACCGGGTTAGGTGAGATTGAGCATGTATCCACCAACAACAAAGGTGTCATCCCTGTTTGCCAAATCCGGCACACAAACACTGAGTTAAAAGACCTCGCCGGAGTAGGAACGTCCAGTGAAAAATCACGCACCTCATTGTTAGGTCTGATCGCTGCACAAGAAGCAGTGGGCTATGCCGGCTTATCAGACAGCGAACTTGCAACCTGTGGTTTGATATCCGCCAACTCTGTCGGAGGTATGGATAGAAGTGAATTGTTTTATCCACAATTTCTGGAAAACAGCAAAAAAGGCAAACTTAGTGAGGTTAAAGGCCATGATTGCGGGCATAGTACGGAGTTTATCGCTCAACAATTAGGATTGGGAGAACTAATCACCACCATCAGCACAGCCTGCTCATCTTCTGCCAATTCCGTAGCTTTAGGGGCAAGGTTAATCAAGCATGGTTATCTGGACAGAGTCCTGGTTGGTGGGTGTGACTCCCTGACCCGATTCACCATCAATGGGTTTGGTTCTTTGAAAATTCTGGATCGGGAAGGATGCAAACCTTTTGACCTGAAACGGTCAGGGTTGAACCTGGGTGAAGGAGCAGGATTTTTGGTGCTGGAAAGCGAAAGCAGCGTCCGATCCAGAAAGGTTGAAACCATTTGCGAAATCACCGGTTATGCAAACACCTGCGATGCGTATCACCAAACCGCTTCTTCTCCTGATGGTGAGGGATCTTTTCAAGCTATGATCAAGGCTCTGAAGCAAGCCGGCTTGCAACCGCAAGACATCGACTATATTAACGCCCATGGGACCGGCACAGGAAACAATGATCTGTCTGAAGGCATTGCCATCGAACGGCTTTTTACAGCATCTCCTCCACCGGTAAGTTCCACCAAACCTTTTACCGGCCACACCTTGGGCGCTGCGGGAGGTATTGAAGCTGTTCTTTGCTGTCTCGCCTTACGGGATGGAATTCTTTACCCGAATCTCAGATGGAAAACAAAGATGGACGAGTTAAGCTTTGTTCCTCAACAGACATTTGAGAAAAATAAAACAATCAAAAATGTACTCTCCAATTCATTCGGATTTGGAGGTAACGATACATCCCTGGTTTTTTCCGCTATTGGTTAAATCATGTATATCAACGGTCTTGGGGCAATTTCCCCGCAACCCACACATTCAGGAAACTTTCCTTTCGAGCTGACGATCCACAATAGTACCCTGCTTTCCTGCGTAGAGCCTGATTACAAGATCTACATGTCACCCCGCACTTCAAGGCGGATGAGCAGAGTGGTGAAAATGGGGGTGGCAACCGCCTTGATGGCATTGAACGGCAATCAAACGGAGAAACCCGACGCAATCATCACGGGAAGTGGTTATGGCTGCATGCAGGACACTGAAAAGTTTCTGCAGGCGATTACTGAAAATCAGGAGAAGTTTTTAAACCCTTCTCCTTTTATCCACTCAACTCACAATACCATCAGTTCCCAAATCGCGCTGTTGTTAAACTGTATGGGCTACAATCAGACATACGTGCATGGTTCTTTTTCATTCGAATCCGCCTTGTTGGACGCTGCCATGCTGCTCAAAGACGGATTACACGATACCGTGCTGGTCGGCGGCATTGACGAGATGACCCCGGACCTTTTCTCCATCACCAAAAGATTTGATCTCTGGAAGAAACATCCCCTGGACAATGACAAGTTGCTGACCGGCAATTCCAAGGGAACAATAGCCGGGGAAGGAGCCGGTTTTTTCAAACTGCAGTCAAATACGACAGAAACTTCTTTTGCCCGGGTCGTTGATGCAAAGATCATCTTTGCAAAAACCGGTGAAACAGAACCGAAATGCCATATCAAAGAGTTTCTGGATCAGAATAATACAGTCGTTGATGAACTTGACCTCTGTTTTTTAGGCAAAAATGGAGACAATCGGCTTGACAGGTTGTATACTAACTTGCAGACGTCTCTATTCAAGCGTAATTCGATCGCCGTCTATAAGCAATTGTGTGGTGAATATTTTACCTCCACAGCTTTTGCAACCTGGCTGGCGGCAAACATTTTAAAACATCAGCAAGTACCGGATTATATCATGCTTGAGGGAACAACACCCCAATCGATAAACAAGATAGTAATCATCAACCAAAGCCGGCATGACCATTTAAGTCTGATCCTGCTGGAAGCAATCTAATTTTTTAGTCGCTCAGCACTACTACTCATGAGTAATCGGGAATCAAACATTCTAACCACAAACAGCAGGCTGGCTTTTTCTTCACCAGGCCAAATCAAGTCATTTCAAGAGAAGCAACTTAAGCGGCATCTATCATACTGCCATCAACACTCACCTTACTACCAAAGGTTGATGGAGCAAAACGATCTCTTCCCTAAGAACCTGGATTTAAATAATTTCTCCGATTTTCCCCTGACGTCAAAGGAGAACATCGAAGATTATAACGATGATTTTTGTGCCGTTCCTATGGAAAAAATTGTCGATATTGTACTTTCTTCAGGAACGACAGGAAAGCCCACCCGAATTATGTATACGGAAGCCGATCTGCAACGGCTGGCGTATAATGAAGAAGTTTCGCTGGGTGCTTGCGGCATTACGGAATCAGACACAGCATTACTAACCTGTACCATGGATCGGTGCTTTATCGCAGGTTTGGCCTATTTTTCCGGTCTGAGAAGCATTGGTACGGCAATTATACGCAACGGCCAGAACACACTGGAAAGTCACTCTTCGGTTATAACGCGCCTGCATCCAACTGTGGTTGTGGGTGTACCCAGCTTCTTAAAAAAGCTGGGCCATTTCATTGTCAACTCCGGACTGGAAGTCGAATTAAAATCGATTAACAAGCTGGTTTGCATCGGTGAACCTATTCGGGATGATAATCTACGACTCACGGATACGGGTGCAGATCTTGAGAGGGTCTGGCAAGCCCAAGTTTTCTCTACCTATGCTTCTTCAGAAACCGTAACAAGTTTTTGCGAATGTGAAGCCGGGATGGGGGGACACCTACTGGCTGATCTGGCATATGTCGAGATCATTGACGATGAAGGTCATATACTTGGCCCGGGTGAAACCGGTGAAGTGGTGGTTACTCCTTTTGGAACTACCGGAATGCCGTTGATACGTTTTAAGACCGGAGACATCAGCTATCTCATGGAGGGCTCCTGCCAATGCGGCAGAAACACCTCACGACTGGCACCTATTCAAGGTCGAAAAGCTCATATGTTGAAAATCAAAGGGACGACCCTTTATCCCCAGGCCATATCCACCGTACTGGAAAGCTTTGAGGGAATTGAGGAATATTACATTCTTGCAGAAACACGCAGTGAGCTGTCTGATCTGGTAACTGTTCATGCTGCGGTAAACGATTCATCTCTTTCCGAGGAAACCATTCAGAACAGACTCCAAGCCGGCCTTCGAGTAAAGCCTGAAGTCAGGC
>JANQLH010000168.1 GCA_028280735.1 SAR324 cluster bacterium | reverse complement strand
TGGAAATTGCCAGATCCGATGGTACCTTCGGGATACCAGAGCAATATGTGAAAACAGTCACGATCTACTCCAACAGCAATAAACTGGAAGATCCCTGGCCAACAAAATACCAGATGATGCTCACCAACGTGGGAGCCATCAACCCGGATCGCAGCAACAAAAATGAATACCTGGAATTTCCCATAACCCTGACGGAATACAAAACTTCACAAGGTGCTGAACAAACTGAAACGTTTGTATTATAACATTATTTGTCTCACCACGAAAACACAGGGACATTTTAGATTTTAGATCTTAGATTTCAGATTTTTTATAAAGTGGCTTCGCCAATTTCAATATTAAATTGGAAAGCAACGCTTTCTCAAAACAGAAAATCTAAGTTCATAAATCTAAATTCCTAAATGATAAAGTGTCTCTGTGGTAAAAAAAACTATAACTAAAAATGTCAATCGAAGACGAAAAAGCCATATTTCGTAGATTTCTGGAACAGAAAGACACCTGGAAGCCGCTGATCGGAACGGAGTTTGAGGATATCCTCACTACCTACATCTGCAACAGGGGTCAAGCGGCCAGACTGCATGCTGATCGCCTGGCACAGGAATTCTTTCCCAGCATCGCGCTGAACAGAGAGAGCATCCTGGCCAAGGCGGAATTTGAAGGGTATATTCCGCGATTACCGACTCCCTTTCGGCAGAGGGTGACCGTTAAAAACAACAGCTCGAATCTCGTCTCCCTTGCGGAAAAGCAGGCTTTTGTCTCCGATGCCGGTGTGCAAATGGTTATTGATCAGGCGGCGGCTATTCCTGTCAAGGAATCGGTGACAGTTGAGATGTCGCAACTCTGGAGAGAAACAAAGGAGTTCCGGACCACCGGGGAGATTTTCGAAGAGTTTATCCTGGGTGGCAAGGAAAGTGACGGACGGTTTTCCATCAACTCCTTTGATGTCTACGTGGGTGGCGAACTGTGGGAAAACAGCGAGATGTTTCGCAACGGGGATAAAACGTCCAAGTTTTACATTACCTTTTATCGCATCTCCGATGAACTGGCCATACGGTTTGGGAACGGAAACAGCGGTATGTTGCCGCCAAAAGATACTGATATCATGGTCGATATCTGGAAAACCCTGGGCGACCAGGCGGCTATCCTGCCGGGGGTCCAGTTGAAGCCGATTGGCATCGTGACGGATATCAGCGGTGAAGAAGCTTCAATCGAGATTACCACGGCAAAAAATATTGAAGAGGGTCGTGCCCTGGAAGATATCGAATCGATACGGAAGGGAGTTCAATCCCACGAGCAAATGGGGGATTTGGCAGCCAAAGACGAGGATTACGAGTTTTTAATCAAAAAGAATTTCCCCGATCTGATCTATCTGAAATGCTGGGGTGAGCAGCAGATGCAGGACAAGTACGGACCAAACCTGACCTACATTAATCGTCTGTTTTACTCCTTTCTGATCGATAATAAAGATAAAACCACAGAACAAGCCAACGCGGATATAGCCTCTCAGGCGAAAGAAATAGACCGGGTTGTGGATGATTTGATCAAACCGCTGAACATCAAACCTCAGCATGTGCCCATGACATCCTCAACCTTCCGGATCGATATCCAGGGTAGAATTGATCGGGCGGCAGGTACCATAGAAGAGGTAGAAGAGAAGATAAGAGAAGCCCTGCTGGATACCTATGGGCAATACAAGTTCAGGGTACTCAGCATCGACAGTTCAGACATTTACGACTTTTTGATCAGCCTGGGATACTTCAAGGACTTTATGAGTCCCAAGAAACGCATCATGAAACCGTTTTTCAAGGTCAATCTCACCGGTACCAGGTTAAAAGCAGATTTTTACAGCGATTACATCTATCTGCCTGAGGATGGTGTGACCTTTGGTGATGATGCCGGTGGAGAGCAGCTGGATTATGTTTCGGAGATTCCACGTGTCTAATCTTACCAATCGTTTGCCACCGGCAATTCTGGAATATGATCGCTGGCGAGAGCTGTTCGAAGCCATAGACAGCTACTGGGAAGACCCAATAGATGGAGTCTCCTCCAACACTCAACGCTTAAAAAACCTGCTCTCGGTGTTCACTGCCGAAGAAGATGATTTGGATAGTATGTTGGCCGAGCTTACTTCCTATTTCGACGAAGCGTCCGACAAGCTTTCCAAGCCGCTGTCCATCTTTTGGAAAAAAGCGGAGATTCGTAACAAAAACCGGGAACAGGCCATCGATGCCTTGTTGCAAAGAATAAAGATCGTCACCAAAGAGATAAAATTCCAAAGAATGTGGGCACCCCTGGATACGGTGACTCATCCCTATGGAAGCTCATTCTTTACCGAGCAGCACTTAATCGATAGGGGAGCGGATTTTAATGATTATTTTTTAAGTTCCCATGTCACCCTGGATATCAGTAAAGCTGATTACGCAAAACATGGCTGGAGTGAAGAACAGACCCGTTCGGTATTGGAGCGCTATTTCAAGGAAAACGTCCGCCCAACCCACATCGTCTTTGACGGACTTAATTTTTTCATCCATTCGGTCACGAATATCAATGTGAATATCGGCACCCAAACCAACTCAATCACCGTGTGTAAAGATATCTCTTGAAGGGGCATTTTAGATTTTAGATTTAAGAGTTTAGATTTTCTGTTTTGAGAAAGCTCCGCTTTCATTTTCAAGATATTAAACCGGCGAAGCCACTTTATAGCAAATCCTAAATCTAAGATCTAAAATCTAAAATTGAGAAGTGCTTCTGTGGTTAATTTATTTTGGAAAAATACATGGCAATAGGCGACTATCAATTAAGCATCCGCACGTACGAAGCGGATGACATCATCAATGAATGTCTTGGTCCTCCTCCAACATCCCTGCCGGAGTTGAAATACTATGTCCCGGCTTATGATCCATCGGTGCTGATTTACGATGGGGATAAACTACTGGGTGTGACTTCTCCTGTGGCAACCACCAGCACTATCGAAAACCAGTTGGAATATGACGTTGCTGGAACCCCCACTAAATTCCGGGGGAATCTTAAATCAGGACATGTTACACGCATGCCGTTTGATGGGGTTAATCCGCCAAGGCTGAAGATAAGAATCACCAAAAACATCAATGAAGACAACATTGGCGGACAGGCCAATGTGTTTTATATCTGCGACGACCAAATGCGAATCTGGGTGGTGATTCACGTCTCACCCCATGTGTTTGCCGAAGGACAAAAATGGGAGATTGTGACCGATCTCGTAGTTGCCGATTCCAAGCAAATCATCGATTTTGTTGAAGACCTCAGTCTTTTCGAATACAAAACCGCTTCGGAAATTCTTTTGCCCGGAATTATCGTTGGTAACAACGGTGCTTTAGCCGATGGCAAGGCGACCCACACCATCTCTGAATTCCAGAATGTTGATTTCCAATCGGATGATTTTAATCTCAACAAACGAATCATTTTTCTCAAAGATGTGGATGCCTTGACAGCGAATATAACCATATCAGGAGGCAACATGGATTTCTCCATGGAAACTCCCGAAGCGGTTCTACCCCTGGCCAATCACACATTAACCCTGAATGGCGATAACATCAGCGGGCAACTCCGTGTTTCCGGGTTGGTAAACAACGGGTTGGTATTAAACGGATCAAATCTGTTCCTGAATATTATCTCGGATAACAACGATGGTTTGGATCTTACCAACGCCAATGGATTTGTCGTTCATAACGGCAAAGTGACATCAACCTCAGCGGAATTCACCGGCCCGGCGACGGTTCCTACGGCAAATGACGGCGATGCTTCCAAGCTGATTGCCAACACGGAATTCGTCAAAAAGCAACTGGCTTATTACGACGTGATGAGATTAAAGGGAGCCATCAATGCTTCCACCAGCCCGAATTATCCGGCCGCCAACGCCGGGGATTTTTATGTGATTTCCGTAGCTGGTAAAATCGGCGGAGCATCCGGTCCTTCCGTAGAAGTTCAGGATACCATGCTTTGTATTGCCGATGAGGTTGCCGAAGGCGACCACGCAAGCGTCGGTTCCAACTGGATTTTGGGTCAGGTCAATACCGACATGGATTTGGAAGGTGCCATACGTGACCATTTGGCTACAAACAAAATAGTTCGATTAAAGGGCTCCATTAACACAGATACCTATCCAAACTACCCTGCAGCAGATGCAGGAGACATGTATGTCATTAATAATCCGGGAAAAATTGGCGGTTCTTCCGGTCCTAATGTTGAAAGAAACGACACCATCATGTGTCTGACAGATGGTACCTTGGCAGGCGACCATGCGACGGTTGGTCCGGATTGGATGATTGGCCAGGTCAATACGGATCTGGAACTGGGAACTGCTTTGTCGAGCTACTTGAAGGTATACAAAGAACATGGACACGGCTGGACAGAAGCCGATATTGGAAAAATGGTCATCAAGGAAGTCGGTGGCGGTGAAGGAGCCTTTCTAACAGCCAATGCAGATAATCCCAACACAGCGGAAGTAGTAGGTCATATCAGCTATATCGATTCCACGGATCAATTTACTATTAATCGAATAGGACACCTAAAACGAACACCTGACCAATGGGACGCCCTCTGCGGCACAACCGGCGGTCTAACCGAAGGCGATGTATACTTCCTGAATACTTCAGGGGGCTCATTTTACACCAAGGACACCAGCCATTTTATTGAAGGTAACGTGGATATGCCTGCCTTCATCGCCTTGAGCGCAACAGATGTTTGGTATTACGGCTACCGTGGATCAGAAGTTGGTGGCAATACCTCCAAAGGCACATTTTTTACGGCTACTAACTTTACCAATAACACCTTTGCCTTCGTCCATGGTTTAGATAATAAGTACCCATCATTTCAAATGTTCGACCAGAACGGACAGCCGGTCAATAACATTGCCAGACAACCCACAGCAGGCAATGAGAATAACTCGCAAGACGTCTGGCTTTCCAACGAAATGCTGGCCGCCGTGGGCAGCCACACCTGGTACCTAAGATTCGGCGGCGACGGCACCAACGCTAATGTGGATATAAGTTCCGCTACTCCATTCAAAGCGGAAGGCAATGGAGATCCTGGAACCAGTGGTTTTTATGCAGATGGGGAACATACTCATCCGGCAGATGTGGGTCAGATAGCTTATTTTCCAAGAACAACGGCTCCTGATGGCTGGCTAATCCTGGACGGATCGTCAAATATTGAAAAGGCTTTGTTTCCCGCACTGTGGTCGTTTGCCCAAGCAGCGATAAGTGAGGGTGTGATTGGATTTGCTGATATTGATGGAATCTATTTCAAAATACCCGATCTGCGCGGAGTTTTTATTCGTTCGCTAGATAGCGGTAAAGGGCTTGACACAGACAGTGCTCGTGTGATTGGAAGTTATCAAGCTGATGCAAATAAATATCACAGACATAGTGCATATACAAATAGTGCAAATGGGTGGTTACCCTACAATAGTTTAGGTGCAAGAGATTTTCACGCTGGCTGTAATCAAGGGATTGTTATGTCAAAAACAGCTTACACTTATTATGAAGGAGTTGATTCTGACGGAAGACCCAAAAATATTGCTTTATTGCCATGTATAAAATATTGATTTAAAGCCTTAAATACTTATGTTTAAAAATAAAGCAGAACGCACAGATACGGTAGGTAACATCAGTGTTGGTATAGTTGCCTATTTCTTTAGAACCAATGTCCCTGATGGTTGGTTAATTTTAGATGGGTCAGCCAACCTCTTAAAATCAGATTTCCCTGAGCTTTGGTTATTCGCACAAGCAGCCATAGCAGAAGGTGTGACAGGCTTTGTTGATGTAGATTCGGATCAATTTGGAATTCCGGATGCCAGAGGCTCTTTTATTCGTGGTGTGGACAACGGCAAAGGCCTTGATCCGGATGGTACCCGAACAATCGGGGATCAACAGCTTGATGCGATGCAACAAATTACTGGATCCATGTATATGGCTAATTACAATGCAAACGTAAGAATCAGGGCTGAAGGCTCGGGAGCATTTTCTACCTCCACAATAGGAAATACGACTGCTTCCTTATACCAAACAATGGGTCAAACCCATCCAAATCAGATAAATTTTAATTCAGCAAATTCAACAAGTCCCAATACTGCCAAAACTAATTCGATAGAAACTCGTCCTATAAACCTTGCATTACTTCCCTGCATTCGATACGAGACTTAAAATGAAAGTATATTCTTATGACGACGAAGGGTTTTATGTTGGCGAATATCAAGCCCAGCCAAATCCAAAACGAAAAGGAGAATTCTTAATTCCCGCAAATGCGGCAGCCGAAGCACCACCCAATCCCGGAAAAGATGAAATCCCTAAATACAAGGATGGATCTTGGATCTTAGTTCCAGATCACTCTGGAAAACCGTTCTACAACAAACAATCTCAAGAAGAAAAATTCTATAAACCTGGAGAAACTCCAGAAACCGAATACACTGATATAGCACCAGAAGGTGACGTCAATGAATTTGTCGATGGCAAGTGGCGACTATCGGAAAACTCACTCAAACAAAGAGAAAAGTCTGAGGCTGAACAATATCTGAAGGATACTGATTGGTATATCATCCGTTTGAACGACCCGGACAGAAAAAAGCCAATTCCAGAAGAAGTTAAATCAAAAAGAGCAGAAGCGATTGCAAAGCTCAATCAGCTAAAAGATGAAGGATATTAAGGAAAGATAAACAATGACATCAGTCTTAAAACGAGTCACAGCAGCAGTGCTGAAAATCGGAAAAAACGATCCCCTGCCAAACGCACCAATCGCAGACCCAGGAAACTCCGGCGAAGTCGCTGATGCCGCCCACGTGCATCGAACACCAAGGATCAGTGAGGCATTTTGGCATACGTCAATAAGTTATGGAACTGTTAACACCAAAATTGTTAAATACTCTAATGAAGTTATCCCTTGTAACAATGAAGTCGTGACAATAGTTAATAGTCCGACTGATGGTTTTTCAATTACTGCAAATACAAAATGCAAAGTACATTTTATTTTCAACGCAGTATTTAATCCTGCATCTCATTTCGGTATCAGCAAAAATTCTTCACAACTCACAACGGATATCCCCGGGGTTAATTTAGATAATGTCATGGCATATTGCACCACTTCCGATGCTGGACACGGAGGGCAAGCCGTTTTTTGTGGAATTTTGGAAGCGGGAGATGTGCTACGACCACATGCATGCGGAACCAATTTTGTGAATGCCGGACTTTATAATTCAGTGCAAGTCTTAGCAGAAGAAATTCTATAACATGTTATAAAAACTCTGTGTTCTCCTTGTCTCTGTGGTTTAAAAAAGAAAGGCAATAGGCACAAGGCATAAGTGAAAAAAAACTTCGTGACCTTCGTGTCTTCGTGGTGAATAAAAAGGGGGTCAGGTCTTTAATTTTGACATTTTTCGTTTCACCACGAAGACACGGAGAGCACTTTAAATTTTAGATCTTAGATTGATGATTTAAGATTTTCTATAAAGAGAAAGCTTTGCTTTCAGTTTCAATGTTTGAATTGGCGGAGCCACAATACAAAAATACCTAATGTAAAATCTTAAATCGTGAGGGGTGCACCAAAAAAATTCGGGGATGCTTTTTTTACTCAATACTATGCCGGGCATTAAAACTTAATCATTTGAATTTCCATGCCGTCCCTCCGGGACTTTTTGTATGGGTGAAGCCTTGAGACCAGTGGTTAAAACCACTGGCTACTATATGCCGCTCCTGCGGAGCTTTGGAGTGTGCTCTTTTATGGCAAAGTCTCCACCTTATTCATGGAGAACTAACTGCTACCAAGGTTAACTTGGTCGTTATCATTGAAGTGTTTTGAAACATGGTTGACTATTCAATTAAACCCCGTAGGGGTGGCATTATAGTAGCCAGCGGTTTTAACCGCTGGTATTCAGACCCAAGGTATTCAAGTCCTGTAGGGACGACACAAAACATCAATAAAGAACGGATTCCGAAAATTCCGGAACTTTTTGGTGCACCCATGGCGAGGTGTCTTCGTGGTGAATTTAAAATCGCTAAGTTCCAAAGCACATAGGCACAGAGGTAAAACTAATAATTAATAATCAATTGTTAACAATTAATTACTAATGAAGAGGCGGCGAAGCCACAGCCTGTAAATCTAAAATCATCAATCTAAAATCTAAAATGTAACCATCAATTGACTGCTAATTTCATTACAACTATAATGACTCACATGATTCATAGGGTTGATAAAAAAAGAGGTTAAGATGGAAAAAGTGATCGATGTGACGACAGCACGTCAGCAGTTGGGGTCTTTGTTGGATGAAGTCTATTTCAAGCAGGAAACCATTGTTATCGAACGTAAAGGGAAAGCTTTGGCGCGGTTGATGCCAATGGAGGACACCAATGAACATGCGCCTTCCAAAAAACGGCAGCAACTATTGGAGAGGTTAAAAAGTTTACCGGTCATTGCAATGGATCAAGATCCCACCGATGTCCTACGAACATTACGAGCAGCAAAGGCCAAGCGGGTTAAGGAGATTGATGGAGGCTAAGATTGTTGTTCCGGATGCCAATGTTATTTTAGAGTACGTCTATAATCGGAAGTATAGCAACCAGGCAAAAAGGATTGTTGCAGATGCGATTAATGAAAAAATCCTGATGCTTGCACCAAGCCTCCTATTGGATGAAATCACTGAAGTATTGTGCGGGAATTTGAATTCCATGGAACAGGTGAAACTTCATTTGGACTATCTGGAACAGCTTTCAAAGCAGGGAGCAATGGTAATAGTTGTTCCGAACACGGAAACTCGGATCAAAGCCA
This sequence comes from SAR324 cluster bacterium, assembly GCA_028280735.1. Classification (GTDB taxonomy): domain Bacteria; phylum SAR324; class SAR324; order XYD2-FULL-50-16; family XYD2-FULL-50-16; genus JAHJTV01. Next base: position 1,720 of record JANQLH010000168.1, on the reverse strand, counting down.
TTGATATAGCCCGAGTCGGGCATGAAAAGGCCGGGTACCCGGAGTTTAGCGATTCCTTGTATCATGCGCTGGCAGTTCTGAATAACGGGATGTTTGTTACAAACGACGAAAAACACTATTCAAAAGTAAAGACACTCGGTCATGTTTCGTTGCTTTCTGACTATTGATGGAACAATGGGGTTTAATTTGACACTCTTCATTCACCACGAAGACACGAAGAAAAGTAATAAAAAAACTAACCACAGAGACACGGAGTACACAGAGAAAAAAATAAATGAACAAACCATAGCAAAATGCTACTGCTAAGCACCAAACCAATCAAAAGACTCTGTGTCCTCTGTGTCTCTGTGGTTAATAAAAATAAAATATAAAACCGGCGAAGCACCGCCTGTAAATCTAAGATCTAAAATCATCAATCTAAAATTTCAGTATGTCGTATTTTGAAGAAAGACTTCCATCCAATGGCGAACGTACGGTACAGCTTCGGGAATACCGGGTATCAGATGCCATTGTGGTGAGTTCTATGAATCCCAAGCTGGTGGAGCGGATTACCAGCAAGTTTCTATCGGTGATCCAGACCGGGGAGAACATCATTGATCCCAAGACGGAAATGACCATTGCTGACAGGCAAACCCTGCTGTTCAAGTATGCTTTGCTCTCCCTGCAGGACAGAACCATGACCGATCAGGAGGAATACACCATCAAGGAGTGTAATTTCTGTGGGGAGGAGCATAAGTTCCGGTTATCCATTGAAGATTTCAGGGCGTTAGCAAAGACGCAGATTATTTCCAAAGCCGAAGTATTAACGGAATTCGAAGGAAAACGCTTGTTGATCACTCCCCTGATGGGCATTCATGCGGAACAGCTGGAGATGTTTGAAAACAATCTGAAGCGGATCAAGGAATCCGCAGGAGAAGAGTCGGATCAATACCAGGCGGAACGTATTAAACGAGATCTGCACAAACTGCTCTGTCAATTCACCCTGGTAGATGAGATGGAAACGGATCTTTCCAACAAGGAAAAAGCTGAGCGGGATAAGAACTGGCTGTACGGTCTTCCCCAATCGGCTTTGGAAGGGTTGATGCAATTAATTATGAGAAAACAGGAAGAGATCAAACACGGCATTGATTTCACCTGGACATACACCTGTCCGAAAACGGAGGGGCAAGTTGTCAGCTTGCTGCCCTTTCGATTTGAAAACTTTATTCCAAGAATATGATCCGAGCTATTTTGAGGTTTTGATCAACCTGGTGGCACTGCAGGGAAATCAACCGATCGATACGATTTTGAAATCACCGAAAAAGGTGATGATTAAGTATTTTGAGTTTCTTGAGGAGCAGAAACAATTTTAGATTTATGAGGTTAGATTTATTATTTATTTATTCACCACGAAGACACGAAGAACACAAAGGTTTTAAGTGGGGTCGTCTTGAAGAAAGGTTATTGCTCTTGGTATGCCTTCGACAATTTATGGATTCTTCTTTTTTTTAACCACAGAGACACAGAGGGCACAGAGTTTTTGAAATTGGTTGGTTGCTTTGCACCAATATTTCGATTGAAGAACAGGGGCAATTTTAGATTTATGAGGTTAGATTTTAGATTTACAGGTGGTGGCTTCGCCGGTTTTACGTTTTGTTTATTCACCACGAAGACACGAAGAACACGAAGGTTTTAAGTGGGGTCGTCTTGAAGAAAGGTTATTGCTCTTGGTATGCCTTCG
>JANQLH010000148.1 GCA_028280735.1 SAR324 cluster bacterium | reverse complement strand
AGTCACGTTCTTCACAAAATAGTCAAAAACTCGAATTGTGACATAGTCTCTTGATCCCGGGTCCATCAATTATTTCTATTAGTTGCATACGATTTCCGGACCATGAGATGCGAAACTTGCAGCATCGATCAGAATAACAAAGGTTTAAAGTCCTCGCATGATATGCAACTCGTTTAATTTTGACACAGTCTTTTCACCGGAGTGCTATGAAACGGAACGCACTAAAACCAAGAGAAGTGAAAAAAGGGCCATGCCCCGGAGATCAACCGGACCGATAACCTGTTGGTGCTTTCTTGAATCGGCCAGGGGGATACTAAACATCAAAGAACGACCCACTTATGAAAAACAAAATGGATAAATCGGAATATGGCAGTGCTATCTTGGACATCATGCCGGACGGATTGATCCTTGTTGATCCCAAGGGAAACATCCTGGATTTGAATCCGGCAGCATTGGAGATGTTAGGTTATGAGCAAGGCGAGCTGAATGGGGAATCCTGCCAGGTGTTGAACTGCAGTGGCTGCAAAATATTTAACGAAGAGCATGATGGTGATTGGTGCAGTCTGTACAAGGAAGGCAGAATCCAGGCCAAGGAATGTCATGTTGAAACCAAGCAGAAAAAAACCATCACCGTTTTAAAAAATGCATCGGTACTCAAAGACAGGGAAGGCAATGTTATCGGTGCTTTGGAAATCATGACCGACATATCCAAACAGGTTAAACAACAGAATGAGATTGATGACCTGCGCCGACAGTTTTCACTTGATAGTAGTTATTATGGGCTGATAGGTAAATCCAAGGAAATGCAGAATCTCTTTGAACTCATTGAAAACGTGGCACAGACAACAGCTCCCGTTATGATCAATGGCAAGAGCGGTACAGGTAAGGAGTTGGTTGCCAGGGCGATTCATGAAGCCGGTACCAGAGCCGGAAAACCCTTTGTTAAGGTCAATTGTGCGGCGTTGAACGACAACTTGCTGGAAAGTGAACTGTTTGGTCATGTCAAAGGCGCCTTTACCGGGGCGGATCAAACCCGAATCGGCCGGTTTGAAGCAGCTAATGAGGGCACACTCTTTCTGGACGAAATCGGTGATATTTCTCTCTCCACGCAAGTAAAGCTACTGCGTGTTCTGGAAGAAAGGGAAATAGAAAGGGTCGGGGATAATCGTTCCATTCCCGTTGATGTAAGGATCATTACCGCCACCAATAAGAACCTGGAAGAGCTTGTCAAACAGGGATCTTTCAGAGAAGACTTTTACTTCAGAATTAATGTCTTCCCCATTTATTGCCCGGCCGTTTCCGAAAGAAAAGAGGATATCCCCATAATTTTGCAGAGTTATATCGAGCAGTATATGAAAAGTGGTCAAAAATCCATTAAAGGACTTACCGGTGAGGCATTGACATTAATGTGCGAATACTCATGGCCCGGTAATGTGCGTGAAATACGCAACGCCATTGAATATGCCTTTGTCCTCTGCCAGGATGAACGAATCGATGTGGAACATTTGCCTTCTAAAATCAAAACAGGGGATTCCATGCATCAGACAGGGCCTGCTCCGGATTTAGAAATCGAAACACCCAGGGCATTGCTGATCAAAACCCTGCGCCAGGTGCAGGGAAATCAATCCAAAGCTGCTGAAATGATGGGAGTAAGCCGTGTTACAATTTGGAAACGAATAAAAAAATACGACATTCGAAAAGCTGACTACATGAATTAGCGGTTCCCTCCCTAACTCTCCCTCGTTAAGTTTCCGCTTTTTTATAATCACGGCAATGGCAGTGAGCTTAGTTACACTATCGTTCAAACGGACGGCAAATTGGTACAAAGCAGCAGAACCGAAACAAGGGCTTGAGACACCGGGCTAAGGCTAGCAATCTGCAGGCAGATCATCGCCGATCATGGAGGGAACATCCGGGCAAACCCCAATCCCGGTGGTGGCACCATTTTTACTGCACTGATCCCCAAAATACGCTAAGAGCCAATAAAAACATGGCCGCACTCACCTATTGAGGTGAAATACCGGTCACCTTAAATCCCGCATCGGTAATAGCCTTCGTAACTACCGATTCATCCACTGCGGAAGCGGATTCCACCATCGCATTCTTTTCTTCCAGATTGACAACTACTGACGAAACATCATCAAGACTGGTCAGTGTTTGAGTGACACTTTTCACACAGTGTTGGCAATTCATTCCGTCAATGGCGATCTTTGTTTTCATTTTTTCCTCCTTGGCAGGTGGTTCTATTGATTGACTGAGAGGTGCTGTTCCTTCAGTCGGATTGAAACGTCTTAAACGCAGGGCATTGGTCACAACTGATACTGAGCTCATGGCCATGGCTGCTGCAGCAAACATGGGGTTTAACGTCGGTCCTCCAAACAGAAAAAAGAGACCTGCTGCCAGCGGAATCCCGGCCGTGTTGTAAGCAAAAGCCCAGAAAAGGTTTTGCTTGATGTTTCTCAGGGTTGCTTTGCTCAATTCGATTGCTGTGACTACCCCAATCAAGCTGTTTTGCATTAAGACAATCCCGGCGGATTCCATGGCCACATCAGTTCCGGAACCGATGGCAATACCAAGGTCAGATTGGGCCAAAGCCGGCGCGTCATTGATGCCATCTCCAACCATGGAAACCCGTTGGCCTTCATTTTGAAATTTTTTGACCTGTTCGGCTTTATCCCCCGGCATCACCTGGGCGACAACTTCATCGATGTTAACCTCTCTGGCAATTGCCCGGGCGGTAAGATGATTGTCGCCTGTCAACATAACCGTTTTAATTCCCATGTCATGCAGTTTTCGAATGGCCTTGGCGCTATCGGGTTTCACCACATCAGCCACAGCAATAATTCCAGCCAGCTTGCCATTGACAGAAAGGTACATGGCCGTTTTACCTTCTTTGGATAGTTTGTCAGCCTCGGGTAGATCGTTACTGACTACTCTATTTTCGGACATGAAATCGAGATTGCCAAATAATATGTCTTTCTCGGCCACCTTTGCCTTTATACCCCTACCCGGTATTGCTTCAAAGTTTTGAACAGCCAAATAGTCACGATATTTGGACTCATAATGTTCTACAATAGCTACTCCCAGGGAGTGTTCGGAACCTTTTTCAGCCGAGGCTGCAATCTTTAATACCTCATCATTCTGCCAGTTATCGTAGGTTATGATGTCAGTAACTTTTGGCTTGCCTTCGGTAATAGTACCTGTTTTATCAAAAACCACGGTTTCGATTCTACTGGCAATCTCCAGCGGTTCGCCACCTTTTATCAGCACACCTAGTGAAGCTCCTCGGCCAGTCCCTACCATAATGGCTGTTGGCGTCGCCAAGCCCAAGGCACACGGACAAGCAATCACCAGGACTGCGATAAAAATCTTCAGGGCAAAGGTGATTTCGGCGCCTCCGATTAACCAGGCCAACCCTGATAAAATAGCAATGCCGATCACAACCGGAACAAAATAAGCCGAGATAATATCTGCCATACGGGCAATGGGTGCCTTACTACCCTGGGCTTCTTCCACCAGTTTGATTATCTGAGCCAGGGCTGTCTCTTTTCCGACTTTTTCCGCTCGATAACGTACGGTTCCGTTTTGATTGATACTGGCTCCAACAACCTTGCTGCCTGCGGTTTTTTCCACAGGGATGCTCTCACCGGTCAACATCGATTCATCAATGGAGGTTCGTCCATCAACAACCTCACCATCCACTGCGATTTTTTCACCGGGTTTGGCGATCAGGATATCGCCCTGTATCACTTCTTCAATGGGAATCGATGTTTCTTTGTCTTCCCGGAGCACAATCGCCGTTTTCGGCTGTAGTCCCATCAGTTTTTTGATGGCCCCGGAAGTGCGACTTTTACTGACCGTTTCCATGTATTTACCAACCTTTATCAAGGCGATAATCACTCCGGCAGTTTCGTAATACAGATTCATCACCAACTGGGTATTTCCCATCAGGATCAAGACTGTATTCCAGGCGCTGTATCCGATGGCAGCCGTGGTTCCGATGGCAATCAGGGAATCCATGTTGGGTTGCCCATTGAAGAAGCTTGGATAGCCTTTGGTATAGAAATGAAAGCCGGCAATGACGATGGGCAGGGTCAAAAACAACTGCGCCAGTGCAAATACCGACGGATTGTGTTCCGGACTGATAAATTCAGGTAAAGATACTCCCACCATTTCCGCCATGGCGATAAAAACCAGGGGGATAGCAAATGCGATCGAAACCACCAGCCTGGTATATTGGGATTTTAATTCCTTGAGCTTTTTAGCCTCATCCTGATCGACAGGGGTATCTTTCTCAATTTTAGATAATTGATATCCCGCTTTGGCTACAGCATCAATGATTTGTGATTCTTTTAATAGTTGGGGATTGTAAGTAACCTGGGCCTTTTCTGTCGCCAGATTCACGCTGGATGCTTCTACGCCTTCCAGTTCTTTGATGCTGTCCTCGACTCTTTTTACACATGAGGCGCAGGTCATTCCTTCCACAGCAAACGATTTTGTCATGCCTTCTTTTGGAAGGCTTGCACCAAAGCCACGTTTTTCGACAGCAGCGATGATCATCTTCAACGTCGCTTTGTCTTTGTTAAAAGTCACCTGTAGTTTTTCAGACGCCAGGTTCACGGAAGCTTTATCAACTCCTTCTTGTTGCTTGACTGCTTCTTCCACTGATCTCACGCATGACGCACAGGTCATACCCTTAATATCCAAGGTTTTTGTTTCCAGGCTCATAAGATTTCTCCTATTGAGTACGTTTTTCGTGTAACTCTTTCTCTATTTTCTTATATTCGTTTGCTAAGCAACAACATCAATTCGTCGATTTTTTCCTGGATCTCAGTTTCATTTTGAGTTTCCACCGCATGTTTTAAACAATGTTGCATATGCTTCTTCAAAACTTCCTGCTCCACCTTGTGCAGAGCTGCTTTGGCCGCTTTTAGCTGGGTCAGGATATCCACACAATACCTGCGATTTTCAATCATACGTTTGATGCCCTTAATCTGCCCTTCGATCCGATTTAAACCTGAGACTTGATCGTCATATTCCGGATGCATATCTCCTCCATTAAAGTTCGTACGTTTTCCTATATAGTATACCTGGGTAGGGTATTGGTCAAATATTGCAAACCAACCTTTCACGGGTTGGTTGTAAAGAACTAATTTAATTAATGTCTGAACGGAAAATCGCTGAATCCCTATCCAGCCTTGTGCCGGTTACCGGAACGCGGCATCAAGATTAACGGGCTGACAGCCGTCAGCTTAAGGCATTACAAAGGTAAGCAAAAACTATCTGAGAGTTGAAAGTGCTGAACCTTGAAGTACCAGGCTGCTTTTAAAGCTTTTATTGGCGTGGATTAAAACTGGTTTCCGTTCAGATATTTGTTTGTGCTTAGCGGAGGTTAGTTTTCTTCATTACAAAGAATAGAGAGAATGTCGAATAGATCGAGCTAATCTGACCGTCAATGCGGAGCGTCATCTTGATCATTCATCGATTGCAGGATGCACCACGCGACTATCCAGTCTTGAGTAGCGGATGAACATGGCGAAAGAAATGCTGATCATAAAGATCACGATTCCCTCCATCATCCACTGTTGATTATCCAAGGAAAGAAAATACCCTGCAATATCGTTTGCCACACAAGAAAACGCCACCAGACTGCCAACTCCCACGATTCTTGACTGGTACCTGTTAAGCAGAATTCCCCTGATCAGCAATACTATTAAAACCAAAAGACCAATCGCATCGATAATGATGGCAATATTGTAAACGACATGAGCGTAAAACTTTAACAGCGAAACGTGAAACGGACTGATAAGAAGAAAAATAATCAAATATCCGCTATAGCTAAAGAATTTAAGTACCAGGTCTTTGCGAAATCCATAAAAGGAGTAGAAAAACTTAAAGAGAAATACCAAACCCAGATGCGCGCCGGTGTTTGTGATGATGTGTACGAACCAAAACCTGTCAACCAAGAGATATGGCAAAGAGTAATAGCCGAATAACAACGTGCTGAAAACATAGGTAAGCAGAGAAAAATATAGGAAGTTTTTTTCCTTGCTGTAAATCCGGTATAACACCAGGAAGAATGTACCGAGAAAAACCAGGATAAAAACCAGGGAGCTGTTCCAAATAATGAATTTGGTGAATTCCAAATCCAAAAGCTCATAACGACCAAGCATAAAGTCGCTTTTGGTGATACCGCCCCAGCCTACGTCATCAGCAACTCGCAAAGCCAATACGTTTTCCTCGTCGATCCTCAGCAGGTTTTTCGGAATCTGGTATATTCCCGGCAGGCTGCCTTTTTTAGTGACGGTACCATCGGCATCAATCAGGCCTGATCCTCCAATGAATCTTCCGTTCAAGTACAATTCGTGTGCGTCATAGATTACAGGCATCCGGACAGCGACAGGAATATCAGCGAACCTGTCAGTCATTGTAAAGCGGAGACGATACCAGACCTGTTCGGTATATTCCAAACCCATCATACTCCAGACCCCGGGAATTGTTGCCCATCCCCATGATGAATCATCAAACTCCCGAGCAGCATATGCCAAATTATCCCCTGTTTGAAAGCGCCATTTTCCAACCAGGGGATAAAGATTCACGGTATTTTCAAGTGCGATTTTTCCGTATTGCACAGTTTTAGCTGTTAAACAGACGGATTGCCCGGAAAATACAAATACCAAAACAGCAATGAAAAGGTTTACCTTCATGGCGCTTTCCAAAATAAATGAAGGGAGTCGTCTAAGGGGGGCTTGAAGACTTGTCTTGAGAACTTAATATATTTATATCTAACATGTGGAATTAGCAAACTCAAGATCACCGGTTGTACTGATCCCTACATACCTTTGAGGAAAAGACCCTGGAGAAATCCAACAAGAAACGTCTAAAAGGCCTTCAGGGTTTCCGGGGGTTGACAGGGAAGAGTTTCGATTTTTAAATAAAAGAACTGTTGGTATACATGACGGGTGTCAAAGTTAGCTATGGTGCACTATCATTTTGATCTGCCGTTATTTGTAAGGTCGGCCATTAAGGCTGCGTAAGCGTGAAACATCAGGAACCCGGGATTTTAACACCGAGTGCTGACCAATCTATAACAGTGAGCTCCGCGGGAGCCGAACTATTCATCGATAAATACATTGCAATGAAAAATAATGAACTTAGCGCCAGCGCCAAACGCGTGCAGGATTTTTTAACTCAAAATGGATTCTCATTCAACATCAAGGAATTTCCCGATTCCACTCGTACCTCACAAGATGCCGCCAATGCTATTGGTTGTGAAGTGGGGCAGATTGCAAAATCCCTGGTATTCAAAGAAACGAACTCAAACCAACCAATCCTGATAATAGCGTCCGGCGCTAACAGGGTTGACCTGAACAAGGTTCAGAATTCCGAGGATTTGGATCTAGGTAAGGCAAACGGGAAATTCGTTAAGGAACAGCTTGGATATGCGATCGGCGGTATACCTCCCGTGGCTCATAACCAACCTCTTCAGACTCTGCTTGATGAAGATTTAAAAAATTATGAAATCATCTGGGCAGCCGCCGGTACTCCAAACGCGGTTTTCGAATTAAAACCCCAGGATCTTGAATCCCTCACCAACGGAAAATGGATCGATCTCGCAGAATGATTTAACTTAATTCAGGCAAAGCAAGGCTATTAAGACCTGCAGGGTAGATTAAACCGAGGGATCAACCGATGTTAACGACAAACATTGTCAAATCGGGCTGATTGCCTATCAATCCCCTACCTTGCCTTCTGACAAAGCAAACCTGGTTCAATTAACGGCATGGAAACATACACGGAAGCCAAAGAGCTGATCATCAATCATAATTTTATAAAACAACGGCAAGACACCCTGACCGGGCTCAATCAGGCTATGATCGAAAAACCCTTGAGGGATTCCATCAATTCATTAAACAGTCAGTCCTGTTTTTTTACCCTGCAATGTTGTTACGGTCATTTCCTCTACCAAGGCCAAACCGATCCTGACAGCCTGAATCCTTTGCCTGTTAACCGAGATATAGAAGAGGTGGAATATAGAATTGCCTATATCGCATTTTGCATTGATAACAGTCCCGAAGGAATAACCCTGTTGAACCGGCTTGCTAAAATCTCAACCCTTGACAGGGAAAATATCCAGTTTGGAAGTGCGAACTGGTTTTGGCGGCGACAAGTCAATTCATACGTACTGCAGGTCCAACCTGAAAGGCTAAAATACCATGATAAAATGAATCTTGATTACCAGGAAGCGCTGGGCATCCAAAACACCAGAGACCGGTTTTATGAAGGCATTGAAATCCTTGTGGATAGTCTACCTGACTGACATTAACTCATGACCAAATGAAGTCAATGCCGTTCATTCAGTCCAAATTGCACAACTAAACAAGTTTTATGCAACATCTCCATTGATCATTAACAACCATAAACCTTTTACGTTTTCATTCATTACCGCTTAGTTTGAAAAATACATGGAAACTATTGAAAAAATATTGGATTTTATCGTTGAAATTGAAAAACTTAAAACTGTTCAGCGCAAGAGCAAACCTGTCGGGCTGGATCGTTACGAAAACTCGGCTGAACACAGCTGGCATGTTTGTTTAATCGCCTTAATGCTTAAGAATCATGCCAACGAGAAAATCAACATCGATCGTGTGATTAAAATGTTACTCATACACGACCTGGGAGAAATTGACGCTGGAGACGTCATCATTTATGAGAGCGAAACCCGAGAAATAAAGGAAAAAGAAGCTGCCGGAATAAAGCGGCTTTTAAAAATGGTTTCTGATGAGCTGTGTGATGAGTATCTGCCTCTTTGGTACGAGTTCGAAGCAGGCAAGACTGCTGATTCCAGATTTGCCAGGGCTATCGACAGGGTGCCTTCACTATTGTAAAACCTCAGGGGAAATGGACATACATGGAAAAAGTACGACATTTCAAAGGAAAAGGTATTTGCAATCAACAGCCGAATTGATAAAGGCAGTTCGGAACTCTGGGACACCCTGAAATCAGAACTCGATAAATCGGTTAAAGATGGTATTTTAAACTAATGCCGGGCTGAAAAAAGCAGGTTACTTAATTATCTGCGTATCCCCGGGTCCAGGTTCGATTGGAATCATGATTCCTCAAATCCACCGAATGATCCACCCAGGCTTTCATGGCCATCAATACCGAAACCCACCCTGCTGCCATTTCCATTCGATAAGACTCGCCGACCCTGCTTGCTTCGAGAATTAAATCGGTCCCGCCTTTGGTGTCAGATTCCAACCTGAACTCGGTGATGGTTCCAAAATACTCCAAGCTAAACAACACCGGAGGTTCTTTTTTAAGAATCTTACCGGTGTAAGGCTCATAACTCAGAAAATGAAAGGTGATTTCCCCGTTGTTTTCGGGGGCATGTTCCGCCCAGTATCCTGCCCTGCCTGAATCTGTGGTCAAGGCCTCATACACCTTTTCCGGTGATGAAGTGAAATGCATTTTCCAGCGAATCTTATTTTCTTCCTCTTGAAACGACATCTGCTTCTCCTTTTTTTGCAGCTCAAGAATCCCAAATTAAAGTCACAAGCACCAAATTTCAAAGTACTCATTTTAAGGTTATCTCGTTCCGAAGTATACAATCATTTGATACGGATTCACCGGTTACAACAGCATAGGCATTGTAGATATGAAAGATGAAATCACCTTCCGGGGTGATCACGAAAGGTAGTGAACCCCTTAGAGTGGCTCACTGCATTTGGGTTGATTCAAAAGCTGTCACATATGAATCTCAGAATGACAAAGCACTTGACCTACTCGATTGGAAAATTCATCAATAAAGACTGAGAAAACGATCAAATAGGATGTTGAAATATGATTATAGAAAGAATGAAAATTGAAGATTACGACGAAATCCACCAGATTTGGTCGAACTCAACCGGCATTACATTAAGGAAAATTGATGATTCAAAAGAAGGTATTGCAAGATTTTTAAAAAGAAATCCGTGCAACAACTTTGTTTGCAGATTTAAGGAAAAAATCGTTGGCGGAATACTTAGTGGACATGACGGTAGGAAGGGTTTCATTTATCATGCTGTGATCATTGAAAGTCATAGACACAGGGGGATTGGAAAAAGACTTGTGAAAGCAGTCGTTAAATCCTTTGAAGAAGAGAATATTACTAAGATTGGTGTATTTGTTAACTCAGATAATCCTTCCGGAATCAGTTTTTGGGATTCGCTGGGATTTGAGGGCCAAAGTGACCTGAATTACAGGATTCTGCCTTTAAATAAACTAAATGTTTAAAACAATGTTCCAAACGCCTAATTTGACATTTTTCATCGCTGCGCTTTGAAAAAAGGGGGTTCAACAAGTATCGAGCATAATCCCAAATTTCGTGCAGGTGGGCTTTAGATCCCATGTGCCTTTACAATCAGAAGCCTCATGGTGAATAAAAAAGGGGTTTCCTCCATTCCACTTTCATACTAGCCACACTCCTACCTCAAGTGATATCACTTAAACTATCAATGAACTTAAATCCGCAAGCCGCTATAAGCCGGACCTCAATTCAAGATCGTAAGAATAACTGAAGTCAGATCCAGATGACGTTAGAAAAAACCAGCAGAATTCAATCACACGATCATAACTTAACCCACAATTCTTATGAAGTTATCATTGAAAACTTCCACCCGGATTTTGATTCTTGTATTGTTTTATGCATTCTCTTTTGCTGATGATACCTTGGGAATGCAGCATAATCCCGAACGAAGCATTTTAGATTTGGGAACCGATAGCCTGTTGTTGATTGTTTACATCCTGCTGGCTTTAGTTTTTTCATTTCTCTGTTCAATAGCCGAATCGGTGCTTTTAAGTATCACGCCCTCATATATCGAAGGACAAAAAAAAAGACGACCTAAGCATGCCGCGCTATTAAAAAAATTAAGACGAGATAATGTGGATCAATCTCTTGCGGCTATTTTAACCTTAAACACAATTGCGCATACAGCAGGTGCCATAGGTGCCGGAGCCAAAGCTACAGTTGTTTTTGGCAGTACTTGGTTTGGTTTGTTCTCGGCTGTCATGACGCTTTTAATCCTTTTTCTTTCCGAAATCGTGCCCAAGACCTTAGGTGCCGTTTACTGGTCAAAACTGGTGGGTCCAATTTCGTATTTTGTAAACTTATTGATTGTATCTCTTTATCCAATTGTTTGGATTTCGGAGAAGCTGACAAAGTTGATATCACACGGAAAGGATATTCATATTTTCAGCAGGGATGAATTTATCGCCATGGCACAGGTAGGAGCAGAGTCAGGCCATCTTCGTGACAAGGAATCGAAGATCATCCGCAACATCTTCCGGTTCGAGTCGTTAACCGTGGATGGTATCATGACACCACGCGCTGTTGTATCTGCTTTACCCGAAGAGATGAAAATTGTCGATTCAATAAAACAGGTATCAAAACTCCCCTTTTCGCGCCTGCCGGTTTATTCAACCCATATGGACGACATCACCGGGTTTGTTCTTAAAGAAGATGTTTTGATCAATGCGACCCAGGAGGGAAGCAGCGAAACACTTAAAGCGTTGAAACGTGACATACTTTCCGTTCCGGAATCGGTTTCGTTGATTGTCATGCTGGAGCATTTCCTGAGGGACCGTCAACAAATTGCCATCGTAGTAAATGAGCATGGGGGAACAGATGGATTGGTCACACTGGAGGATGTTATCGAAACCCTTATGGGCATGGAAATTGTGGATGAAAAAGACAACGTTGAAGACATGCGTGTTCTGGCACAAAAAAAATGGAAAGAGCGATCAAAGTCCATGGGTCTTGATACGGAGACCTTTGAGAAAGAAAAGAATGAGCAAATCAAACCCAGCGCTATTAAAACTCAAACCAATGATCAATAGTCTTCGATAAGACCGGGGACGTTGAAACTATAGTGAAAAAAATGAAACAGTGATTACAGAAAATAAACCATGGAAATTCGCTTAACCAATAAACATCATGGATAAATATACCTGCCTGTCATGTGATTATGTGTATGATCCTGAACTGGGAGACCCCGAGGGGGATATCGCTCCCGGTACTCCTTTTGAAGACATCCCGGATGACTGGGAATGCCCTGTATGCGGAGTTGGAAAGGATGAATTCGATTTGGAATTGAATTGGCACTGACAGTGTTAACGCTGAAATCTTCAATCGGAATTTTCAGATAATTCCTATTCACAGGTTAGCCGCTTTCAATGATTCCCGCTATCTTGCCGAATTCCTCAATCCCGTGATATCAATACGCCTTAATTACGCTCTTTGTGTATTGAGACTGATCTGCTAAGATTTACCTGATGTATACCATCAAGCAACAGAGAATGCTGAAGCAAGACTGGCGGTAATTTAACCGGTGTCTGAACGAAAACTAGTTTGAACCATACCAATGAAAGTTTTAAGGGCAGATTGATGCTTCGAAGTTTAGTGCTTTCAGCGATCAGCTCTCAACCAGTTTTTGTTCGAATTTTCAATGCTGATGGCTGATAGCACGTTAATCTTCAAGCTAAAGCTCGATATCTAGCACAAGGCTGAATAAAGGTTTAGCGATTTTCCGTTCAGACACTAAATCACTGCTACAAGGCAATGAATCCGACAGGGATGAAAAACATCAAACAGGTAGTGAGTTCCTGCGTGTGTTTTTGGATTTCCCGGAACAAGCAAAAAGTAACCACCATGTGCAAAAGCATACTATGAAATAACCTAGGAGAATATTATGAGCAATGTATATGAAACACCAAAATCCGAACTGGGAAGTAATGAAGATCCTGATAACAATTCAGGCATGAATCAGGACACCTTTCCCCCCGGGGTTAAAGGATGGTGCTGGGGAGGATTTTTGCTGAACTGGATTTGGGCGATCGGAAACAAAACTTGGATAGGTTTACTAACCCTCCTGCCATATATCGGATTCGTATTTGCAATCTATCTTGGCGTTAAAGGGAGAGAGCTGGCCTGGAAAAACAATCGCTGGGAAAGTGTCGAGCATTTCAATAGAGTTCAAAAAAAATGGACCATGTGGTCGTTGATTATCTCCAGTGCCGGGATTATTGCAGCCGTCTTTGTTATGCTGATAACATCCTGATTGTGAAACCAGTGCATAGCTTTGAAATGCCTTGACTATGAACCGGGCTAAAACCATTGCACAAAAAAATCCATACCAATACTAATGTTGGAGCCATTGCTCCCACACCGGGGCCACATTCTATGGCCGGTTTTGCCCGGGATAGGTTTTATCCGGGTAAAAGCCCGCAAGGCACTTTCAAGATCATCACCAGGTAATGAACAGCTGTCTAAAACGGCCCAAAGGCCTCCCGGGGAAGCCTGCTTTTGTGGGCCATGCTACGGCATTTGATTTCATGTTTATCTATTGATGTTCAATTGAATGTACAACGGAAAACAACAAAACCCTCAAACCACTTGATATGAAAAGGTTGTTAGAATTAATCAAGACCTACTGGCTCGCAATTACCTTCATCAACCTCGTTGGAATCTCGGTACTTTCACTGTGGCCCCTTGAAGAGCTACCATCTGTTCCGGGTACCGACAAGACGCATCATTTAGTGGCTTACGCCATATTGATGTTTCCCGTCGCTTTAAGAAAACCAAGAAACTGCTTGCTGTTCGGCTTGTTGTTTATTGGTTACAGCGGAGCTATTGAGTTGTTGCAGCCCTTTGTGAACAGGTATGGAGAATGGCTGGACATGGCTGCAAACTCCGCGGGAGTTGTCCTTGGATTTCTCATAGCAAGACTCCTATATTACTTTTACCCCAATGTGTTAACTCACATGGAGCCATGAAACAGGTACTCTTGCCGGTATTAAAACCGGGGAAAAGAGTTAAAAGTTTCCTGATTCTACATTGTTGACATCCCATTCCGGAGTGGATTTTGGCCCGGGTTAACCTCATTGGTTTACTCCCAATTGACGGAGAGTTTTGGGGAGCGATTTGAAATTGAAGCTTTTTAATGATCCGAGTTGGGTCGAATTCGTCGGAAACAAAGGCATGACAGCCCTGGCTGAGGCTGAGAGTTATATCCAAAACAAACTGATTGCCGAATATGAACGCTGGGGTTTTGGTTTTTTTGCGGTTAAATTGAAAAAGGCAATGACGCCTGTAGGATTCTGTGGTTTGCGGAAAACGAAATACCTGGACCATGTGGATATCGGATTTGGATTACTTACCCAATACCAAGGCAATGGTTATGCTTGTAAGTCAGTATCAGCCGTTCTTGCGAATATGGAGCATGCTTTCGGATAAAAAAATGTTTTCGCTATGGTTGAGTCCGGCAATGAAAACTCCGTCAACGTCATCAAAAAAAGTGGACTGAAGTTCGAGAAAACTATTTATATTCCAAACGAACCAAGCGAGTTTTTGCTGTTTAGTTAGTGTTTGAAGGGAAATTCGCCAACCCTTATCGTGCCTTGTACCGGATACCGAGATTCAGCTTGAAGATTAACGTGCTGTCAGCTTTCAGCATTCAACATAAAGCATTGAAATTTCCAACAAAAACCGGCTGAGAGCTGAATGCTGAAAGCACGGGACTCCGAAGCGCCAGGCTGCTTTATTCAGGAAGCTACGGACCTTTCCCTTGATTCATAGCGATTGATGATGTCGCCGTGGTGAAACAGGATACCGGTATTTGGCTGCAGCTTATCCCATTTTTCATCGGTAGTCAGCGGATTGGATGCAATCACGGTCACTACATCTTCCGCAACGGTTTTTTCCGCGAAGTCAATGGAAATGTCGGCATCCTTCAGAGTTGCCGAACCGAAAGGAGCCTTTCTGGTGATCCAATAAAGATTTTTGCTGCAATAGGAAAAGAGATGTACCCCGTTGGATAGCAAGATATTGAACACACCTTTTTTTGATAAGTCATGGCAGAAATTCGCAACATATTCCCATAACTTGTTTTTATTTCTCGGCTCCTTGCCAAATTCCTTATTCAAGCGATTCAGCAGATAACAAAAGGCTGCTTCACTATCTGTGGTTCCTACCGGTTGATGGCCAAATCCAAAACTTTCCTTCCATTTTTTTAAATCCTTTTTAATCCCCTTGAGCTGACCATTGTGTGCGAAGGTCCAGTACCTTCCCCAAAGCTCGCGGATGAATGGGTGGGTGTTTTCCAGACAAACCTTTCCTCGATTTGCCCTGCGGATGTGACTGATCACCACATGACTTTTGATGGAATAAGTCTTAACCAACCCTGCAACCACCGACTCATAACCCGGAGAAGAATCTTTGAATATCCGACACCCCTTCCCGTCATAAAAGGTTATCCCCCAGCCGTCCCTGTGGGGACCCGTTTGTCCACTCCTGCTTATTAAGCCGGAAAAGCTGAAGCAGATATCAGTAGGCAGCTTGGCGCTCATTCCCAATAGTTCGCACATAAAGAATCAAACGGTTTCAGGATGTTTTCGCTTTATCCCGGTTATGAAAGAATCCGGATCATGTAGAACTCATGATAACTCTTCAAAAAATTTCGAACAAGAGATGTCATAAATCCAGTGATATCGGGATATTAGAGGTTAGCGATAGTTCCTGGCCAGAAACCTGTCTTTTTTGGAGCGCAACAACATCATGAAGAGATTTGGTAATCTTGCCTTTTCCCTGGTTTTGAGGGTTTTGATTGATGCATCAACGATATTCTTGGGAATCTTCGGTTGCGAAATCGAAGGTTTTCGAACCAATTTCAGAGATTGTGCTTTACAACTTGTAACACACAATCCACAGCCGATGCAGCGATCTTTGTTAAACACAACCTTATCGTCCGAGACTGACAGGGCATCCATTTGACAACGCTTAATGCACAATTTGCAACCGTCGCATTCATGGGGGTTTACAGCAAGGGTAAACGGTGATGAAGTGAGTTCGGACGGATTGGGAAGGTTTTTTATGGTGCGCAACACACCACAACAACAACCGCAACAACAGCAAATCCATGTTATCTCTTTTCCGTTATTGGGCTGAATAACCAGGCCCTTCTTGTCTGCCAAATCAAGAATTTCCAGAACTTCCTCCTTGGAAGCCTTTCGTCCGATTCCGTTGCTGATAAAGTAGTCATCCTGCGTTCCAAAAGTAATGCAGGTCTCTTCCGGCTTATTGCATTGTTTCCCCGCAATCTCTTTTTCTTTCCGACAGATGCATGGGGTAACGACAAAGTCCGTCTTTTCCTTAAGCAACTCTCTTGCTTTTTCGTAGGGAAGGACCTTCAATTCGTTTTCTATGCTGTGCTCTACGGGTATTGTCCGAAGCTGGGGGACCGTTTTCCAGGTGTCGTTGTCAAACAAATAGGGGACATACTCCCCAAATAACGAGACCAGCTCCGCATCCAGGCAGCCAACCTGCATTTCCCAGATACCGACGACAAATTGGGCAGCCATGAACATATTCGATCCGCAATCTGTCGGTGTGTACAAGATCAATCCTTTCTCGGCCATTTGCTTTAGCAGGTGTTCGGCTTTTGAAACAGGTATTCCGGCTCTGTAGGCAACAACATTTGGTTTTTCATCAAGCAAGGTTAAATGGCAGGCCAGTTCGGCTTCTTCTAAGGAGAATAGTTTTTCCAGAATGCGCAGTTCAACACCGGACTCGGTTTTTGGAAAACCTCCCGGCAACGAATCCAGGTGAGTTGCCAGTTGTTTGTATATTCCTTTATTTCGGTTCATATGTTTCTGAACGCTTGGTACAGTTATGTTAATTCTTCCTTCACCTCCTGAAAAATCTACTTGTCAACTGGTTCTTCCGCAAGGTTTTTCCAAAGACCAATCCGGAAAAAGCGTTTAAACGGGGACATCAATGGTAAATGTAGTGCCTTCGCCGATTTTGGTCCGGATATCGATATTGCCTCCCAATTCGGCTACCACCACATTAATTGCGTCCATTCCCACACCTCGCCCTGAAACATCGGAAACCCGCTTGGCAGTGGAAAATCCTGCATGGAAAACCAGGGATAAACTCTCCTGTTCCCCCAGGGAGCCGGCTTCGGATTCCGAGATGATACCTTTGGTGATGGCAGCTTTGCGGATGTGCTCCGCATCGATTCCTTTTCCGTCATCACTGATTTTGATTTGCAGTCTGTCGGCATCATTACGAACATGAATATCTACCTGACCCGGTGAGGATTTACCTAAAACGGAGCGGATACCGGGCTCTTCCAATCCATGATCGACACAATTTCTGACCAGGTGGATAAGGGTTCCAAATAACCGATCAAATTTCGTCATGGAGATTTCCGTATCCAATCCCGAAAGGTTAACCTGAATAGACTTGCTGAGTCGCACCGCCAAATCTTCGGCAGTGCGTTTGTATCTTCTCAGGATTGGAGCTATGGATTGTCTGTTGAAGGCTTCAAATTCATTTTCCAGGTTGCCGTGCTGATTTTCCGGCACCACATCCTTCAGAAAAGCTTGCAGTCGCTCCAGTTTTGAGTTTGTAATTTGAAAGATTCGATCTTTGGATTTTAATTCGTCCGTAGAGATAACATCGCTATAACTATCCAATGTTTCTCGAAACTTGGTTTCAAGATCCTCTATTTCTGATTCCAGTACTTGCTTCGAACTGTCGTCCAGCTGTTTGGCTCCAGGGCGATAGTCATCCAGAATCGATTCGATGTGATGAGCCTTTTCCGTAACCGGTTTCAACGCATAACTGCCCGATCCGCCTTTAATGGTATGAATTATTCGAAACAAAGCGTTAGGATCGATGTTTTGTAACGGTAATTCCATTAAATCCCGTAGTTCCGCAAATTGCCCGTTCATTTCGTTAACAAATTCAATAAAACCCTGTTTATCGATGGCAATTTTCACAATGACTTCCTTGCGTTCTTCATCCTGCCTTAATTGTTCGGAAAGCTCACGTTCCCGGGTAACATCCGTCAGGATTACCATTACACGATATTGGGTTTCAGTGCCAACTGGTGGGATCATGCGATATTCGGTCTTCAAAAATTTACCATCCACGGTTAATTCTTCGGGTAGAATCTCCGTAAACAACTCAATGGAGGTAGCACCGTCAAAGACCATATCCAGCATTTCCCTGATTCCCCG
This sequence comes from SAR324 cluster bacterium, assembly GCA_028280735.1. Classification (GTDB taxonomy): domain Bacteria; phylum SAR324; class SAR324; order XYD2-FULL-50-16; family XYD2-FULL-50-16; genus JAHJTV01. The sequence goes on along the minus strand of JANQLH010000148.1, from coordinate 2,644 downwards.
TTGATCGGTGACTTTAGAACCGGATGTCAGCAGCTCCAACGCATTTTTTTCTTCAAGGGGATCGGAGAAAAAGACCTGGCAGGCTTTGGAATAAAGGGGATCAATCCGGTAATTATTCCTGAAAGTTAAAAACCCTTGTCCGGTATTATCCAGCAGCACCTTAATCGATTCGGTGCGTTCCTCAACCTTTTGTTCCAGGGTGTCCTTATGCTGCTGCAGTTCAACATTTTTTCTGGACAACTCTTCCGATTTTTCCCCCAGCTCTTCGGATAACACTTCAACCCGTTGAAAAGCTTTGGAAAAACGCACTGATAAGAGAAATGCCTGGGAAAATATAAAGATAAACACGCCAAAGGGAACCCAGAAACCCGTATTCAGCACTTCCAAATCATACAAGATATCGTTGGCCGTTGTCAGAAACAAGGCAAAGAATCCCAGGGCAAAAATAATCGCTCCTTCCTGTCCCTTAAGAATGGAAAGCACTATTACGTAGATGACATAAAGAATGACCAGCAGGGTGAAAAGTTGGAAAACCGGCAATGTCCATGTCCCATACCTGAGTGGTGTAACGACCACCACAAGGCAAAACAAGTAACTGACAACCTGGACAATCCGGATCACTTTTCTGGAGAACTTCCAGGAGAAAACAGTTTTAACAAACATGGAAAAAGCCGGGATTGCCAGATAAAAGCAGAGAATTTCTGCCTTCACGGCAAAATGCCAGTTTAGGTCCGGGAACATGGTCATTAAGTAGCGCTCCCCGGTTAAAATAGTCCTCAAGGCAATGAGAAAGCAAAATAAACTGAAATATAATGCGGAGGTACCTTTGCGTCGCAAAATATATAGCCCGAGATGGTAGAGAGCCATAATTAAAATACTGCCAAAGAGCAAAAACTCAAACGCCAAGGCCTTGTTTTTCAATTCAACCACCTGTGTGCCTGATCCAAGCAAGATTGGTATCCGCACACCTCCTATTCGGTCATGATAATTGGAAACATGCAGGACAAGCTCCAGGATCTCACTCTCACTTTTAAATTCTACTGTTTGAGGACTTAGAAAAGGTCTTGTCGATTTGCTGTCCGTACCTGCAACGCCGCTTTCCATAGCCAGTTTACCATTGATAAACAATCGACCTGCCGTGTTTAAATCCAGGATTTTTAAACCCAAGACCTTATCAGTGTCCGCCAGTTTGATTTTCAGTCTGAAGGTGGCAAATCCCGTCCCTCCCAACTTCGTCCCCTGGAAATCAAGATTGTTCCACAATCTTGGCAAAGTAATGAAAAACGGTGCTTCGGATACATCCGCCAGCTCTTCGGGGCTCAACTGCTGTTTCCAGTAAAACTCCCATTCTCCGACCAGCGGAACAGGCTCCTGCTTTTCAAAATTCCAGTCACTTAAATCGAGAAATCCTTTTTCAGCTCCCGGCACTTGGTTCTGGTTTGCCTGCACGGTGTAAACAAAGAGGAAGGTATTCAATAACAGCGTGCAGAATAAGGTCAACCATAACCGTTTAACCAAGGTAGAAAAATTGTTGTCGCCCTGTTTTTTCATTGTGAAAAGCCCCGTAATATCTAGAAGTTCAAAAACGGATGAAGATAGGTGTAATCCCAATTAAGTTTTTGCCTTCGCCGGATAACGACTGATACCTGAATCAGCTGATCATTATCTTATCATTTTTTTTAAATTTATCTCAATCACCGTTTCATGTTTCCCCCAACTTGTTGACCAGACTCCGGTATTTCGAATCTCATGAAGAATGCTGATCAATGAAGAACTATAATAACAGGACATTGGCAAGCAATTTAATTATTATCCGCAAGAAACCGCTGTCTTTCCCGTTACAATTAAATAGGGGTTTAAAAGCTAGTAACGGAGGACAGACCAATGAAAAAACATTATTCGGAAAGCAAACTTATGGCATTTGTTGATAATGCGTTACATGAAACAGAATATAATTTAATAACGCCTCATATGAAACCATGCGGTCAACCGGTTGTGATACAGGAAGAGACGGTTTATGAGCGATAGAAAAAAAACTGTTCATATTTTTTTCAGTTTGCCTGAAAACCGGATTCATTGAAGTTGCCGCATTTGCCAGGTATCACAAGGCAAATCGTAGGCCGGAATTTCGATTTGCCAACCTGAAAACCGGCAGTTGGTTGTTGTCTTAAGACACACCAAATCGCTATCTTACTGGGATATCGCCGAAATTACGCTAATTTCGATATCTGCTGTGGGAATCGCTATTGTTCAAGGATCGCAGCAAGTTAAAAACCGTTGGAACAGCAGGATTTATTGAGTGCCGCTTCCGAAAGTTGAAATTCAATGATTTTTCCAAGAGCCGTAGGATGGGTAGCTCCGTTACCCATCGGGTGGAATGTGATCAAAAGCCATATATAAAGAGTTGATGGGTAACAAGTTACCCATCCTACATTCTGAGTTGTTTTCCGATAGAACAACAATGAATCGCGCTTAACGCTGAAAGCGTTCATTAATTTAGCCTATGGTCAGCGAGCTTGCGAGCGCCACCATAGGTCAGATAACACCTCGGTTTAAGAACGCTGAAGGCGTTCATTAAAGACGTTTGCGGGAAACTCAACATGAACTCCTTCAGAGTTCTCATCCATTTTTCAACCATACCTAG
>JANQLH010000054.1 GCA_028280735.1 SAR324 cluster bacterium | reverse complement strand
AGCATATTCCTCTTATAGTTTGATATTATTTAGTTTTTTTGTTATGCGACCTGCCGGCCGGATGAACGGGTTGCAAATTCTTTATAGTAAAGTTTTTTTGTTCATTTTCGACAACTTGGTCGAAAGTTTCATTGTTTCGGAACGGGTATATTTATCATTTTTTACACGACGAAATTCTATTTTAACAGAGCATTAAAAATTAAGTAAACGTAATATGTTTTTCTGGTTCCAAATCATATGGGCTTTTGAAGGATATGACATTTTTGATGAATCGGTTTTCCCTGCAAATCTCGGGTTAAAAAAACTAACAATAGAGCTAATAGGTTGATTATAAATGTGATACCTGGTCGGAAGTTCCATGACCCAGGTTCAAAAAGCAGTCTCAAATTTCCAATGGTATAGAGATAGCAGAAGGGTATCTTTAATTTTAATTTGGATATCCAAATTTTAGTCATCAAGCTTGATCCGGATGAAAAAAGCAATTGGATAGGATTCCGATTGTAGGCCAAAATCAATAGTCGTCTTTGAAAACGGAGGTTACTATGGGACGAACATTAACAGACAAACGAAAAAAGAAACAATCCAAAGCATTCAATCCCAAACGCGATTTTTTAAATGAAGCAGTGAAAGATTATCTGCGTCGAGGGGGTAAAATAACTAAAATCGTCGATGAAACAGAGGGATATGACCGAATCGGAAGCATACCGAGTGAAATGCCGCCAACCGGAGCTATGTTTGGTTCATAGAGTTTTGTTGGTGAAGCGCCTGTCTGATTTTTCTCATGTCTGTCCAGACATCTCCAAGAGCACTTGGATTCCTTAATAGATAAGAGGGATGGAAGGTAGGAATCAAGGGAATTCCTTGATGATCAATCATTCTCCCTCTCATTTTCATTATCCCCAGGGCACCCGGCACAATAGCCTTTGTCGCAACATTACCCAAGGTTACAATCAATTTTGGTTTTAAAAATTCGATCTGTTTGGTCAAAAACGGATAGCAGGTAGCAATCTCGTCTGTATTTGGATTGCGATTACCTGGTGGCCTACACTTTACTACATTGCAAATATAAACTGAATCCCTGTTTAGTCCGATTGAGTGAATCATCTGGGTTAGCAGTTTTCCGGCTTTTCCTACAAACGCCAAACCGGTGCGATCCTCTTCCTCACCTGGTCCTTCACCAATAAAAACCAGGTCAGCATTATGACTGCCCTGACCGAAGACTACGGTCGTGCGATTTTCGCAAAGACGGCAGCGGTTACAATTTTTTAACCGTAGTTTTAGTGAGTCCAGGTTTGCAGCTTCCATGGGATTTAACTCGGGTTGTTCGTGTTTTTCGGTCGTCAAAACTGGTATGGAATCAGCTTGCGGCTTGATGAGCTTTTTCGGAATTATCTTTGATGATTCTTGCCTTTCGGGACTAATGGGGTGAGGAGAATCGATTCTAGAATGGGTGATTTGTGTTTTATTTGTTTCAGGAAAATACTCTTTCAAATGTTGGAGTTCAGACAGCAGGTCTTCATCCATTGGTTCCAACATGATCCATTCCGAGTCTTTAACAAGGTATCGAATTGATCTTTCCAGATTTTCCAATTGGTTTTTAACAAGGTCTGAATTCACGCCGGTAAATAAACTGGTTTAAGCATTTAGGGCTTTATCATAGATCTTAATGATTGATGCTTAAGCTTAGAGCTTCGCCCAACATTTGTAAATGATCCATCATGATTTGTTGCTAACAACCGTAATGAAGGATAGTTAGTCTTCCTCTTCATCATTCATAGAATAGTATCCGGGCGCTTCAGTTAGATTTAAACGGATTTAAAAAGATTCTACTATAAGAATAATGAAAGTAACAACTTATGCATTTGAGGACGAAACTCTCTCATTTGCGGCATATTGCCTTCCCTGGAAATAAGCACCCTGTTTGATAATAGAATAAGGATAAGCTTTGATGAAGGATCCATCCAGAGTGACGTACCTGTAAAGCCAAGATGTCCGATACTACCGTCCGGCATATGCTCACTACAACTCCAATAATCGGCTTTACCGGTTTTGAAGTCCCAACCGATCGATCTTGGCAATAAAGAAGCAGGATTTTGATTACGCAGCATTTCGCATACAAGACTTCTCGGAATGATGTCAGAAAAATCGGGATCATTGTCGTTAAGGAGCATCGAACATAGTTTATGGATATCGGATGCAGTTCCAAACAATCCGGAATTCCCACCTTCGCCATGGAAAAGAGAGGCGTTCTCGTCGTGAACCTGACCCAAAAGCGCCAGATCCCTTAAAGGACAATATCCGGTTGGGATTATATCTATGTCGGTTCGCAAAGCGCCTGAAAGTGGATTGAATAGTAAATGATTCAAATACAAAGGCTTGAAAATCTCAGTGCGACAATAGTCATTCAAGGAGATGCCGGAAATCTGCCGAATGAGTTCACCCAGGATGATGTACCCAAGACAACTGTACTCCATTTTTTCGCCCGGATAGTAACTCAGCGGCGTCTGAAGCAGTTTCTGCCATCCCGCATCGATGTCAAAATCCGGTTCATATAAAGCGGTCCAGCTTGGCAGGCCGGAAGTGTGGACAAGAAGGTGATGAATGGTTATCAGTTTTTTCTCACCCATATTGAAATCCGGAAAATACTTATGAAGGTGATCATTTAAGTCCAGTTGACCTTTATGCACCAGATGCAATATTGCGAGAGCCGTAGCCAGTGGTTTGGTCAGAGAAGCAAGGTCAAATAAGGAGTTTTTTTTCAGCTTGATATCCGGCTTGTTCGGGTCGGGCTCGCCAAACGTTGCGTGGTAAAGAATGCTTTCTCCCCGGCCAACCAGTATTTCCAGACAGGGAAATACCTTCCTCTCAATTGCAGAGTTTACCATAGTATCAATTGCAGGACTGGGAAACGTCTCTGATCCAGGCATTTTGTCAAAAAGTATACTTAACTGGTTGGTTTTTTTGTAGGTTTTAAAAACTAGTATAAATCAATAAATCCATTTCTCAAACCGAATTTTAAGGGTGGGTTCAATAAAAACCGATCGGCCATTTAACCGAGAAAAGCTTAATAGTCCTTTATTTATCGGTAGTAAGAAGTATATAGACCTCTTGAAAAACCAGGTGGCAAATTCTTTGCATTTACTAGCTTCTAAAAAACAAATGCCAATAGGGAAATATAAACACGGAGAGAAGCAATGAAACGCCTTATTCTCATTACCATCACTCTTTTCTTCCTTGCAGGATCAGCTTTTGCTCAATGTCCTCCCCGACAAGTACCAAAGTCAAGTCCACCACCGCAAAGAGGACCTGAAGATCCACCGATCTGTTTGGAATCATTTGAGATGTGTAACAACTGGGCCAGGCATTACTGCTATGCGGGTAGCCATGAGAGACGGGTTAACGAGATTTTACGTCAAATGAAGGAAAGAGGCGTAACAATTACTACCGCCATCATAAAAAGTGTTGCCAAGCGAACCATGAAACACCAATAGGCTAAATTGTCGGGAGGCAGATTTTTCTTCAGAGATTTGCTTCCGGTGCCGATTTCTAGCCGCCACGCCCTCCTGTAAAATCGATTATCGTCTAATTACGTTTCAGCAATATCAAATTTTTCTTCCCCAGGCATACCAACTTCCGAGACAGTTGTCGGCATTACCGTCATCGATTTGATGTTTTTGCCATAATCGATGTAAAACCGTATTATTTTTATACGACGATTCGCGAAAACATGATTCCTTTAGCTTATGAAATCCGACGAGATAAAATGGGACCGTCGCTATTCTTCAGATAAATACCCGACGGAACCCCACGATGCTGTAGTTGCTTACTATTCGCTTGGTAAAAAAGGTATTGCTCTTGATATTGCAGCCGGAAACGGAAGGAATTCCGGCTTTCTAGCTGAAAACGGGTTTCAGGTTGATGCGGTCGATATTTCTTCCGTCGGATTAAAATCGGCAAACCAGAAAAATCCGAAAATCAATACGATTCATGCAGATCTCGATCAATATAAGATTGCGGAAAACAGGTACGATCTTATTATCAACATCAATTTTCTCGATAGGCGCTTGTTTCCCTCGATAAAAGCCGGATTAAAGGATTCAGGTGTTCTCATCTTTCAAACCTTCATGGACCCTCGCCTCACAGGTGCGACGTTCGACCCTCAAAAGATTGATCGTTATTTGAAGCCTAACGAGCTTGTTCACTCTTTTTTATCTCTGCACGTGTTAAAATATGAAGAAAAAGAAGTAACATTTTCCAATGGAGAAGTTCTCAAAGCCGCATTATTGGTTGCAAAGAACGAGTGCTTGAACACTGTACTTGCCCCTGTCAGCGAATTATAAAGGAAGGAGCCGGACCATTCCTTTCGATTGACTGCTTATTAGTCCTGGATGTTGTAATGGATTAGAGAGTTGAAATTGCTTCATTAAAATATTAATCTTTATATCTGGATCATTTACTACTATTGTCTTGTTCCAAGCAGCCTGTAATCAAGGTCGATCGATATAAAAACGAGGAAGATATTCTATGCAAAGCATACACGGAATCTATGAGAACGGTAAAATCACCCTTCGTAATCCCTTGCCGGATAATATTCCGGAATCAGTCCAGGTATTAGTGACATTTGTAGTGGATGAGGAACTGGTTGATGCAGATGGTGCGGATATAGATATCCCTGGTGAAAGCAATTCATCAGCGGGTAAACCACTACCTGGATTTCATTCTATGAGGGAGTTTGAACGAGTTAAAGCTCACGGCAATATCACTGTGATTGACCAGGATAAGCAGTATACATTCCCATTAAATGACTATTCGCAAGGTGGGCTTAGCTTTCTCTCCCGGGAGCAGTTTACTGTTGGTCAAATGATAAGTGCCGGAATAACCGACCCTTCCAATCCGCAATTAGTGTTAATGGAATTACAGATGGAAATCCGGGGAATTATCAAAACGGATGACGATCAACTCAGGATTGGATGCATGTTTTTAGATCCTGTAGATGAGGACCTTTGGCATGGGTTGTTGCAGTATTTAGCATAAAGATTCGACAGGCTGTTGAAGCCTGCCGGAGCTTGACTACTTTTCGGATTTTAGTTTTTCCTTTCTTGCTTCGATTACTTCTTCCTGGATGTGCTTCGGACAGACCGTATAGCTATCGAATTCCATCGAATAGGTTGCTTTGCCTTGAGTAAGGGACCGCATGGTTGTGGAATAGCCAAACATTTCGGAAAGCGGCACAGTTACCGTAATAACCGTAACATTATCCCTAACGTCAGTCTTTCCGATAACTCCTCTTCTGGAACTTAAATCACCAATGATGGCACCCTGGAACTCCGAAGGTGTTTCGACTTCCACTTTCATAACCGGTTCAAGCAATTGAGAACCGGCTTTCAATATGGCTTCTTTCATGGCCTGCCGAGAACAGATTCGAAACGCCATATCACTGGAATCAACGTCGTGATATTTTCCATCCAACAGGTTTACCTTAATACCAACCATGGGAAAAGCTGCCAGCGGACCTTCAGACATGACGTCCTTGAAACCTGCTTCACAGGCACTGATGTATTCCGAAGGGATGTTTCCACCCTTTACCAGATTCACAAACTCAAATGAATCAGCTTCGGGATCATCGTAATTGAGAGGTTCTATGTTTCCAATCACACACGCGTATTGTCCTGATCCACCGGTTTGCTTCTTGTGCGTGTAATCATAAGAAGAGGAACGGGAGATAGCTTCCCGATATGAGACCTGTGGGGCACCAACTTCAATAGGGACCTTGTATTCACGCATCATCCGTTCAATATAAATATCAAGATGCAGTTCACCCATACCTGAGATCACTGTTTCCCCGGACTCTTCATCTGTTTTTACATGAAAGGTAGGGTCTTCCTTCATGAAACGAGCCAAAGCCTTGGACATTCGATCCACGGCTGCATTATCTGTGCAGTTGACTGCCAGTGATATTACCGGTTGAGCGACATACATCGACTCCAAACTGAGATTGATCCCTTCGCTGCAAAATGTATCACCGGATGCACAGTCCACTCCGATCATGGCGATGATATCACCTGCAGATGCTGATTCGATGTTTTCCCTGTCATCGGAATGCATACGGACCAGGCGCCCAACTCTGAGTTTTTTCCCCGTACGGGAGTTGTATATATTCATCCCTTTTTGAATGGTGCCCTGGTAAATTCGAACATGAGTTAATTGACCGAACTGTTCATCGGTAATTTTAAAAGCCATACAAACCAGAGGTTTGTCTTTGTCAGGTTCGAGAGTTATGGTATTGGATTCGTTATTTACTTCTCTCGCGATGGTGGGCTCGGCAGTGACTGGAGATGGTAAATAGCGACAAGTAGCGTCTAACAGAGGCTGAACAACCTTGTTTTTGAAGGCTGAGCCCATGTATACCGGGGTTAACTCCAGGCTATTAACTCCCGTTAGTACAGCTTCATGGATCAATTCTTCACTGACTTCACGCTCCTCCAACAGATCTTCCATCAGCTGATCGTTAAACATGGAAACAGCTTCAAGCATTTCCGCGCGTTTTTCCGTAGCAAAATCGAGCAGGTCGGCCGGAACTTCTTTTTCAATAATTTTTTCGCCTTTTTTTCCATCATTATAAAGCGCCTTCATTGTGATCAAATCCACCACACCTTCAAATCCATCTTCTTTTCCTATGGGAATCTGCATGGCCACCGCATTGTGTCCCAATTTTTCTCTTAAATCTTCAATCGCTTTGAAAGGATCTGAGCCTGTCCTATCCATTTTGTTTATGTAGACCAACCTGGGGACGCGATAACGTTTCATCTGCCTGTCCACGGTTATCGACTGAGACTGAACTCCAGCTACTGCACATAAAATCATTATTGCACCATCCAGCACGCGTAGCGCTCGTTCTACTTCAACTGTAAAATCAACGTGACCCGGTGTATCGATGATATTGATTTTATTCTTGTGCCAGTAAACCGTTGTTGCAGCGGAGGTAATTG
>JANQLH010000016.1 GCA_028280735.1 SAR324 cluster bacterium | reverse complement strand
TACTGGTGAACCGGGTTGAACTGGCACGTCAGGGTGAAGGACGGCATGAAATTGAGGTAATTAAAAACTTAAGAGGGCGAGTAGGGGTGATTGCCAATTCATCATATGTCGACAACGCAAAGGCAAGATTTAAATCTCTGGAAGTAATTGGTTATCCATCATGGGGAGACGTGATTGACGCTGCTGTAGAAGGAAAAGTGGTAGCGGCTTATCGGGATGAAGTTGAAGTAAAAAAAATAATTCGTGATCATCCGGATACCGCTATAAAATTCATTACCGTCGTCCTGGCCGATGCCAAAGACCCAAAAGCGATGGTGGTAGCATGGGATGACCTGTATCTGCAGTACCTCTTAAATTTTTATATCCGGTACCTAGACCTAAACTTAACGGCCAACAAGGTGCTGGATGATTATACGGAGATAGTTGCCGCCATTAAAGCAAAAACGAATTTAAATTAGCACAATCAACCAAATATTTAACTTTTACCGGAGTGATAAATGTCAAACCTTGAGTCTGATAATGCCAAGCAAGGCTTTGAATGGCTGTTAAGCCCGTGGGTCGTCCTGGTTGGCGTTTTTTTTGGTGCTTTTATTGGTATCTATCAAAAGAACCTGGTTCCATATTTCGAACCCATAGGAGATTGGTATTTAAGCCTACTCCAAATGTGTATCTTGCCTATCTTATTGAGCGCTATTGCCAGCAGCCTCGGCAGATTGATGAGATCCGAGGTCAGGTATCTGTATTTGAAAAAGATGTTGGTGGTGTTTGGCACGGCTGTCATTTTGACTAGTCTGTTGGGGACAGTTGTTGGTTTAGTTGGCGGGCCCGGGCGAAGTCTTAATACGGAAAATCGATCAACCCTGGGAACAATTATTCAAGAATCCTCCAGTCGTCCCGATTTGGTGATCAACTTTTCCGAACCCTTCAATCATTCGAATAGTGTTTCACCAATAAAAAAGTTTTTCACCGATTTGATACCATCCAATATATTTAAAGCCTTGAGTTTTGATGACAAACTGAAGGTGTTATTCTTCTCCATTATTACAGGCCTTGCGATTGGCCATATCAAAAAAAATGAAGCCGAGGTTTTTTTCTCCGTGCTGGACGCAGTGTACCAGGCGTTTGCAAAGGTGGTGAGCTGGCTGATGTACCTGTTACCCTTTGGATTGTGCGGATTGATAGCGGCCCAATTATCAAAAGTAGGACCGGAAATCCTACTGGCCATGACGAAATTTGTGCTAATCATTTTATTCAGTTTCCTAATTATATTTTTGTTCTGCGGTTTCATCATCCGATTAAGAGGAAGGAAATCCTTAATAGAAACAACAGTCGCTTTAAAAGAACCCGTGATAATCGCCCTGGCCACCGGCAACAGTCTTGCTGCCATCCCTTCTTTACTCTCCCGGATGCATAACGAGTTAGGTTTTGAAAAACGTATCATAGACCTTGTCTGCCCTTTAGGTGTGACAGTGTGTCGTTTTGGTCCTGTTTTCTATTTTGGATTTGCGAGTTTGTTTGTCGTGCAATTATACCAGGCCACATTCTCTTTTCAGCAGTTCATCATCGTAGTGATGGGATCAGCCTTGGCAGGAATGGCTACGGCAGGTGCCACGGGGATTCTCTCCCTGACTATGCTGGCACTGGTATTGGAATCTCTTGGCTTACCCCTGGATGCGGTACTGGTTTTATTGATCGTCGTTGACCCGATTACTGCCCCCCTAAGATCGGTAGCTAACATTCTCATAACTGCCGCTGCGACATCCTGGGTGACTGCACCTCAAAGAGATATAAACCTCTATATTGGTAAAAACGACCGAAGGCAGCTGTGGAAAGGTGATGAACAAAGAGAATCCCAAACAGTTCCTTCAAGTGCCTGAATCAACGTAACAAAATAGGCCTATTAAGATGAAAAGACAAACCCTTAAGTATTACCTGATTGCAGGATTGCTGGTCTTCATTTGCAGCCTGGTGGGATACCGGTTTTTTCAAAGCCGGGATACTATTCAAATCGCCATGGTAGGGCCAATCACAGGACAAAGCCCTGCAAACGGGCGACATCACTTACAAGGTATTCAACTTTTGTTGGATGAAATCAATGATGAAGGCGGCATTCAAGGGAAGAAAATTGAACTGGTCGTTTATGATGATGAAAATGACCCGGATTTAGCCCGGGAGAAAGCAAAACAGGTGGCAGACAACAAACGGATAGTGGCGGTCATCGGACATAATTACAGCTCTTGTTCCATTGCCGCAGGGGAAATCTATAAAGCCCGTCAAATCCCGGCGATCACTCCCAGTTCTACTGATGTGAATGTAACTTTGGACAACGACTGGTTTTTCAGGATTGTGTATAACAACCTTTACCAAGGGCGGTTACTGGCTGATTATATCCATTCCGTATTGGAAGAAGACTCGGTAAGTATCATTTACGAAGACTTGGCGTACGGAACCTACCTCGCATCAATTCTGGGGGAAAACCTGAAAGAGTTGGGTGTTAACGTTGAGCATCAATGGGAAATAAAAACAGGTGACAACGCTTCAGAGCATGAAATGGCAACCATCGTTTCCCGACTAAAAAAGCTGAACGATAAGGGTGTGCTGTTCCTGGCTCTTCATGCCCCGGAAGGAATCAGGCTGGTTAAATTATTGCGTGATGCCGGTATTCAAAACCTTATCATTGGTCCCAATGCATTGGCCTCTAAAGAGTTTGCAGAGGGATTTAACCAGTTTCCCAAGGAAAAACTCAACCCGGGCTTCTATTCGAATGAAATGCATGTAATAACTCCGCTGGTCTTCGATAGTGCGGGCGAAAGAGTTAAACAGTTCAAAGACAGGTATAGTGTGACATATAAAGAGGTACCGGACTGGAGAGCTGTTTTTGCCTATGAAGCAGCCTCATTGGTTACCCATGCCATAAGAGAAACCGGAATACAGGGCCGGCCGGATTCAATTCGGGAAGACAGACTCAAGATAAGGAACTACCTGGCTCAAGTGACACAAACAAATCCCGTGGAAGGCATTACCGGGCTTAATTTTTTTGATCAAAATGGTGATTCTCAAAAACCTATTTCTATTGGAGTTTACAAAAACAAAAAAATTATTTCGGCACTTACCCAAATCCAAGCTGTTTTATACATGGAAGAACTTCCGGACCTTGAGAAGGCATTAGCGGAAGAGCAGGTCATACCTGTGCGAAATGGACATATGTATAAAACCAATGTGGTTTATACCGGCGTTCGATTTAATGAAATTTCCGATATTGACGTGAAAAACAGGACGGCAATGCTGGATTTCACACTTTGGTTCCGATACCAGGGGGATGTTGATGCCGGTGATGTTGAATTTCTGAACAGTGTTGAGCCTATCAAATTAGGTGATCCTTTTAGAACGGAAGTCCTGAATAAAATCAGGTATGACGCCTACCGCATTGAAGGATTGTTTAAGATGAATTTCTCGGAAAGGATATATGCTTTTGACCGTCATTTAATAGGGGTCAGCTTTCGTAATAAACACCTAACCCAAAAAAACCTAGTGTACGTTGTAGACATTTTAGGGATGGGAATGACCGAATACGGAACCATTCCACCCGGTTTAAAAGAGCAGCAGGTGTTACCCCAACATCATGCCTTTACAATTGACCAGGTGCTTTATTCCCAGGATACAATTCAAAAAACATCCATGGGGAGTCCTTCATCTTTAAATTCGTGGAAACAATCAGTCGATTATTCGCAACTGAATGCCGGAGTCATAATCAAGAAAAAATCAATCACGCTGCGGGGACTAATTCCGGTACATTTCATAAACGCTTTAACCTTTGCTTGTCTGGGAGTCTTGCTGCTCTTGAGTCATGGAAGATCAAGACTGGGGAAAAAATGGCCTAATGCTTTATGGTTGTTTAGGTTGGTATTAATGTCACTGCTGCTTTTGTCAAGTGAGGTGGCCATTGTAAACTGGTTTGGTGAAACTGATCAGTATTTGTTGAATCTATTGGTAATTACATTTGATATTTTGTGGTGGTTGATTGCCGCTTATTTGATTAATACCGCCATTCAACGATTTATAATGAACCCGCTGGAGCGAAAAACCGATCGTGAGATTCCATCCTTAGCCAGGAAATTTGTGGCATTCACTGTTTACTTTTTTGCCGTTGCGGGAATCATAGCTTTTGTTTATGACCAGAAGATTACCAGCCTGCTGGCTACTTCCGGCCTGGTAGCCATGATCATTGGTTTGGCTATCCAGATAAATATTTCCAATATATTTTCCGGAATTGCAATTAATTTGGAAACTCCATTTCGAATCAATGATTGGGTAAAAATCGGCGATTATGATGAAGGTAAAGTGATGGATATAACCTGGCGCTCCACCAGAATTGCGAACAGGGATGGTAACATCCTGAGTATTCCTAACTCAATGGCATCGGAATCAGTGATATTAAACTATAACTATCCAAACGATAACAGTTCCATGTATTTCATGGTTCACATCGATCCTATCCATAATTACAAGCGTGTACAGAAAATTCTCTTGGATGCGGTAAAATCTGCGGAAGGAGTCCTGGATGATCCACCGCCTTCAGTCAGCTTTAGCCGGTTTACAGATTGGTCCGCGGAATATGCTGTTGCATTCTATATTGCAGAATACGGAAAAAGGCTTACCTATACACGGAACGTCTGGAAACGAATCTATACTCATCTTGATCTTGTGGGGATTAGACCATTGGTGAAAAGACAGGAAATTCATATGATGAATATTGGTGAAACCGGAATAAACTTTGAAGAATCGGCAACACCAAAATTAGACAAGATGATGTTCTTTAACGGTTTGCCGGAAAAGGTTAAAAAAGACTTAAGTGAAAAAGCCCGGGCGATCCGGCTTGCGACTGGAGAAGAGTTCTTAAGGACCGAAAAAATCAAACAGGATAAGATTTATCTTGTGGCAGAAGGAGTATTGGAAATTGTTGATACGCAAACTGCGGCAAAAAAACGTGCTGGAGCAGATGATCTTTTCTCGGTTTCACAATCTAATTCGGACTCACTGCAAGTTACTTCCCTATCCCAATCAACGCTCCTTGAGTTTTCAAAACTCGATGTTGAGGAAACATCCAGACATTTCCCGCAGTTGTCTTCGATGTTGCACTTAAATGGAGTAAGCTGAGATCCGCAAGGGTTTATAATTGTTAATCAACTGGTTTGCAATTCCTTGATGTGTTTTTTTATTTTTGATAAATACTCGCCCTTGTGGACATAATAAGACATTCGATCCAGTTGCAGATAGTTCATGCCCCCGTCACACCGCTCAGTGACATTATCTCGTTTGATTTTGTCAAATTTAAGAGCCGATTGACCGTTTTTAAGCAATGATTTGAGATAGAGAGCAACCAGGTGAGCCTGCTCATCTCTCCCTTGCCAGCCGAGTCCGGCGGCCTCCACCATTCCCATAAGAAAAATATCATTCCGCTCGGGATGAAAAACATTCAGGTATAATTGAGGTGCAGAGCCATTCCAATTCAACAGGGATTGATCAACGAAGCTGTAATCAAGCTCATAACCGGTTGCTTGAAGAATAATATCGTATTCGGAATCAGACCCGTCTTCAAAGGTGACTTGTTCACCCTCAATATCTTTAATTCCCGGTTTGACACCGATGTCCCCGTGGCCAATGTGGTGCAAAACCAGCGAATTAATTACCGGGTGGGATTCATACATCTTGTAATCAGGATCGGGTAGACCATAGTCGCTGGGATTTCCCACCAAGATTTTTACGATGGTACCATCAATGAACTGCTTTAGTTTGTTTGGCAGTTTTATTTTACCGCCGATCGTATCTATTGCTTTCCCCATAACAAATTTGGGAAGAAAATAGTAACCGCGACGTACAACCATATCGACCGATTTGGCTCGATGGACTGCATCCACAGCTATATCACATCCACTGTTACCGCACCCTACGATCAAAACCCGTTTATCGGTAAATACAGTCGCTGATTTGTATTCGGCGCTATGCATGTTCGTGCCGCTGAAGCTCCCGGGAAGCTTGATCTGTTTTGCTTTATGCAGTGTCCCGTTGGCAATCAGAAGCCCTGCTGCTTTGATGGTTTGCTGATCGCCTCCTTTTTCGATGGTGACTTCCCAGTTTTCACCATTAGCTCGCGCTTTAACAACTTTTGTCTCGAATTGGAAATCCGAATAGAGATCAAAATGTTTTGCATATTCCTGAAAGTATCTTCTCATTTGATCATGCCGAGGATAGGTAGGAGTCCCGGGAGGCATTGGAAAATCTGTAAACTCTGTCATGGTCTTGGATGAGATCAAATGTGCGGATTCATACATCGTACTGGTGGGGCTGTTGATGTCCCATAGTCCGCCAACATCAGAATGGATTTCGAATCCGACAAATGGAATATTGTGTTGTTTCAACCGACGGGCGGTACAAAGCCCCATGGGACCGGCACCGATAAGAACATAATTAAGCATGGGATAGTCAAGGTAAAATAGTGAAATCATTCAATCATATTATGTTACCATATGACTGTTTTTAATAGTGTCTTAACGGAAAGTCACTAAAGCCTTATCCAGCTCTATGCCAGATGCCAGAATTCAACTTGAAGATTAATGGCTGTCAGCCGTCAGCGTTCAGCTGAAGACATAACAATTGTAGTCAAAAACCGGCTGAGAGCTGATAGCACTAAGCTTCGAAGTATCAAACTGCTTTTAAAAACTTTTATTGGTATGGGCTAAATGAGTTTTCGTTCAGCCACTCGCTACAAAAAGCATGCCCCAGTGCAGTCGGTGAGAAAAAAACCGAAAAGTAAACCAACACAAGCAGACTAAAGATTAATATACCGGGATTAACCAACTTTTTACCACATGACGGAATTCAGATTGAAGCTTAAAGTGATGTCAGCCGACGGCTTTGAGTGTTTAGCCAAAGACAACACCATTACAAAAAAACGGCTAAGAGCCGATCGCTGAATAACGACATTCAGGTGGATTTGATTTTTTGTGAAGGAGTTGAACAGGGATTTATCTTTAAAGGTCTCCAGGCGATCTTGCCAGCTTTTGTCAATATGTTTTTCTGTTGCTCCGTCAACATTAAAATTCTTCAAGACGATTTCCACAGGGATGTACAAATAGTTCACAGAACGAGGAATCAAATACGACAGGCTGGATATCCTAGAAGCTTGTTTTTGGGGTCAAAAAGGAGGTTCTAAGGCATCAAAAAGGCCTTATTTCATAGACTTTTTCCCTGTTTACTGCTCACCGCGCTGGTCCGACCCGATTCTTCGCAAATCGACCAGACCTTATAGCTAAGCTTTCCTCAACGCTTCAAGTTCTTTTTGATGGAGCAGTTTTTCGGTATCAAGCAGAATGTAAACTTCATCTTTGGTTTTGCCGATACCGTAAATGAACTTACTTTGTGCCGAATCATTTAATTCCGGAGCCGGATCGATATCCGAGGACTTGAATGTAACAACTCCGGCCACCGTATCTACAACCAAACCGGTAGTGACACCTTCAATTTTTACGACAACGAAACAGGTACGACCGCCGTATTCAAGCTCATCAAGCAAAAACCGCAGTCGCAAGTCGATTATCGGGATCACTTTTCCCCGCAGGTTGATAACGCCTTTTGTAAAACCCGGCATATGTGGTACTTGAGTAATCTTCATATTCTTACTGAAAATCACCACTTCTTTAACATGTCGGATATCGATACCGTAAAGTGAATCCGCTAACGGAAAGCTCAGGTACTTACTTTCCTGCTCATCGTTTTTGGTTGATTGTTCGTCGTAGTCAACCATCGATTCTCTTTCTTCAACCTCAGCGGTCATGTTATCTCCTGGTTATTACAATATGTATTTCCTGATTCTGGGATTAGGGTCTATCGCAGATAGTGTTTTCAGGTCTGATAAAAAATGTAATGATTGCAACCAGTATAACCCAATAACTGCGAAAACATAAAGTAAAAATAGAGAGCTTCCATCAATTCACTTCAATTTGTAAAGCGGTAAGATTTACATTTCAGTCGGATAAACATGTTCAAATTCAGCAGGAAAGGAAAGCCCGGCAAATTTTAGCTGTTGCAATCTATTCAGATAGGCAACCCCTTTCATGATATTCAATGCGACAGTGGCAACCCGGCGATTCTCCGTTTTTTCAAGAAAAGAGCCGCGAACCCAATCGTTAAAAGCCCCCATGGAAGGTCCGCACCAGATCTGGTAATCCATCTCACGGCCTTTTTCACCGGCATTAGCCCAGTGGGAAGCCAGCCCCATATACCACCGAAAAATCAAAGCCATTTTCTTTTTGGGATTCGCTTCCGCTTTTTTTATCTGTTCGGGATCACGTTCATTAAAGTAATCAACCGTTCCGGCCCAGATATCATCGATTGATTTGCGAAATACCTGTTTTTCGAGTTTAGCTTTTTCATCGGCGGGAATATCGTCAATACATGTACAAACCCTATAAAAATCGGCCAGTTTTTGAGCTCTCATGGCAAACAAAGTACCTCTTTTTAAAACCTGAAGGCGACCTCCCATCTCAAACATATCAAATGCCGGGGCCATAATCACATCTGCCATTTGCGCTTGAGACAAAACATTTCGAACTTGATCCGATGTTCCGGCTTCGATGCATGATTGGTTAACCGAACCGGTTACTATGTAGGCAGCTCCCATCATAAACGCAGCCAATGCTGCTTCGGGAGTTCCGATTCCTCCTGCGGCACCAATTCTAATGGCTTTTGAATAGTTATTCTTTGTTTGGATTTCGTTTCTCAGGGCAATGATTGAAGGTAACAGGGAGACCAGTGGTCGGTTGTCGGTATGCCCGCCCGAATCAGCTTCAACGGTGATATCATCAGCCATGGGAACTCTTTTTGCCATATTGGCCTGATCCCGGGTTATGGCCCCTGTTTCAACAAGCTTTGCCAGAAGCTTTTCCGGGGCAGGCTCCATAAATTTGGCGGCGACTTCCCTACGCGAAACTTTGGCAATAATCTTGTTTTTGACGCAAATACTGCCGTCTTCCGCTTCAGATAGTCCCGCAGCACGATAATGCACCACATAGGGGGTTAACTCCATATAAGCGGAAGCCTCCACGGTGGTGATGCTATTCTTTAAATAAAGCTCCACGGAAGCTCTTTCCAAGGCTTCGATGTACGGATTGTGGATCAGGTTGAATGCGTAGGGTCCTTCCGGTAATTCCTTCTTGATTTGTGCTATGGTCGATTCAAGTACAGCCGGTAAAACGCCGCCGGCTCCAAAGGAAGCCAAAACCCCTTTTTTACCCAAGGCGATCACCATCTCGGCCGAAGAAATACCATGCGCCATCGAGCCTGCATAATAGGCGTAACGGGTATGATGATCCGATTTAAATCCCGAATCTCCAAGGTTCTCGGGAACCAATGGCGGACAATACCCGATCAGTTTTTCCCCTTGAGCGTCAGAAGAGAGATTTCCCTGGTTTGTGGCTCCTATACCGGCTTCGCCTTCAATAAAAAAGCAGGCGTCGTCTCCGTTTAACAGGGACTCCCGGATACTTTCTTCATCAAAAACCAGCGATTCCCTTGGACCATTCCAGTAAAGGCCAGTCTGCACAGGGTTTAAGGTTGTTATTCGATTTGGCGGCGATGTCATTCATTGTCTCCTATTAATTTTATTGCAGCATCAATTACCCGGTAAATCCGTAATCCGTTCTTCCACAAGTTCGCATCGGCAGTCAGCACAATCTGATTGTGACTGAACTCGATGGATTTGATGTGAACCTCAAGATCCATGGTTTCATTATCCGGGGTGATTTGCCCCCGGTATAACCATTCAATCACCCCGGGCGCATTGATAAACCGGGGCGATTTTAGTTGTGCGCCAAGGTTTTGATGCAAGCTAAATATTTTCATCGATTGCAAAATGGCTTCAACCCCTAAAGATCCCGGCATTACAGGATCTCCGTAAAAATGTAACGGATAAAACCAGTCTGTCGGATCAACTCTTTTATACGAATAGACATACCCCTTGCCATATTTTCCCTGGTCCGGAAAAACGGTAGCCTCATCCAGGAAATCAAGCTGATCGCCGGCCAGATGAAAATACGGATTGCCTGGGGTAGCCGCATAAAGCCGCCGGCGGACGTCCTGGGAAAGCAAATTCAGTAACACTCCATTGCTTTTGGATAAACCTTGATGAATAAACCAGGGAGGTACTTTCTCACCCCGGTCCAGCCCTTTCTGAATGCTAAGTGCCTGGGGCGTCGAATAACCAAACTGGGTTGACCCTTTGTAAAAAATGCTTCCTTCAACGTTTAACTCAAAATCAAAATTCATCACCACCGTTTCCGCAGCCTTGAAAACGCTCGTCATTTTAACTTTGTTTTCAATGGTTTTGCCCCTTAAATCGGGAGTATAAGCCAATTCGGAGCTTGCACCCAGGTTTCGAAAACACATTTCCGCATCCGGGTAGCTAAAGGTTGTTTTCATATATGCACTTAAAAAAGCGCAGGGTTGCAACGCTATTTCCATGATGATGGAATAGGGAGTCGTAGGATAGGAATTCTGGATGATAAACCAGGCATCGTTCGGTACGTCATATTCAGCCACAATGGTGGAAGGTGATTTAAAATTACCCGGTTCTCCTTTTAAATCTGTTATACGACTGACCAGTTTAAGATCTCCGTTTGGTGTGCGGGGGCCTCGTTTGTTATCATATATCTGAAAATCCGGTCCGAATACTTTTGCCAGTGAACCGGTGGCAAACTCTTCTATAACTTCAGGACCGTAAAGCGCCGGTTTTTCCACCGCTGATGGTATAGGAGTCAACCCGGCATAGGCAGGATCTGTGGGGGATTTTTCCAGCAGTTCCACCCCAAGATCTCTAAAATCAACCAGAATCTTCCCATTCATAATGATATAAAAGTTAGCCCTGGCGAACGGCCGGGGTTTCAGGCCAATTTCAATAATCTCCATTTTGTAACTGTACCTTGTATCGGTGGGTACAATCTGTCCCCTGGCCCTGATGGCGTATGGCCTGTTCTTTACCGGCTGGAACCGGGCATCCGTGGTGTTTACCTGTAATCCCAGGTAGAGCATATAAAACCCCAACAATTGGACACAGCCTTCTGTAACCAAGGTACCCGCAAGCACATTGTCATCTTTAAAGTGACAGGGGAAATACCAATGATCCGGTGCCAGATCCTTTTCGGCAACGACTTCTCCAAGGCCCCATGGGCCGCCGTTTAAGTCGATCGAAACGATTCGATCCAGCATCAGAATCTCTTCGGCAGCAAATCTCAGGGAGGAATTTAACCCGCGTTGATCATAGTTTGCACCAAAACACCCCGCGATATTACCTTTGGTAATATTGAGTAATTGCTCTCTGCTGAAAGTGGTCTGTTCACATTGCAGTAAAGGTTTGAACTTGCTTTTTGTTACCGATTTTCTTTGGTTTTCTTCTGCTTTGGAAAAAACCACACCCTTTCCCTGGGCCAGCTCTTCATCAGAGATAAATCCAGCCCGCCCACCGGTCATTTTATAGACTAACTTGTCTCTCACGTAACAATCGTATCCGAAATTAAATATCAGCATCTCTCCGGAACGAATGAACGATTCTATCTTGATATCGTAACGAAGGGTCTGACCGGCCTTGGGAAGCTCATCGAAAAAGGTCATGGTATAATCGGTCAACCGGTAATATCTCAACCCCTTGCTTTCAAAGTCGATACCCAGGTAACTTATCAACAGCAAATCACATTGACCGGCCTCACTGGCAATAGCCCAGGGAATCTGGCCATCAACGCTAAACCAGGCATCTTCAGCTATGTCGTACTCTGTCGTTAAGGAAGACGGCTTAAATTCACCGCAAGCGGCATCGAGTTTTGTCACTCGGTTAACCAGTAAATAAGGGGGCAAAGGCAGCTGGACACGGTATTTGTAAGTATCGATAATTTCATACTCTTTTCCAAAGACATTGGAGATTCGACCACCGGCAAACTCCAGAAGATCAGCTTCATCCCAAATGACTGTTTTATGGGAATGTGCTTTTCTCGTTTCGGGATAAAGATAAGGATCTCCTTTAAACGCTTGGGAAGCAGCCTCTCCAACCATTGTCACCGGCTTATCCGAACCCAAAATGATCTTCAGCTTGACCATTTCGCGTAAATGTTTCAGAGCAGCATCCCTCATGGTTAAAAAAGCAGAATGGTTCTGGCTTATTTGTGCCCGGTGAAATTGCATTTCCCGTTCGAAATCAATCCGGGTAGTCCCACTGTTTACCTCTTGCGCTGGTTCCGGCTGTGGTTTTTGGTGATCGATTGGTTGCGGCTTAAAGGTTTCACGGTTTTCGGGAGTTAAAAGCCGGTCGGCAATTCCGTCTCCTCCTAAAACAATCACCTTGGCTTTGGATGTCTCTGTCGGTAATGCAGCTTTCAATGGGTAGATGGCTGTCAAATCCATGTTCACACCATGTGAATACAACTTGGCCAGGGCCTTAAATAGGTTTTGCTGTTCGCTTCCGCCTTTGACATCCAGGGAAACCGTCACATGATCCCTGTCTTTCAATATTTCGCTGATCCAACGCGAACAGCTCGCTTGCGGTCCCAGTTCCACAAATACCCGACTACCATCCCGGTAAACCTGGTTAACCAGTTTTGGAAAATCAATGGTGTTGCGATAAATGTCTGTAATGTTCTGAGTCAGATGCTGACTTGTCTGCACGGTTTCATCATATCCCGCTGCGCTATAACAACGAATGTTTTTGTCGGGGAATACCGGAACCGTTTGCAGATCCAAAATATGCTGCTTGCCCTTGGCTACCGGTTGGCAATGAATCACGTGATTCAGCGATGTTCTGGTTGCCTTGAACGAGTTATCCTTAATCAATCGCCTGCAGTCTTCGGGAAATCCGCCAATAACCGCTTCTGTTGGGGTATTGACCAGGATTAAAAACACTCTTTTTTGATCGGCAACTACTTGGTCTATGGTCTCAACCGGAGCTTGAATAAGGTACGATTCCCAAACGGATTCGGTGTTGTTTTCCGGTAGCTGCCATGCTTCCCGGGCCGTTTTCATGCGACCGCCAAGCATTTCATGAAACAACGGACCGGATTGCAGCATCTCACTTAGTCCGTCAACATCCTTCCAGAGGCCCAAAGCAAAAGCCATGGTGATTTCACCCGTGCCGTATCCAAATGCCGTTTTGGGACGGATGCCGAAAGCACCGCGCAACAAGGCCGTTTGCATGATTCCGAAGCGGATACAGATTTCATAGTTGGGAATTACAGAAGCATCCAGATGCATTTGAAAGCGTTGTATATCCGAATCTCCGGGATTTTGACGCAACCTGGGATGTAGCAGCCGATCATGCAGAAATCTGTCTGGATCCTTGCTGTAACCAGCCATTAAATAAGCCAAATCAGGGAACATGCGGTATAAATCACGGGCCATTCCCAGGTAGGCATTGAATGCCCCGGGATATACAAATGAAAGATTTCCTTCGTTTGCCAGGGGGTCCGGAGTAAAATAGCTTCCATTGGGAGATTCCCACTCAGATCTGTTGCCGAATGCTTCTTCGATTCCCGATTTTGCACGGGATATTTCTGATAGCAACCCATCTTTACCGGACCCAATGATTACTGCCCGTGTTTTAGCTGCCGGCATACTGTTGATACCCGCCAAACTCGAACAAGCCAGTTTGTATAAATCATCAGTTTTTGAGATTTTTTTATCCAGCTCTGATAAAGCTGTCTTCAGAGATTCAGGGTCATTGATAGCCAAAGGAAATAAAAACCGATCGGACTGCTCAAAGTATCGGTTATACCTTTTCCGGTCGGATGAACCCTCACTTAAAACAATCTGGGCATACGAATTATCAGATCCTATCCCTCCAATACAGGCAACTCGTTTTTCACCTGATGCCGCGGACCAATAACGAGAATAGCCAGGAAAGTAAAAACCATGGTTGTCCTGATCGAGTTGTGATTTTAGTTTTCTCCAGTTCGGAACGGCCGGAATGTATTGGTGATGAAGGTTTAAAGCTGTTTTAATAATTCCGGCGATGCCTGAGGCCGTATAGGTATGTCCTATATTTGCGGAAACACTACCCAGGGCACAGCTCGATTCCGAATCAGCACCAATAACCGCTTTTATGCCTTCAAACAGATCTTCTTCCTTCCTGATGCCGGTCATCTCAAATAAACCTACATCTTTGCCGGCCGCGGTGAGATCCTTAAAACCGCTTTCACAGGTTTCCTTGATCGCGAGTTGATCGCTATTTTTACGCAACCCAATGCTTTCTATAACTGCATAACTCGTATTGTTGTCTTTTTGAGCCTTGTCTGCGGGTTTTAATACCACGGCACCAGCTCCTTCACCCGGCTTAAAGCCATCGTGGTTTTCATCCAGCGCGAAAGAAACATCATCTTTTGAGTAGTTTTCATGATGTCTACTCCTGATCAGAAGATCCTCAAAGCTGCCTGCCAGGTCAACAGCCCCGACAATAACAGCTTCCGCTTCCTCGTTGTCAATCAGCAATTGGGCTATTTCCATTGCCCGAAAAGCGGAGTTTTCCTCGGCCGATACTGTAAACGATGGTCCCGAGAAGTCCCAAAGCGACGAGATCCGGCTTGCCATGATGTTTCCGATAAAGCTGGTAAACTCGTTAACCTGCACCGGTTTGCGAATCGAATCCTTTAACAGCGTCTTCAGTTTTTGCTTTTTATCCTCGGATATAGTTTGATTAACCTGTCCGAAAGCCCTGTCAACCTGCCAATCGAGATCTATTCTCCCTCTGAACTGATGCAGGGATTTTTCAGCTTCCATGGCTATGATCACGGCAATATTCGATCCTTCCCTTAATCGAGCATCCTTGGCTGCTTGATCAGCTACTTTCAGCATCAATAGCTGCTGGGGCATCATCACTTCAATTTCATTGGGCGGAATCTTGTAACGCAACACATCAAATTCAAAATCGGGCAAATAAGCCCCTTCCGGTATCGAATCCTTTTCGAGAAAAAATTGTTCCAATAGCTCTGCATCAGCTTCCAGCCCCTTCCAGCGTTTTTCAGGCAACCGGGAAAAACCTTGTTTACCGGTATAGATGGCATGATCAAACTCTTGCAAGTTTTTATACGGACCGAAACTGGCTTCCATGCCCACAATCGCCATCGGTTTTTTGCCGGATTTCTTTTTGGAAGATGTGGAAATACCTTTGTTTTCTTCCAGAACCAGATGCGCGTTTGTACCGCCAAATCCAAAAGCATTGACGGCACTCGTTTTTTTCTTTGAATCCGATGGCCAGGGGCGAGGTGATGCGACAATCTTCTCGGGAGTAATAACACCATTGGGAGAAGAAATAGGTCGCTGCAAATGAATGGTTGCCGGTATATGCGACTGTTTCATACTCATAATCACCTTAATCATGCTTGCCATACCGGCGCAGGTCAGAAGGTGACCAAAATTAGCTTTCACAACACCAACCAGCGGTGCTGCCTGATGTTTTCCAAAAAACGTATCCAGGGACTCCATCTCAACAGGATCGCCAACGGGAGTTCCGGTTGCATGGCATTCAAGGTAGTCGATATTTCCCGGTTCTATATCGGAGTTCTTGTAAGCTCTTTCATAAGAGAGCAATTGCCCTTTAGCATCCGGACTGAGAACGGAACGTCCCCGACCATCATTAGACAAACCTATAGCTGAAACAACTGCATGTATGTTATCCCCATCCTTCACCGCATCATCATATCGCTTTAACAACAACATCCCGGCGCCTTCACCGGAAATCAGGCCTTCGGAATCCCGGTCCAGGGGACAACTCACATCATTTTCCGAATAGGCCGTAAAGGTGGAAAACCCCTGGTTGATAAAAAAGGGATCTCCTGCACTGACTGCGCCGGCCAGCATCATGCCTGCCTTTCCGGCATTGAGGTAATCACAGGCCAATTTGACGGAATACAATGAAGAGGCACAAGCTGCATCAAGTGAAAGATAAAGCCCTGATAAATCCAAGGCATGCGAGATCAAAGCGGATGGAAACCCGGAGATTCGACTGTTATCAAAATACCCCTCCGATTCTCCCGGATGTCTGATGGTAAACGAATCACTTTGTAATAACTCTCTCGCCTGCTTTGCGATGGCTTGCTGATATATTGGCAGGTAAAGCTGATTGGAAAGTTTAGTGGGAAACGACAAATTGCCAAGGATAACACCACAGGTTTCAAGCTGTTCTGTTTTATTCAAGTAGTTTCCATGCTTCAACGCTTCTCGCGCCACATACAGCGACCATTTATAGACATCGTCCATTTGGTTGAGGATAGCCGGATCAATACTAAAGCCGGATGCATCAAACTCAAAATCAGTAATATAGCCTCCCCTTTTGCTATAGTACTTGTCCGGCTGACCTTTGCGAGGACTGTAAAACAAGACCGGATCAACACCCATT
>JANQLH010000483.1 GCA_028280735.1 SAR324 cluster bacterium | reverse complement strand
CGACTTTGATGGAGCAAAACCTCACCCAAGAGTCCGGGAAATCCTACACTGATAATATGGGGGATACTCCTTTGCGGAGTCGCAATATCGGCATCCGGGAAGGTATGTGTGATCGATTTTTTGAAAGCGTCGGCGAAGTCGGTAATTTTTACCTTATTGGTATCCAGTTCTGAGACGGCAATTTCCGCTGCCAGAGCCATGGCAGCCACACCCACAATATTTTCCGTCCCCGACCTTAATCCATATTCCTGACCTCCGCCGTGAATAAGAGGTTCCATTGTGAGGCTTTTGGTCATGATCAAGGCTCCGGCACCTTTCACCCCGTGAAACTTATGGGAACTAATCGAGTATAGATCCACTCCAAGTCTTTCCAGATGAACAGGTATCCGGGTGAAGGCCTGAACTCCGTCTGAGTGGAATATGACATTCGGGTTCTTCCTTCTGATCACTTTTGAAATCGCCGCCAGATCCTGGATCGAACCGATTTCGCTGTTAACATGTTGAATGGAGACCAGGCTGGTGTCTTCTGTCATTATCCCTGCCAGGTGCTCCAAATCCAGCATTCCTGTTTTCTTGTCGATCTTGGCTATTTGAACTGTTGCCAAACCTTCCTTGACCAACCAATCACATGTTTTTGAAATGGCTGCATGTTCCAGCGGGGAGATAATGATTTGAGATTTTCTTTTATTTTTGGGTTGAAAGAACCCTTTCAGGGCAAGATTGTCGCTTTCGGTCCCGCTGCCGCAAAAAATGATCCCAGCCAGGGGGACATTGAATAATCGGGCCAAGGTCTTGCGGGAGTTGCTTAAGACTTTTTCCGCAGCCTGCCCCGCAGGGTGAACACTGGAAGGATTGCCAAAACAGGTGGCGTACAATCGTTTCATCTCTTCCAGTACTTTTGGATGGGGTGCCGTGGTTGCAGCATTGTCCAGGTAATACATAGTGCCTTGATTGGAATTACTATCGTTGGTTCAGGTACCTGTAGGCATTTTTAAACAACAACAATCCTTCTCCGTCTTCTTCGGAAAAGGTCATCCGAGTCCAGTGAGGATGGTTGGTATAATGGTTATAAGCTTCCGGATGCGGCATCATACCCATAATATTGCCTTTGGTATTGCTGATACCGGCAATATTATTCCATGAGCCGTTAGGATTATCCGGATACCAATCAGTGGGTTCTCCGCTTTTGTCAGCATAAAACATAGCAATCTGGTTTTTGGCGACAAGATCTTTTTGAAGTGCTTTATCTGTTACCACAATTCTACCTTCTCCGTGTCGAACCGGTAAATACATTTGCTCGATCCCTTTGGTAAATACATTCCGGTTGTTTGGATTGATCTTGACGTGAACCCAACGATCTTCAAAAATCCCCTTCTGATTCTGTGTGAGGGAGATTAGCTGACCGGTAAAAGCTTGGCTTTCATCAGGTAAAAAACCCAGTTTGACCAACAGTTGGAATCCGTTGCAAACGCCCAGCATTAGCTTGCCTTCATCTGCGAATTCGATTAGTTGTTCCTTTAACCCTAGCGAATTCGGTGCTCCGTACTTAAACCTGTTAACCCCAACCCGTGCCGAGCCGAGGTAATCGCCATCCAAAAAACCACCAATAAAAACGATGAAGTCATAATCCTTTAGTGAAACAGCTCCTTCCAAAAATCGAAGGGTATGCAAGATTTCAACTTGATTGGCCCCCGATTTTTCGCAGGCATAGGCGGTTTCTCTTTCACAGTTTAATCCCATTCCGGAGAGAATCAGTGTTTTTTTATTCATGTCGGGATTCGGCAAGCGGTTTTAAGTTGATTGCTCTGAAAAGCCGGAAAGCTCTGCTCGTCAGAGTCGGGAATTTATTCTATTGTTGTCAATAATACTGAATTATCAGCCTAGCTTTATTCCAATAACATGTGAATGCTTAATTACGGGATTATAAGGCAGAGAGCAAGTTTATCGGTAGTTTGG
>JANQLH010000452.1 GCA_028280735.1 SAR324 cluster bacterium | reverse complement strand
GCTATGATCTCGTCATCCGACTTTTCATCGATATCAAATCCCGTATATTGTTTGATCGCTCCTTTCATGGTCAATCGTTTCCAGGGAGGTGTCAGATCCAGTTCCGTGCCCTGGTAGGTGATTTTTGTGGTTCCGTGAATGGCTTTACAGGCTTCCACATAGATATTCTCAAAATGAGTCATCATGTCGTTGTAATCTGCGTATGCCTGGTAATACTCAACCTGGGTGAACTCGGGATTGTGGGTACGATCAATTCCTTCATTTCGAAAATCCTTCACGATTTCATAAACCCTATCCATACCTCCTACAATACAGCGTTTGAGATAAAGCTCATTTGATATCCTCAGGTAGAGTTTCATATCCAGTGCATTATGGTGCGTTTCAAAGGGTTTGGCACTGGCACCCCCGTAAATACTTTGCAAGGTTGGAGTTTCAACTTCAAGGAAACCATGCCGTTCCAAATAATTACGAATGGTTTTTAAAATGATCGAACGTTTCATGAAGACATCAACAACATCATCGTTCATAACCAGATCAACGTGTCGCTGTCTGTATCGCTGTTCAACATTTTTAAACTGGTCATAGACAACCTTCTGGCCATCCACCATCTTTTCTTTAGGAACCGGCAACGGCCGAATGGTTTTGCATAGAATTTCAAACGACTTTACGTTGACAGACAATTCACCGGTTTTTGTTTTAAATACAACACCCTTAACCCCGACAAAGTCTCCTAAATCCAGGCATTTAAATGCTTCATACGGTTCTTCGCCAATCACGTTTTTAGAGACATAAAGCTGTATTCTTTCAAATCCGTCCTTGAGATTACAAAATGCGGTTTTTCCCTGTCTTCTGAATGCCAGGAGTCGTCCACACAATTTTACTTCAGTTTCATCCTCAATGAGTGAGTCCTGCTTTTCTTTCACTTCCTTGATCGTAATCGATTTTTCAAAACGATAGGGATAAGGGTTAACACCCAAAGTTTTCAGTCTTTCCAGCTTTTCAAGTCGGGCTTTCATTTGATTGCCGAGTTCACTCATCTGCACTACCTTTCTTTGCCTGGTGGTTAATGATTACTGGTGTTTGTATTTTTCACCCAAATCATTAAATTGCCCTGTTCCGTTGAAATTCGTCAAACCCTTTTTCCCGTGAGATCTTGACTCAAATTTCACATTCGCAGACCTGACTGTGTAAAATGAAGATGAATTCGAAAGTGCCAAACCTAACTTATCATTCAGAGAAAGCAAAGCTCAGAAACCGGGAATAATTAATGGATTTCTGCTTCTTGATAGGAATCAGACAGATATCAAGCTTGCTTTTCTTACCTACTGGACGAGTTCTTAAAAGGTTGATAAATGTTGGTTATAAGCTCTAAACCAGGACTTTTTACCTAACCGCCATTCATAGCAAAGCAACATTTTCCCTTGCTATGATATAACAGAACAACTCAATGCAAATATCCAAACTGCTCTCAAACACTTCTATTTTCCTTGCAGCTCTCTTGGTGATCGGGTGCAGTGGATCAGGTACCTTTACGGATACGATAGCTGAACATAGTCGAAAAGCCATCCTGGAAGAACGAAAGCTGGAAGAGATCAAAACATACCCAGAAGCAATTGATTTAATTGGAAACTCAGCAGCGATTTTTTCTATTTTCGGCACCAAGGCGGTTCCCTTGCAATCGGCGGAGAAACTGCATAAGGCTATGATTACCAAGGTTCAGGGAATGGCACTTTACAACACCATATTGAGTGACGAAAAGCTCAACGCTTTGTTGGAGAAGAATCCCAGAATCGCTCAAGGCAAAGAGATTTACCTGGATAGTCTCACTGTTGTTTCCGTTTCGGATAAGGACCTCTCAAATCCTCTTGGCCATTACCTGGATGTGGACAATTTTCTGGTATTCCAGCTGGATCGTTGGCCTTGTCTGACATGCCGGGATGACAAAGGCTTGCGAATGAAACTACGCCTGGTCGATGCCAAATCCAGTCATATCATCTGGACCGGAATAGCTGAAAAAAGAATACTGGATGAAGAAGAGGCTGCTGATATTGAAGCTTTGGCCTTAAACCTGGCTGAAAAATTAGCAGATAATTTCAACAATCGTTTTAAGAAGAAGTGGCACCGAAAGCGCTTTGAAAACTTAGCCAAGTCAGTAAGTTAAATCCATGAGCAACCTTTAGAACCAGCAAGATTATGAATGCTCCGATCGAGTCCAAACCACCTGCAGACCTGAAACAAAATCCATTAGTCAATTATCTGAAAATATTCCAGAACCAGCACAAAGTCATTTCTGTTTTATACAAAGGTCTGATTGTTTCATTCAGTGGATTTATTCTGTTGCTTAGTTTCCTTATTATTACCGTATTCGACAGTCAATTGATCCCATTCTGGGGCAAGGTTGCCCTGGGCGTAATAGATCTTATGCTGATTTTGGGGGTTGCTAAGGCGTTTTACGAATTAAGTCGTTACAAACGCAAAAGTGTGAGCGTCTTAAACCAGGTTTATAATTACCTGAACGCTGATCTTGCCAAATTTGAAAAGATCAAATCGGAACATGAGGCTATTGCACAGTCCCATAAAAAACTGCAGAACAAAATACTTTCCATCTCATCCAAATCAAAAAAACATAGTGTAGAGAATTATAAAGGGTGGGATTGCCAGGTGTGTCCTAAATGTCACACCTCATTGGAAATGCTTGTTGAAACTTGTCCACAGTGCCACCATAGCCTTGCCAAGACCTTTACCAATTAGCTTATCTGTGTCAGCCGGTAGGTTAACTTGCTGCAATAATTGAACTTACCACCAATTGCCGCTTTCTTTTCCCCCGGAAGGTATTCTCACCCAAGGTGAAAGCCACATCATAACATCGGGCATAAGGTAAAGAGTCAGCCCCGTTCCAGTAAATCAGCTCTAATTCATGATCCAACTTCCATTTAAGGTGTTTACCTGTCAATGTTGTCGGTACCGGAAGGTCTATCCGGGGAATAAAAAAAACAGGTTTTCTGTTTAGATGTCCATAGGGCTCCAGCATTTTAAGCCGGTTGATCAAACCAAATGTCATCATTTCAAGCTTCACTTCCATGTTAGCGGCGATTTTATATTCCCGGTTCTCAGGAATATACCTGGCACAAACTTCAGTAAAACATTCGTGAAAACCATCCAAATTCTCTTTTTTGAGACTAAACCCTGCGGCATTGGCATGACCTCCAAATTGAATCAAATAGTCTTCGCATTCCCTGAGCATATCCATTATGTTTTCATTTTTGGAACGGCTGGAGGCTTTTAAAACACCATTTTCACCATCTGTTAAGACAATGCTTGGAAAATGAAACCGATCAACCAGGTGACTGGCAATAATTCCGATCAATCCTTCGTGAAACGATTCGTTATAAACCACAATACCCTTTTCTTCCTTAATCAGATTATCTGCTTGTGAAACGGCTTTTTTTGCCATGATCTGCTGTTTTTTGCGTCGTTTTTGATTTAAACGCTCAAGGTATTGATATCGGCTTAAGGCTATTTGATCGTTATCTGACAATAGAAATTTCAATCCTTCTTCAGCATCTTTCATCCTGCCTGTGGCATTGAGTAAAGGAGCAAGGCTAAAAGCAATGGATTCGCTGTTGAATGAATTAATGTTGGTTTTTTTTGCAAAGATTTTTAAATAGTTAAAGAGTTCATCATCGCAAGCTTCATGGATTTTTTTGGTCATCTGGTTTAGGCCGTATTTGGCAAACAATCTGTTCAGACCCAGCAATGGAACCTGGTCGGCTATTGTGCCAAGGGCTACCAAATCGAGGTGCTCCAGTAAGTTTGGCTCTTTTACCTTATTAAGCCAGAAACCCAAATCCCGAAGTTTCGCTCTTACAGCAATGAGCAACAGAAAAACAACACCAACCCCGGACAGATGTTTGTAAGGAAAACCACAACCCTGTTGTTTTGGATTTAAAACGGCACAATCCGGCAAAGAATCTTTCTGAGGAAGATGGTGATCGGTAACTATTACATCTATTCCTTTTTCCCTGATCAACTCCACTTCATGTTTAGCAGTAATTCCGTTGTCCACTGTAATGACAAGCTGCGGCTTTTTGGAAAGAATGATTTCAACGGTTTTTTCTGTTAAACCGTATCCATGTATGAATCGATTGGGAATAAACGCCTCATAATCTGTATACCCCAGGCGCTTGAAAAAGCGAATCAAAAGGGCCGTTGAGGTAATTCCGTCAACATCATAATCCCCGACTATCAGGATCCTTTTGTCATTCAAAACAGCATTGACAAATAAAGCGACAGCATTATCAATATTTTTTAAACTGGTAGGGTTGGGAATATCGCTTAATGATGCTTTGAAGTAGGTTTCTTTATCCTCTTCATCCAGCCCGTCAATAATGGAATTGACTATCTGATCTTCCGGGGATAAATCTGAAGATTCGTCAAACCAGTCTTGAATTGACATATCCGGAACAATGACTACTGGTCGACTCATTTTTTTCCTGGGATTACTTTAAACAGAGCTTTTTTTGACGATTTTGAGTTCAGGTAGCTAATGTGCAAACGGGCTTTTTCAACAAATGGAGTAAAGGATGCCTGGGGAATGTCCTCGGGATATTTTTTAATAATCCAGTCGAAGTATTTTCTTGCTTCAGCGAAATCCGATAACTTGTAGCTGACCAGTCCCATCAGAAAAATCCATTCTTCATCCATCTTTTCCATCGATTTGACTTTTTCCAAAGCTTCTTTACATTCCTGCCATCGGGACATGGCATTCATTAATCTCGCTTGTTTCATCCAGATCAGTTTAAGCTCATCTTCGTCTAAAGTGCTACCCCCGGAGATTCCTTTTACCAATTCTGCAAACTCTCCCGGATTGTACATTTTGCCCTGGTGTCTTGGAAAATCGATTAAACTTGTAGGATAGCCGTATTGGTGGGCTCCTGTCTCCGGCGTGATCTTGAAAATTCTGTCAACCCTGGACTGTTGGGATAACTCATCAATTTGGGTTGTGTCTAAATCAAAAGGCAGATCCGCTTCGCATTTCTTGCAGCTGAATCCATGGGGCACCCAGATAGCTTCCGGTGTGAGCTGATTTGAAGTCAAGATGGATGTTTCGTCTATGTAGATCACATCAGCTGAATATTGAAACGAACTTTTACACTCATTACAATGTAGACGGATCGGCTTCTTCACCCCCAGCATTTGATGACCAGATTTACCTGAATCAAACACTTCGGTTTTTATCTCCGCCGGAAGCTCCAGATCAAAAACAGTTGAAATCAACAATAATAGTCTGGATATTTCTCTCTCACCCTGGTTGTATTTTTCCAGCAGCAAATCAAAAAACGATGCGTCCGGCAGAAATTCCACGGTTTGATATAATGTTTCAGTGTGAAATTGGTAAAGGTAATCAAAATGTTGGGTTACCAGTGTAATGGCGTCTCGACTCGGTCGAAGCTGAAACAATTGTAGGGCATAATCGATGGAGACCTTGTCTTTGGCCTCAATAAAAGCGGTAAAATTCGAGCAATATATCCTGGCCAGACCATTGGTCAGAAAATGTGAAAAATCGGGATTGGGAAATATGGTCGGCCAGGGAACTGCGTAACCAAGCAGTTCACCCCTGTAAAACGACCAAATGATGTCATTTTTATTGTTATTGACGTCAACAGGAGACTCACTGTTTTTGATAATCAACTCTTCATCAGACCACTTGGGCGGTTCCGGAAAAAACATCGACAATACTTTCTCCCGGTTTTCCTTAATCAATAAAGTGGAGTGATAGTAGTTTGCAATTTGTTCTACATGTTCAGCCGGGTTTTTCATCCATCCGACAAAGGCTTTTTCCAGGACAATAAACAGCGGAATTGAAAGAATAAACTGAACTTCAAGCTCAACAATTTTGGGTATGGTGTTTTTAAACAGGTTTTCATTCTTGGAAAAACCGTCAATAATCCACTTAAGTTTAAGGAACGTTTGATCCTCTTCACTCTTGACGAGCAAATGACCGATCCATTGTTGAACCGTGTCGATCAGTTCCTTGGAGCAGCTTGGGCTGCTCTTATAGAGTGTTTCGGACTCACCCAGGGCAGACTCCAACTCGTTCCAGTAGTGGCGATCAGTCAGGTCTTCATCCAATCCCAAAAGTATATAGCATTGGTTATAAATTGAGCTGACCGTATAGCCCTTGGAAAGATTTGTCGCCCACCAATCCCGAAGCTCGGAATCAACCAGGGAATCAACCAGATGAAGGGTCAGCTCCGCATCGGAAAACTGGTCTCTCAGGATGAAATATTGGTCTATGACCTCTGAATAATCTCGCTCCGATTCGCAGAACTGTAACAGATTAGTGAACAAAACGGAGCTTTTAACCATATCACCATGAAAACTTCGGAGGCTGTTTAACGCAGTCTGGAAATTTCGCTGTTTATCGAAATTCAAAAAAGAATAGACGGCTGCATCGTATTCCTGCCTGGTTGACTGGTTGTCATGGCTAAGCTGATCAAACCATTTGTGTAACAGTGCCCCGGTAATGTCATTTGGAAATGCTGATATGGCAAAGGCTGCGGTATGCTTTAATTGCCCTTCTGCCCCGCGAAAAATGCGGATAATATCCGCGGTATAGCCTTCCAGTTTGAGATCGGCAATTTTGGCCAATCCGGCATCCTGGATATCTGTAAACTGAGAGTTCAAAAAATATGGCAAAAACTCTTTAATCCGCTCGTTATCCAGTTTGATGATTTGGAACGCCCCCCAAATTGCGACTATTTCGATGTCTGATTGAATGCAATCAACTAGTTGCTCTTTCTCAAATAACATTAATGAATCCTTAGACTTGTCGAAGAGAGTAATGCCAAAGGTAGTGCTCTATTCAAATCAGCTTAACCACTGCTTCTAAAAGCTACAAGAAAAAAACTTAAGATAGCCTTGTTATAGTTATCTGCAGGTGGCTTTATAATTTAATTGAAAAAAACGCGATACTGTGACAGAAATAAAAAGATAATTTGGTAAGATAGCATTTATAAGTGGCCTAAAAATCATTGGTTCCAGAGCAGAAGTTAAACTTTACAGGGAATAGGAATGAAACCTCCATTTTCTTCGGAAGAAGTGATTATAAAGCGTTTGGGTGAACCCAAGATAAAATCTCCACTATCCATTGCCGATGAAGTACTTTTAAACAATGAAATTCTGTTTCACCCTTACCCGGGAATGGAGCAGGAAGACCCGCCGGTTGCTTTTGAAATCTCACAACCGAACAAAATGATTTATTTTGACCCCACAAAGGTTACTGCGGCCATTGTCACCTGTGGAGGATTATGTCCCGGGTTAAACAATGTTATTCGTGCCATTGTTATGAGCCTGTACCATGGATATGGGGTACGAAGCATATTTGGTATTAAATATGGTCTGCAAGGTTTCATTCCTTCCTACGGGCATCCCCTCATTCCACTCGACCCCAGTGTTGTCTCCGATATTCACGAACAAGGCGGAACAATGCTCGGATCATCTCGCGGTGCACAATCCATTGAAGCAATCGTTGACACGCTGGAACGACAAAACATCAACATGTTGTTCATCATAGGCGGTGATGGCACTTTAAGGGCAGCAGAGAAAATCGAAAAAGAAGTTGACAACAGAAACTTAAAAATAGCGGTTGCAGCCATTCCAAAAACAATTGATAACGATATTTCTTTTGTTTCCAAATCATTTGGCTTTGAAACAGCAGTTGACACTGCTACAAACGCCATCCAATGCGCTCATACCGAAGCCCTTTCATACCCGAACGGCATTGGACTTGTTAAACTAATGGGGAGATACTCCGGATTTATTGCCGCCACGGCTGCTGCTTCTCAACGCGACGTCAACTATGTGCTCATTCCCGAGGTGGATTTTGATCTGGAGGGGCCGAACGGTTTCCTGGAGACACTGAAGAAACGACTGGAATCAAGATCTCATGCGGTAATTGTTGTAGCCGAAGGCGCCGGACAGCGGTTCTTTCAAAACGGAGAGCAGGCGACTGATAAATCGGGAAACATAAAACTAAAGGATATCGGCAGTTTATTGAAGGATCGAATCAACGAATATTTCGCCAAACAAAGCATTGAAGTGAACCTGAAGTACATCGATCCCAGCTACATTATCCGCTCTGTCCCGGCTAATACCAATGATGGTTTATTCAGTGCAACCCTAGGTCAAAATGCAGTTCATGCCGCTATGTCCGGCAGAACGGGATTGCTGGTTTCCATTTGGCATGGGGTGTATTGCCAACTACCCATTAGCCTGACCATCTCTCATAAAAAGACCCTGCATCCGAGTTCCAGGCTTTGGATCAGTGTTTTGGAGTCGACAGGTCAACCCTCGTTCAAAAACTAAGCTTTCTTAACCTGCCTCGAAAAGTATTCTCACTCATACCCCGCTTCGAACTCGCGGGGTTTCAAACATGCGAAGAACCTTATATCGACCTCATCTTGTTTTAGGAGTTGTCCCTCTCTTCTATTTTCGCCTTATTCGATCAGTTTCCGCATTTCAAACAGTGTATTGTCCAATACCTTGTCCAGTTCGAAAATTACATCAGTCAATTCATCAAAATCGCCGGCTTTGGCTGAGGATTCGATTGACTTACCCAACATGCTTAATCTTTCTGCCCCGACGTTTAAACACATGCCTTTAAACTTATGACCCGAATCAGCCAGGCCTGACTGATTACGCTCTTCAATCAATCCTTTTATTTTATTCACCAGTTTGGGTGCTTCCAGGCTGAAAACCTCAACAAGTTTCTCTAAGAAATCTTCTCCGACTTGTCTTCGCGATTCAAAGAACTCAAGATCTATTAACGCAGAGCCATCATTTTCATTTGTCATGGTACTTGATCAATATAATTAAGGTTTCCAACATTACGCTTTGTTAAGCGGCATACGAATAAAACCCCTTACCTGCCTTTCGCCCTAACCATCCGGCTTCCACGTATTTTCTTAGCAATGGGCAAGGCCGGTATTTCGAATCTTTAAATCCGTCATACAAGGTTTCCATAATAGCCAAGCAGGTATCAAGCCCGATAAGATCTGCCAGTGCCAAAGGTCCCATGGGATGGTTCATTCCCAGTTTCATCACCGTATCGATATCTTCAGCCTTACCGACATTATGATATAAACAGAAAACAGCCTCGTTGATCATGGGCATCAAGATTCTGTTGGCGATAAATCCCGGAAAATCGTTCGCTTCTGCGGGTGTCTTGCCAAATTGTTCGGATAAATTCCATGTAGTTTGAAAAGTTTCCTCGGATGTCGCAATACCCCGAATAACTTCTACCAGCTTCATGACAGGAACCGGATTCATGAAATGCATACCAATAACCAGCTCCGGCCTGTTTGTATTTGCAGCAATTCTGCCAATCGGGATTGAAGAGGTGTTGGTCGAAAGGATAGTACCCTTGTCGCAGATTTCATCCAAATCTCTAAAAATCTTCAGCTTTACCGGTTCATTTTCAGTTGCAGCCTCAACAACAAAATCAGCTTTCGCCATGTCCTTAAGGTTGACGCTGTTTTGTATCCTTCTTAAAATAACATCCTTTTCCTCAGCAGGCAGTTTTCCCTTGCTGACACTTTTTTCCAGGTTTTTGGTGATTGTAGCCAAGCCTTTTTCTACAAACTCGTCTTTGATGTCATTCATTATGACATCCAATCCGCTCATTGCTGCGACCTGTGCAATTCCATTTCCCATTTGCCCGGCACCAACTACTCCAAAAGTCTTTATCTCCATACTTTCTCCCTTTTTTTAAATCGCGTATTCCCTGCGATTCAGCGTGATACAAAGAACTCTGTTTTGAATGATGTGATTGTAGTGAAAGGACTAACAGGGTAATTCTTTGCTTACTAACCAACACAAAGATAGGCCATACTAAATCAATTCCCCGAAACTATCAACCAGCCCACTAAAGTTGTGCCTGAAGGGAAAATCCCAAATCCCTTATGCAACCTGGTGCCTGATACCGGAAATCAGCGTTCGGCAAGGCATTTCAATGGCAGGCAAAAACCGGCTGTGAGCTGATCGCTGAATGCAGAACGCACTAAATAGGGAAAATTGCATCGACATGTACTTGCCCAAAACAAAAACATAATTTAATTGTAATGAAAGGCAGTAAATAAAAGCGTTTACGCCAAAACCACATCCCTAATATACGATCAAATCACCAGTTCTGCATGGAAGCAGAACATATGGCTGGTAACCAGACAAATATTGGAGCGCTTACTGTGCAAATAGATAAAATAAACTCGGAACGTATCAAGAATCTAAAGCAAGAAAAGGTATTAATGAAACTGGGTGGAGGCGGTGATAGGCTTAAAGCCCAAAACATTCGAGGTAAAATGACTGTCTGGCAGAGAATTGAATATCTGTTTGACCCCGATACCTTTACAGAAGTCGGTGGTTTTATTGAACTGCGAAATGAAAATTTTGGCCTTTCTAAAAGTAAAACCGCCGGAGATGGAGTTGTAACAGGATTCGGGCGAATCAATGGTCAGCTGGTCTATTGCGCAGCTCAAGATTTTACGGTTCTGGGGGGATCTCTTGGTGAAATGCATGGAAAAAAAATCGCAAACATCATGGATTTGGCCATTCAAAACGGTGCTCCTCTTGTCACTCTAAACGATTCCGTGGGAGCTCGGATTCAGGAAGGAATATCGGCGCTTTCCGGTTACGGTGAAGTATTTTTTAGAAACACCAAAGCTTCAGGTGTTATTCCGCAGATCAGCGTGATTATGGGACCTTGCGCTGGCGGTGCTGTGTATTCACCCGGAATAACGGACTTCATTGCCATGGTAAAAGACACCTCCAACATGTTTATTACCGGTCCCGACATCATTAAAACCGTGACCGGAGAAACCGTAACCAAAGATGAGCTTGGCGGGCCCGATGTTCACATGTCCCAGTCCGGAGTTGCTGCCTATGTGGGGGAAGACGATGAATCCACCCTGGATTGGGTAAAACGCCTACTTTCCTATTTACCGGCCAACAACCTTGAGTCACCTCCTTTTTATAACAACATCGATACCGCTCAACACAAGGAAATTCCGCAAGAAAACCTGGTTCCATCGCAAACCACCAAGGCTTATAAAATGAGACAAGTGATTGATTTTATAGTTGATGACTCGTCATTTTTCGAGCTACAGGCCGGTTTTGCAAAGAACATCACCATCGGGTTTGCGAGGTTGGAGGGATATACTATCGGTATTGTCGCCAATAACCCCGTGGAGCTGGCCGGTTGTCTGGATATCAACGCTTCGGACAAAGCCGCTCGATTTGTAAGGTTTTGTGATGCTTTTAATATTCCTTTGTTGACATTGGTTGATGTTCCGGGTTTTCTGCCAGGTACTGACCAGGAATACTCGGGTATCATTAGACATGGTGCGAAGTTGCTTTATGCGTATAGCGAAGCCACCGTTCCCAAACTGACTGTTGTTTTAAGGAAGGCTTATGGTGGTGCTTACATTTGTATGTGTTCCAAGCATCTTGGTGCAGATGTCGTGTTAGCCTGGCCGGGCTCTGAAATCGCAGTAATGGGACCAAAAGCCGCCGTGACCATAGTATTCAAGCAAGAGATAAAAGAAGCCAGTGATCCGGCCAAAAAGACGGAAGA
This sequence comes from SAR324 cluster bacterium, assembly GCA_028280735.1. GTDB lineage: Bacteria > SAR324 > SAR324 > XYD2-FULL-50-16 > XYD2-FULL-50-16 > JAHJTV01. Next base: position 25,598 of record JANQLH010000452.1, on the reverse strand, counting down.
GTGCGAAAAAGAGTACATGGAATCGATTACCAATCCGAAATATGCGGCATCTCTGGGTTACATTGATGACGTTATCGAACCAAAAGAAACCAGAAGTATTATCATCACTCACCTCAGCACACTTATCGGTAAAAGTGTTGAAATGCCGAAAAGAAAGCATGGCAACATACCTCTATAACAATGATATAAAATGTTTTCCAAAGTATTAATCGCCAATCGCGGGTTGATTCAGGCAAATTGTGTCCGGGCTGTGCAAGAGCTTGGAGGCAAAGCTATCACGATCTTCGAGGATGAAGATAGAAACAGTGCCGGAGTGCGCAATGCCGATGAATCCTATGAGTTAAAATCCTCCGTTTCATCGCGGGCTTACGCGGATATTGATCAGATCGTTGAACTTGCCGCCTCTTTAAAAGTGGATGCCGTGCATTCAGGCTATGGCTTTCTCGCTCAGAATGCTGAATTTACCAAAAAACTACGACAAAAAGGCATCGTCACCATCGCTCCGGAATTGGAAGGAGCAATGAATCTGGCTAACCGTCCTTTTGTAAAGGAACGTGCAAGGCGACTGGGATTGGCGATCCTGCCTGGTTCTACTAAATGTCAGGATTATAATGAATTAAAGGTTGCAGCAGATGATATCGGCTATCCTTTGCTCCTAAAAGCCGTTCATGGTTATGGCGGTAAAGGTTTAAAGCTGGTCTATAATCCCAGGGAATTAAAATCAGCTTATAACTATGTGCTGTCCCGCTGTGAAAAATATTCCATGAACTCAAGAGAAGTGTTTGTGGAAAAGTATTTCGAAAATGCTCATCATATTGAATTCCCTGTTCTGCGAGATCATCATAAAAACGTTATTATCTTTCCTGAGCAATGGTGCTCGGTCCAGCGGCGGTTTCAAAAGATTCTGGTTGAAACTCCTTCCAGGGTTATAGATGAGGAAAAAAGAAAAAAAATAGAATCCATCATCAGAAAAGTTGTGAATAGGTTGGACGCCACCGGATTCGTGTCTGTTGTATTCCTTGTTGACGGAGATGAAATCTATTTTCTTAAGATCAACGGATACATCCAACCTTTTTATACCGCGACCAGTCAATTAACCGGTGTGGATCTGCTTAAAGAACAAATCCGCATTTTTTCCGGTGATCCGCTAAAAGTCAGACAGGAAAACCTAAACAGAAACGGACACGTTATCAGTGTATCCATTTGCGCGGAAGACCCGATCAATAACTTTGCCCCGTGCCCCGGAACAATAGACCGGTTTTACCTGCCCTTTGGACAGGGCATTAACATTCAGTCCAATTATTTTAGCGGGGATAATGTAGCGACTTTTTATGATCCCATGATTGCCAAACTGCTCGTGCGTGATTCGACCAGAAAAGCAGCCATTCAAAAAATGAGATTCGCCCTGCAAAATTGTTATATTGACGGGATAAAAACCAACCTTCCTCTTCTCAGGGCAATTATCCAGTCTGACCTGTTTAAATCAAGAAATATGAACATCTCTTACATTACCAAGTCTCAGAATCGACTCGCATTGCTGAATGGCTTAAAAAATGAAAAAGATCATGAAATAGCCGCAATGATTGCCGCACTTTCGCTTTTCAGTGAGTCGGCAAAATCGCCCATCGCCGATCCCGAGGGTGAACCAATTCGTTCAAAACTATGGAACTCTGCTGCCCGCTGGATTAGCAGAAAGGACTATGGTTTCTAAATATTGCAATGAATAGACATAGATGAAATATACCGTAAAAAGTGATAAACCGTATTCAATTGAAATAGAGAAGGTTAATAATCTCTCAAATCAATTTAAAATCGATGTGGATGGAAAAAGCTTTGATGTAAAAATTAAAGAATACCATTCAAACGGCCGAATCAAGACCTTGTTGGTCAACAATGAGGTTTTTCCGGTTGAAGTTGCCAGACACGCGGACGGGTTTCCGAGAAAGATATATTTAAACGGGCTGCCTTTTGACGTGGAAATAGAAAAAATCAAGTCCGTTTCCCAAAAAGCAAAACCAAGTCGGCGAATCATTAACGGTGACATTAAATCCAGCTTGCCCGGGCAGGTTTTGTCGATTTCAGTGAACGTTGGAGACAGGGTTGAAAAAGATCAACCATTAGTAGTCCTGGAGTCGATGAAAATGGAGAACGAAATTGTTGCTCCCAAACCGGGGAAGGTCAAGGCCGTACATGTGGTCCCGGGTCAGGTCGTATACAAAGACGAGTTAATTTTGCAAATCGAGTAGAGCAAATTTCAACCTTCAAACAAGGAGAGTTATGACAAACAATTTAACTAAACAGGAACTGGTATCCAAAATCGCAGAAAAAGTCGGTTTGTCGAAAAAGCAAGCCGGTGAAGCTTTAGATGCGACTTTTGAATCGATTAGCGAAGAATTGACAAAAGGCAGGAAGTTTACAATGACAGGGTTTGGAACTTTCAGCATAAAGCCCAGGCAGCCAAGAACCGGCGTTAACCCTCAAACCGGGGAGTCAATGGTTATCCCGGGAAAACTTGTGGCAAAATTCAAAGCAGGTAAAAAACTTGCCGAAACACTGAACAGTATCAAAAGCATCAGCAAGTGGATTAACCAGTAGATGGGTTTCTGTTAATAATATTCCGCTGCAATGCTGATTACATCCGCGACTTTAAAACTGGAGTCTTTTTCCGGATTGATAAGGAGACGGCTATCAGGAAACTCTATATCCATAGCCTGTTCAAGCGCCAATGTAACCTCCACCATATCCAGTTCATCCGCTCCCAGGTCGTACATGGTCAAATCCGGAGACATGTCGGCCTCATCAACTTCCATTATCTCTGCGATTATCTGCATTACAACTCTATCTTCTTCTCTCATATCGGTCCGTAAATTCACGTAATAGGTTGATTGCGTCTCAACGGTGCATCTCTTCCAGCTTTACCACGTTCAGAGCCGGAAAACAATATCAAAACCCGGCTGGCATACTATCAACCAGCATCGATAAATATTGGTTGTTGATCAAAGAATGCTATTGACAGCCCTCACCAAGTGTGTATTATAATTTCAAAATTAGAATACACTCCAGGTTTCAGTATGTTAAGTCGTAAGTGTTACCGGAATTCAACGTAGATCTTTTATTTACAAATAGTTAAATGCAATCCTTAAAAACATTTTATGAATAACACCACGAATATCATTAAACACTTTTTCCCGAATAAAAGCGAAAGTACTCTTTTGGCTTATAGCAAAGACCTGGATTTTTTTAAGGAGTTCCTTAAGAAAGAATCCGCACGGGAAACACTCGATCTCTTGTTTGGATTACCTGAAAGTCAGGCAAACCTTGTCGTTTTGCACTACAAAACCGAACTATTGGAAAGTGGACAAAGTATTTCTTCAATCAATCGAAAGCTCTCTACCCTCCGATCACTGGTCAAGGCGGCAAACAATGAAGGTTTGTTGAACTGGAAACTGACAATTCCCAACGAAAAAAATGACAATCAGCCTGCTATCACTTGTCTGAACAAGGAACAAATAATCCTGTTGTTGAACACAGCCAAAACCCAGGAAAACAAGAAAAAATCAACCCGGGATTATGCGATTATTCGTCTTTTATTTGACCTGGCCTTAAAAAGGCAGATCATTGCCGATCTTGATTTAAAAGACTATGACGCAACCCGCAAAACAATCACCATCAGACTCGGCCAGGATCTTCCAAACAAAGTTAAGTTGCTCCCAATCAAAACGGTCAATGCATTGAACAGCTGGCTTAAGTACCGCGGAAAAGATGAAGGACCACTCTTTGAAAACCTTGATATTGCTGCAAAAAAGAGCCGGGGGCTTTCTTCAACAAGTATTTATCGTATTGTAAAACAGCTTGGCGAATCGGTCAGGCTTCAGGTCACACCTGAAGAAATCAGGAAAGCATCCATCAAGGAAGTAATGACTCATGCCGAACGACTCGGCATTTCCGATCATGAGCTACTGGTATTTTCTGATCATAAACATACCGTTTCGCTGAAAAGATTCAAGAATCAGAAACATAAGATTCAGGAATCCCTTTCCAATCTGGTTGCCAGGAATTAAGCCATCAATCCATGGAGGCATAATCATGCGTACCTTATTTTTCCGCTACCTGTTTCTGTTGTTGATCGGCACGATTATCACGTTCTTGACAGGTTGCGTCCAAACACTTCCGCAGGCGGGTAAAATACTGCCAGGTACCTATCAAAGCACTGTGGAAATGACTTTCAGGGGCTTTAAACGGGATTTTTTAGTTCACGTTCCAACAAATTTTACTCCGCAAAAGACCTATCCTTTGGTTGTAGTCGTTCATGGAGCATTCAGTTCAGCCTCCGCTTTTTCCGAGATTTCCGGTTTCAATGAGTTGGCGGACAGAGAAGGGTTTATAGTTTCATACGCAAACGGCGTTGGAATCTTTGGATTCCTTAGGCATTGGAATGCCGGATTTTGTTGTGCTTATGCAGCTGAAAACAAAATTGATGATACCGGTTACCTCAAGCAGATCATTGAAAGCTCCTCAAAAAGCCTCCCCATCAATCGCGAAAGAATCTTCCTTGTTGGTTTTTCAAACGGTGGTATGCTGGTCCACCGTTTCGCCACCGAGTATCCCGAATATCCAAAGTCTGTTGCCGTCGTAAGCGCAACGATCGGAGCTATCGATGTGAACATCAAACCGGAATGGAAGCTAAAACCTCCTCCAAATCCTGTATCGGTGTTTCTGGCACATGGCACAGCTGACGATAGCATTCCTTATGAAGGAGGGGCCAGAGAGGGATCAAATGGAGAGCTTACCTTTTACTCATTTAAACAAAGTGTGGAATTCTGGCTTAATACCAATCAATGTTCGCAAACCAGTGACACCCGATACACACGGGAAAACGCCGTCGAAAAAAAATCTTGGGAAGACTGTTCGAAAAACAAAAAAGTAGTCAAAGTCTCCCTTGCCAACTGGAATCACCGCTGGCCCGGCGTATATCATACAAGCCGGCTATCGCAGGACGACTCGTTATTCAATTATAATCTGACAAAAGAAATCTGGGAGTTTTTTAAAGCCCATCCATAACCACCCAGTCTCATCTGAGGAATAATTTATATTCTTCTGGGGATCATAAACTTTAAAATCGTTCCTCCTTTCGGGTTGATTTCGGCCCAAATTTTTCCTTGATGATCACCGATGATCTTTTGACAGATTGAGAGTCCTAAGCCTGTTCCACCTGCACCTGTGGCAGTTTTACTGCTTTGTACGAATTTATCAAATACCGACTCCAACTCATTGCCGGGAATACCAACACCGTTATCCGCAACAGCAACCATGATGTTCTTATCGGATTCCGTTAATTCCAGTTTTACCCTGCCTCCTTCGTTGCTGAACTTGATGGCGTTGGAGATCAGATTTTGCAAGACCTGCGTTATCTTGGCTCCGTCAAAAAGGGCTCGATCATCAAAATTTGGGTCTTCAAAGGTTACAGCAATATTCTTGTCCCTGTGAAAAGCGGACATTTCAGCTATTGCTTTCGAGACAACGGGCGATAGACGGTGTTCTTCAAAAATATACTTTTCCTTGCCTGACTCGAGTCGGGATAAATCCAGCAAATCATTAAGCAAATTGAGCAGTCGATGGGCACTGGAATGGATCTCTCCCAAAAATTGTTTGATTTTCCCCCTTTTGAGCGTGTCGATTTTGCTCAATCCAAGCGTTACAAAACTCAGAATACCATGCATGGGAGTTCGTAACTCGTGGCTGATATTGGCCAGAAACTGGCTTTTTGCATGACTGGCAGATTCAGCCTGATCACGTGCCTCCCTCAACTTCTCCGTAGTGATTCTATGCTCATCAATCTCTTTTCCAAGTTCTTCGTTGATCAATCTTAGCTCGGTGGTCCGCATTTCGACTTTCTCCTCCAGCTTTTCATTCAAATCCACCAGGTTGGAGCGAGCCTTTCTTAACTTGTTGTGTAATTCATTGAAGGTTTCTGCCAACGTTTCAAATTCATCATTGGATTTTAAGGTTACAGGAGAGGTTTGATCAATATCCGCCTGTTTAATTGAACTCGTCAGCGTTCCAAGGGGAGTTAGAATGAATCGTTTGAAAAAGAAGTGGAACATGAACAGCAGGATAAATATCGTACAAACAGTAAAACCCAGGACAAAAAACACTATCTTGATTTTTGTGGAAATCAAGGTAGATTGATCCCGCACGAGAATTACCGTGAAGTTTTTTTCACTTCCGGCCACGGCAACAGGATGGTAGTACAAGGTATGCAGTTTTTCATCGAGGATTACCTCTTGTTCAAAGCCGCTTTTTCCTTCAATCGCGTTTTTGACAATATCTGATATCTTCGGGTCCCAATCAAGATGATTCTTGCTTGTTTTCATATGGCCGGAGTTATCCAGCACACCATCGTAAGATACCTTTGATTCCAATACTTCCAACGACATGTTTTTCAGGTTATAGATTTTTCGCAGCATCTCTTTGTTTGGATGCGCTATCACCACACCTTCATTATCCGTAATCATGGCATAGAGGTCTTTGGAAAAAATATGTTTGCTGACAAATGTTTGCAGAAAATCGAAATTAATATCAGTTCCAAGTATGCCAATGAGCTTATTGTTGTGTAAAACAGGGTGAAATATACTTGAAACGGGTTTATCACCTGTCAGTGAAAAATAGGATTTTGAAACAAAGGGAGAATGATGCTCATCCGTCATCATTTTACGAAACCACCAGCGCTTGTCTCTTAAACCCGGGATACCAAAACTTCTGGCAGTCTGCTTCCCCTGGATATCCTGCAGGAAAAACAATTCTACAAAATCATATTGTTTCTGCATTTGAATGAACAAAGGCAACCCGCTGTTGTCACTCAATCCTCTTCCCACTTCATATTGACTGATGTAGGACTGCAAACGTTTACTCCATTCTTTCGGAGCGTTAAGCAGATTATCAATAATTATGGGATTAACCGACAATTGGTAGTTCAATGAATAGGATCGATCAATAAATCCCTCCACGTTACCGACCAACCCCTTCAAATGAAGTTCATCTTTCAGCAAAACTTCTTTTTCAAATTGATTCAGCAGATAAAAGGCGATTGTGATAGATGAAATGAGAATTGATAAGCAAACCGAAATGGCAATAAACCAGTAAAATTTGGAACCGACTTTATTTTTCATAAATTCAAAGGATGAAAGCTGTAACTATTAAGTGTATTGAAATCAAATCCTTTTGTTTTTTCACGTTTCGATCAGGTTTAGAAACAGGTTAGAACCACTTGTTTAGCTTTTTTTTCATTCTTTTACCAGGATCGTTATTGTTTTTTATTGGAAATATTGACCAACAACTTTCATCCGGATTTGCGGCCCGAACAATCAGAATCCAAGCGGATTGCATAACGGACATTTATCCAAAAGCGCTCGGTAAGAGTAAAAGGATTTTTTGTCTTTCGCTAGAGATCTGTAGTTTAAAACAATCCTTTCCTGTATCAACCATTGGTTTTTTCTATCCATCAAATCCTACCGGATGTAAGGTCGACCTAAACCCGGCAACTATTGACAGGTTTAGGTCAATCTTGACTAGGAAAAATCAACTCTATAGGATCGATCTCCTATCATAAATAAAATTCGAGTAGTCTTGCTTTATAAAGGAAATGCCTTGCTACAAGTATATGAGGCGATATTGTGCGGCGTCAGGTGCTTGTGCTCGGTCAGAAAAGGTATCGCTATTTGGGAAAGATGTATCCCTTGATATGTTATAAACAAGGAGAGATCACATGTATTTGAAGGTCAAAAAAACCATTATTGCAACGTGTTGTGTATTCATCCTGACTTCTGTTAACCATGCCAACATCAACGCGGCAGAAAAAATTGAGTTAAATGCATCGCTATACACAAACGTTGTCGGAACTTTGATTATGGCAGGTGCCGAATACCCGGTAGCTGAGAAATTAGCCGTCTATGCAAGAATAGGAAATTTTGGCTATTCCTATACGGACATCAGTGACTATCATGAAGACGGTCGTGGAAGCTATATTGGTGCAGGAGTGAGCATCTATCCAATGAAATCCAGGGAAAAACTTCATGTTGGAGTCGGGCTGGAGCAAATCAACGGAAAGACTGACTGGAAAGACGATGACAAAGAAGGTGATATTGAGATTTCAGGCACCTCTCCGGCAGTCACCATCGGCTACAAATGGGTTATTGAAGACGAGTTTGTCGTAGCACCAAACGTCCTCTATGTAAACATCCCCTCCGGCGACCTGAAAAACTCCGTCATCGTTGGCCTCGGGGTCCTGGTGGGTTTAAGGTTTTGATTGACTATCTGCTTGAAAGATTGAATTTAAAACCGGCACGGATACACTTCATGATACAAGATATTCGGGGGACCGCCCCGGAATCCGACGGGGATCATACAGCCAGGAAAAGGGGCCAGGGGGAGACGAGTATAAGGCTATCGAATAAATAAGGTTGTCTGCCAAACACTTGCAGCCTCACAACACCCTCGATAGAACTTTAAAAAACCTGTGGCAGAGAAGCGATGTATAATGAATGGCGGAGGTACGTGGGAATCGAACCCACCCAGCACGTTCTGCACGCGCCGCGCACGGTTTTGAAGACCGGGGAGCCCACCAGAGACTCAACTACCTCCGGGCAGTGCGGTGTCAAATGAAGGGTTGTCTGGTATATCGATTATCCTAACAACCGGTTTGATTTTCCGTCAATCGAACCTTTTGCAATGATTAGGTTTCAGTAATCGTGTATCATCCTGTCAGCCCGACGGCCTGCCAAAACCCGGTTTTGACAGCCGTGATCCTAAAAATACAGGGTTGCTTTAATGCCGAAGGTACTGGCAGCCGGTGCATTCGTTCCGATAAAGATATCCTCAAAATAAACACCTGCATACCAAGGCAAGCTTATTGTTGACTCTTCCAAACGCTTTAGATTTCCGAAATTCAAAAATAATTTGTAGTAAAACGCCAGGTAGTTATCCCCTTGATCAACATCGTTGATTTGTGTCTTACCGGATGTGACAACCTTGAGCCCTCCCCCGTAATTAATTGATCCCAAATTATCGGACAGATCGATACCGAGGTGCACATTGTTTCCTTTTTTTATTTCGTAATCGGTATCATCTTCCGTAATTTCAATAGTTTCTGTAGCCAGCACAGCGAGTTCCACATCTGTTCTGAATTCTGACTCACTTGAATAGACAAGCCATCTAAGCAAGATTTCCAAATCATTGGCCCCGTTTCCCAGGGAAACATTATCCGAATCAGATAAATGGTATTGACCGTTATTGCCGTTGAGTTCAATTCCAACCCGAAAATCATTGGAGTCACTATAGACAGGCCTCCAGGTTGCAATCAGCGAAATATCACCTATTCCCTGGCTTTCAGCTGATTCATAATCTGAAGCAAATTGTATATGCGAAGCATTCCCGGTGTTAGCGACCTCCAGGTTTGATTCACGCTTATTGATAACAAACGGAACCACCAACGCAACATTCAAACTATCATAGAGGCCGTATTGCAACATGAATGAGTGAACAGTTGAGGTATAAGCCAAATCCCCTTTGATATCGTCTTCCCCGATCGAATTTCGGTCCAATAGTTCCTTAAGTAAATCTGTCTTCTTAGAGCGATCAAGCACCGAATTGTAACTGGATGTGCTTAACTCGTACCTCGAAGAAAAAACTCCTTCAGGCAAAAAATCGATCTCCTGGGCGGATGCAGTATGGGCAATGAATAAAATGAATAGGAGAAAGAAGAAAGTGGTGGTTGTTTTACTGGGTTGCATGCTGATTAAAGGGGAAGACGGGATATAAATAATTAGAATAAATGAGATTTTTATCCTGTTTACATATTTTTTTAAAGCACTTTGTTTTTTAATTACTGTTTGATTCTTTATTTTGTATCAATTACCTGCATGGCAATCAGATCCTGAAGCAGTATTTCTATAGGCAGGCCTACCACATTGTTATAGGAACCTTCGATCGATTCCACAAGAATCGTTCCCAATCCCTGGATTGAATATGCTCCGGCTTTGTCCAAGGGCTCCCGTGATCGGGAATAAGCTTTCAGAATATGGTCGGAAAGCCGGTTAAATCGAACTTTTGTGAACACCGACCGGTTGACCTCCTCATTAGTGCCTTTATCGACGATCTGGTAGGAGGTGATTACTTCGTGGGATTTGCCGTTCAGTTTTTTTAACATTGGCAGCACATCCTCCGGTGAAGGGGGCTTACCCAGTATCTCACTCTCAAACACCACGATAGTATCTGCCGCGATCACCACAGCATCTGCAGTACATTCGGGTATAACCTCGTTTGCTTTTTCCAAGGCCATTCTTCGGGCATAGCTTTCGGGACCTTCACCCCGCATCACGGTTTCATCAATATCACCTTTGATAACCTCAAAATTCAAATTGTATTTATCCAGATAATCCTTTCTTCTTGGCGAGCCTGAAGCTAAAACAATATGTTTGTATTGAACAAGATTCATATTTCGAATATAAGCGTTGAATTGTGAAGGAGATATGCAGTTTCAGCTAATGTCAGCCAAAACCGAATAATTATGTGTTGTTCCCAAGTTCTTCTGTCTTAAGAGGTAGGTTTTCCAATGGAGATTTAGGAACCGATTCAATATTGGTAAAATAGTAGTCTATAATCTGTCTGGCGATTGCTGCGGAATTTGAACCGGAACTGCCGTGTTCGACCATAACAACCATTGAAATCATTGGATCTTCCACCGGAGCAAATGCCGTAAACCAGGCATGATTCTGAAATTTCTCCGCAACTTCACCTTGCTCTTTAAGGATCTTATCCCTGGTTTTAGAGCTGATTACCTCGGTGGTTCCGGTTTTTCCGGCAACAGCAACAAGACCGGATCTCGCGCGTCTGCCTGTACCTTTTTCACCCTGAACGTTTCGTTCCATTCCTTGTCTTAATAGATCTAACGTTTCAGGCTTGATGTCGATTTCACGTTTTTCAATTTTGGTTTCCAGAAGATTAAGACCAGGCTCCAATTTTCCAATTTTGGTCAAACTTTCATTATCGATATATTGTTTTACAATTCGTGGTTTAACAAAAAAACCACCATTAGCGATCGCATTGATGTAACTGATCAGCTGAATAGGTGTTACACTAAGGTATCCTTGACCGATTGCAACATTTGGCGTCTCCCCTTTTTGCCATTCCTGTTTATAACGTTTGAGTTTCCATTCCCTGTCAGGTACTACACCGCTAAGCTCTGAAAGCAGATCCACTCCCGAGGGGGAACCCAGTCCAAATCTATTGGCATATTCCTTGATTTTTTCGATCCCCATCTCCATGGCTACTTTATAGAAAAACACATTGCATGAATGTTCAATAGCCTGGACCACATTGAGATAACCATGGCCACTTCTCTTCCAGCAGTGCATTTTTGTACGTTTTAACCTGATAAAACCGTCACACTTGATTTCGGTATCAGGGGAAACTATTCCCGACTCCAGGGCAGCAGCAGCCGTTACCATCTTAAAGGTAGAACCCGGAGAATAGATACCCTGAATACATTTGTTATTCAATACATGCCCGGGGTCGTTTCTAAGCTCTCTCCAGCGTTTTACACTAAGCCCTTGGGAAAACTCGTTGGGATCAAATGCAGGAAGACTGACCATAGCCAGGACTTCACCCGTGTTTGGTGACATCACTATGACTGCCCCGCGGCGTTTTCCCATGATTTTTTCAATTTGGCGTTGCAGGACGCTATCAATTGAAAGAATAATGTCATTGCCGGGTTTGGGATCGATCTGCCCGGGATAGGTTCGTATTTCCCTTCCCGCATTGTTTACTTCTACCTGCATTCCGCCGTCGGTGCCGATCAGATGCTCGTTGTAGACCGCTTCAATACCTTCCTGACCAATGATCTTTGCCGATTTGATCTTGTTTTCGGGCAATTTCTTTAGCTGGGCCTTGGTGATTTCACTCATGTACCCGAAGACGTGGGCTCCAGTGCTCAGCAATGGATAATAGCGGCGTGGCATTACTTCGATACTTATTCCCGGAAATTGTTCCTGATAGGTCTCGATCAGGGCTATCTGTCTAAGGGTCAGATCCTTGTGAATTTGAATGGGGACAAAACGGGCAGTTTTGAGTTGAGACTGCAGATTCCTTCGCAGTAGTTCAATGGGAATTTGCAACGACAGGGAAATCTTGGTCAGCACTTCATCAATATCGGGGACATCTTCTCTGACAAGGTTCAAAATATATGAAGGAATGTTTTTGGCGACTATAACCCCGTTTCTGTCATAAACAATACCCCTGGGTGCTGCCAAAGATTTTAATCGAATTCGATTACCTTTCGAGAGTTCCTTATAAGTTTTACCGTTTTTAACCTGTAAATTCCAAAGTCGCCAAACAATTGCCGCAAATGGAACTGTCAGGACAGAGCGTATTATCAAATCTCTGCGGTTAAAAAGCTGTAACTCTTCAAATGATAGCGGTTCTTCCTTCAAAATTTTCGCTCCGAAAGATGAATTCTATATCGCTTTTCCAGGTTTCTCAGCATCACCAAAGCCGGGATAGCCATTATTCCCGATGGAATCACTTCGTTAAACAGGACATTTCCCAACCAACTATTGAATTCTCCCTGGGAAAAGAAGGTCTTTAAAAAGCCGAGTACCAATGCATTCATGACCAGTGTAAAAATTCCGACAACAAATGGCAAAGTAATTAACGCTTCCTGGTAAATTTTAACAGCGTACCACCGCATGGGGAATGACAATATGAAATAGCTCAGCCCGTAAATGCCAAAAGGAAGGGTTGAAAAACAATCAGCCGTGAGCCCCATCAGGGTGGCGATAAAATAACCTTCGGACCCGCGCCAGTGAATACTGAATATGACGGCCACAACAAAATAAAGATTCGGTTGAAACCAATCCGACAAGGCAAAGAAAGTAGTTTCAAGAATAATGGACAGGAACCAAAACAGAAAACAGACGAATGCCGGATACATTTTACTCTATGTCGGTGAACAGCGGTTGATGGATATTCTCAACATTCCGCAACAGCACGGCAACTTCCTCGATTTTACTCAAATCAACCGCCGGAATCATAGTGACGGATTGAAACAATCCTGATGATTCTTTCTCTATCTTATCCACTTTTCCAACAGGAAACCCCTTGGGGAATACCCCGGCCAAGCCTGAAGTTACCACCTGATCATCTTTAAAAATTTCCTGGCGCCTGGGTATTCTCTTGATCGTAATGGTACCATCCAATGAACCGTAAGACATGGCCTTGGTCCTTGTTCGCTGAATCAAAACCGGAAACTGAGACCTTGAATCTGTTATCATTTGTACAACCGACTGATTGGCAGTGACAGATTGGATCTTGCCGATGATTCCTTCCGGCGAAACCACGGCAAAATTCGGTCGAATACCTTCATCAGATCCTTTATTGATCACCAGCAATTGAAAAAAAGGTTTTTTGACTTCAAAAATCACTTCTGCAAATACCTTGACATTGGGATCTTTCCTCTTAAATTCGAGGATTTCCCTTAAACGGTCGTGCTCCAAACGAATTTCCCGGGACCGGGCATTTTCTTCCTCCAGTTCCCAAACTCTGGCCCAGAGCCTGTCGTTTTCTTCTTTTACATCAACCAGCCACAGGTAGCTGTTCCAGGTTTCAGTCAGATTCCTTTTAACAAAATGAAATGTGGCCTGAAATGGATAGGATATGGTGTGAATGGTCGCAGTGTACCAGTTTTCAGATCTCTGTATTTCAACCTGGGTAGCAAGGTAAAGTAGAAAAAACAGGAAAATTACTACAATGGATATGCGAAGTCGGTTGTTCTTGATGAAGCGAAACATTAAGTTTTTTAGAAAAACCGTATTATAGCAATACTATTGTCTGGAAGAATATCAAGATAACGACCTGACGTTATCTTGAATGTTCGTTGGAAATGATTATCTTTAGTCCTAAGATACGGCAATGCTTCTTAACAGATTGATATTGTCAAGCATGGCGCCAACCCCAAGTGCTACGCAAGATAAGGGATCTTCAGCATAAATAATCGGGAGACCGGTTCGTTCCCTGAGGAGAATATCCATTCCTTTTAACAACGACCCGCCACCGGCCAGTACGATTCCCTTATCCACAATATCTGCAGCCAGTTCCGGAGGAGTGTCTTCCAAAGCGTTTTTCGTGGCCAGTACGATCTGGTCGCAAACATCAGCCAGGGATTCTCTGATTTCGTCATTACTTAGGATTAGTGTTTTGGGGATTCCAGTCAATAGATCACGTCCCTTGACATCCATGGTGAGGTTTTCATCACCGGGATAGGCCGATCCGATGTTTATTTTAATCTGTTCTGCCGTGCGTTCACCAATCAGCAGGTTGTAACGTTTTTTAATGTACTGGATGATTGTTTCGTCCATGATATCACCGCCAACCCTGGTTGAATTGCTATAAACAACGCCGGCAAGCGAGATTACGGCAACTTCGGTGGTCCCGCCGCCAATATCGATGATCATGTTCCCGTTCGCTTCGGTAATCGGCAGCCCTGCACCGATCGCAGCAGCCATGGGTTCTTCCACCAGGTAAACCTCACGGGCACCGGCTGATTCTGCAGACTCTTTGACAGCTCTTTTTTCCACCTGGGTAATACCCGAAGGCACGCCCACTATAACCCTTGGCCTGAACTTGATCAGGGAACTGTTTTTTTGTACTTTTTTTATGAAATGGCGGATCATTTCTGCCGTGACGTCAAAATTAGCGATCACACCGTCTTTCATCGGACGAATAGCCTGTATTGTGCCTGGTGTTCTTCCCAGCATCGATTTTGCTTCTTCACCCACTGCCAATACCTTGGGCTCTCCTCTTTGATCATTCTGAACTGCCACAACCGAAGGCTCGCGGATGACGATACCCTTACCGGAAAGAAATACAAGTGTATTTGCGGTTCCCAAATCGATTGCTATGTCGTTGGAAAAGACTTTGGTTACAAGCTCTAACATATTAAAAAAGTTTAACAGGGTTAATAATTTAGGGATGGACTTTATGAAAACAACTTGGCCTTGAAACAGCCTGTTTCCTTCCTCTACGTCAATATTGCACTCGTTTTGATCGTTTGGAAACCTAACTTTACAGCAGCTTTTTCCAAGGACGTTTACTCAAGAACCGCTCTAGTATCCTTTATAGCTGATCCAAACACAAACAAGTTATACCTGAATCAATTCACCAAATCAATCATGCAGTTTAAAAAAGTAGCTGTAAATCGCTATTTTAAGTAATTTAACAAGTAGTCCTTCATGTAACCTGCGGAAAAATCATGTGTTATCACTGAGGAAAAAAAACAGAACCCATAAAGTATCTCCCGGGATAGATGCTTGTAATAAAGAAACTTTACAAATTGTGGTCAATGGTTAAACCTTTAGTCTTGTATTATTGTTGAATCTTCGTAAATTGAGCCAAATCCTTTTTATCGAATTATTGAGATATAGTATGAGATCAGTGATAGCAAAGGACTTGGTCTCAGCAAAAAACAGACCTTGGCTATTGCAATAGAAAAAAAATAAAGGCTATACTCAAAAGCGATTCTTTATTCAGGATTTGAATTATTAATATATCTTCAACCCTCCGTTTTATTTGGGCTATCTGGCTAATTTCATAAAGTTTTTTTCACAGTGGGCAAATTAACATCATCGCACCCGATCGTCAAAGCAATCAAAAAATCCAAGAACATTTCTGCTCCTTTGGCTAGGGAATTTGTAAGATTTCTTGCCGATTTTGAGGACTGGGAAGGTCAGGCGATTTATCTTTTGGAAGACAAAGGGGAAAAGATTGAAAACATTGTCGAAGACCTCTTTGATGTCCCCGTTAAAGACCAGCCTAAATGGAAAAAACCCAAAAACAAACCGGTACTGGAAGAAGCCTCGTTCGATCAGTTCTCGATAGGACCTGAATTTGCCAAGCTAAGCAAAGACATCCTGCCGGCAGATTATTATCCGCAGTTCTCCTTTAAAGACTGGAAACAGGAACACGGGTTTGACTCCATTCCTGTCGAGGTTGGCGATATTCATACAATCATTCGTTTCACGCAAATCTTGGCACCGGACAGTGAGGAGAAGTTTCTTTGGTCATTTAACCGGGCCAGGTACGGAATTCGCGGGTGGGGCAACGAGAAGCCGATAAAATCCATATCCAAGTCGCTTTTGGATAACAACAACAACCCGGGTTGGGTGATTAAGTCCTTTCTGGATGAAAATAAACTGATTACCAATACCGAACACGAATACAACGAGGATGAAGTTCCCAATCCCCTGGTGCTTTCATCAAGGGATACACACAGCCTGCTTTTTCTGTTATTGGGTCACCCCTTTACATTCTACTCAGATAATACCGAACCGATCAGAAACTCATTCAAACAGGTAGAGTTTGACATCAATGTTCACATTCTTCCTAATCACCGGATACTGGCAGGTATATTCTATCACTACGAGAATGATAATAGGCTGCCGATTATCACGGATGAGTTTGTTGACCGGGGGTTGATACTATACGGTCTGCCGAAAGCGATCATATTTGACTCCAGGTATTACGAAATTCTTCCCACGCCTATCCCTGCTCCCATGATTAAGGATTCATTTAAAGGGGTATTAATCTCAAATGACGAATGGAAAGTTTTTCATAAAACCTGGCAGGAATGGTATCCGGAAAAGAAACTGACCATCATGGATCCGAAAAAGGTGGATCCCCCTAATTTCGAAGCCAGGGCGGTAAAAAACTGGAAATACTGGCTAACCATGCCGGAGAATAAGGTTGAATTGTTCAATCATAAAGAGGACAAAACAACCATCATGCTGCACGAGGAAACAAAGCGATTCAATACCAACCGTCTCGCTTTGACTATCGAAAACTATGACGGAGAAAACTCCAAGTTAAAAAACCCTTCTACCGCTCCCAAGGCGGCCAAGTTATTTCAGGTGATCGATACCATCTACCATCAGAAGAAGGTTGAAGATTTTTACGTCCTGGAGCGACATGCCGCGTCTCAGTTCTTGATGCTGGCAGAAGAGTATCCCTTCGCCGTGAATTTTAACGGCGAAAAACATATGATCAATCCGGAAACACTGGATTTTAGAATTACCGTTATCAGAAATCCCAGCAATGAAAATCAGTACCTGTTAAAAGGTGAAATCGGCCATTTCGACAGTAAGAAGAAATTCCAGCCCATGTTCAACCAGAGCGGAACACCACCCAAGGCCATCGGCATGGCGCCGAGTTTTATTCTGAAAGATGAACAGCTGGTGAGGGTCGGCTCCATGATGAGCGGACGGTTAATTAACGATACGGTTTCCGGTGTTATCGTCGAAGAATCTGAAGTCAGCGATTTCTACTCCGCTGCCCTTCCGTACCTGCGACAACGAAACATCCAAATACATGATCCGCAGGGTGTTTTAAGGGTGTCGGCCCTGTTCAACTACAAGTTGAAAGGGAAAATGACTATTTGGGAAGTAAAAGGCATTTTAATGGGCAGACTCGATACCGTTATGGTGACGGGTATTGGAGAATTGCCTTACCCGTTGGACCTTAATTCGGATGAGTTTGAACAGACTCTTGACGGCAAACAGTACAAAATACCAAAGGACTTGAGCCAGGAAAAACGGCTTCGTGAAGAAATGCTGGAAGTCGGCTGGGTGGATGAAGGTGATGGGGATTATTCCATGAGGGAGGACCATAGTCTGAAGTTTGTCCTCGAAGTCTTGCCGGCCCATGGGCAGGATTCCATGCTGATTTACCTGGGTGGCACAAAACTCAAGAGATGGAAGACCAAAAAGCTCGTTCCTGTACTCTCCACTTCTATCCAGTCCGGAATCGACTGGTTTGACGTGGATGTCACCATGACGGTTGACGGAGAAAGTTTTGATCTCAAAGAAATCGTGAAAATGTGGCAAAACAACGAACAAGCCATCGAACTCTCATCCGGTGAAGGTGTTGCCGTGATAGATGGTGACTGGATTGCCAGGTATGCACCCATTCTCAACAGATTGATCCAGACCTCTAAAGAAAAAGGCGTTGATCCGACAAAGGCGATTGAAGCCGCGATGAATGAAGAGGAAGCCAAAAACGCCGAAAAACTTAAAGTGGATAAATTCCAGATCGGCTTGTTAAGCGAGTTGGAAAGTATCGCCTCTGAACGCCAGAGTGACGAGGAGTGGGACAAAATCCTCAAAAAAATCAGCTCTTTCAAAGGTGTAAAGTCCCAACGCATTCCCAAGGAGATTAAAGGAACATTACGGGGATATCAGAAAGAAGGTGTCAATTGGCTTTGCTTCCTGAATGACTTTAATTTTGGTGGTATCCTGGCCGATGATATGGGGCTTGGAAAAACCCTTCAGACCCTGGCCTTTCTGGCAATCCTAAAAAAGAAGCGTATCAAGAAACCAAACCTGGTAATAGCACCGACATCCGTCGTAACTAATTGGATGGCTGAAGTTGAAAAGTTCGTTCCCCATTTCAAGGCCGTCCTGTTGCATGGTCAGAAACGCAAGGAACATTATGCGGAAGCCAAAAAATCTGATTTGATTATCACAACCTACGGTTTGTTGCAGCGCGACCTGGAGTGGTTAAAATCGATAAAATTCCAGACCGTCATTCTTGATGAAGCACAAAATATCAAAAATGCGAGATCCAAAACGGCTCAAGCAGTGATGATGCTTGACGGTAAACAAAGACTTACCCTGACCGGAACTCCGATCGAAAACTCAGTCATCGAATTGTGGTCACAGTTCAACTTCCTAATGCCTGGATTTTTCGGCAGTATGAAGGATTTCGAACGTGACTATATTCGTCCGAAAGGAAGGCGGGGCTTTAAAAAGAAACGACCTGATCACGGACTATTGCGAAGACAAACCAGACCGTTTATTTTAAGGCGTTTAAAGCAAGATGTTGCCAAGGAACTGCCTCCAAAGACGGAACAGACACTGTTCTGTGAAATGCACGCCCCTCAGAAAAAGCTTTACAATTCAGTTCTCAAAATAGTGCATCAGCAGGTTAAGGAAAAGATCTCGGCCGGTGGTGTCAAAGGTGCAAAAATCGCAATTTTTGATGCCTTGTTAAAACTCAGGCAAATCTGCTGTGACCCGAGATTAAGCTCTCTTGCAGGTGTTGATCCTCCAGCCAGTGCAAAATTTAATCTCTTCATTGAAACAGTCGCGGATATCGTTGGAGAGGGACACAGGGTATTGGTGTTCAGTCAGTTTGTAAAAATGCTCAATTTGATGCATGAAGATCTGAAAAAAGCCGGTATTCCCTTTCTGCAGTTGGACGGAAGCAGTAAAAACAGGGATACTCTGGTTGCAAAGTTCCAACAGAGCGATGCTTATCCTGTATTCCTTATCAGTCTTAAGGCCGGTGGAACCGGAATCAACCTCACTGCCGCGGATTATGTGATTCACTACGATCCTTGGTGGAATCCCGCTGTAGAATCACAAGCGACTGACCGGGCATATAGAATCGGCCAGAAAAACCACTTGTTTGTGTATAAGCTGATCACCCGAAACAGCATCGAAGAAAAAATTGTCGAGCTGCAAAAAAAGAAACAGGCACTGGCTGACAATATAGTCGGAGTATCCGATTCACTGGAAGAAATGCTGAACATGGACGACCTCAACGAACTGTTCGCACCATCCTGATATCAAGTATCTGTAACCTGTCTTTACGCGTTCATAATCCCCGTTTTATTTTAGACTTGAGCTATTAAAAAAGTGCTTCAAAATCTTTAAAAAAGCACCTTCCAGTCTATTGCCAAATATCAAAATTCCCGATTTAATAATCACTTCAAGGTAACTACTATCTGTCAAAGGAAAAAATATGGAAAGAAAGCCAATCACAGCGAAAGGATACAAAAGGCTGCAAGAGGAGTTAAGCCAGTTAATCAAAGAAGAACGCCCCAAGATTATTAACGATATTGCAACTGCAAGAGCTCACGGAGACTTAAAGGAAAACGCAGAATACCATGCTGCCAAAGAAAAACAGGGATTTATCGAAGGCCGAATCCAGCATCTAAATGCTATTATTGCAAATTCAGAGGTTGTGGATGTTACAAAAACCGGCTCTGACGATGTCAGATTCGGAGCAACAGTTACCTATGAAGATTTGGATTCGGGAGAGCAGGCCAGTTGGAAAATCGTAGGTGAAGAGGAAACCGACGTCGAGAACAGGGAGATCTCTATTAAATCGCCTATTGCCCAATCCCTGCTGGGGAAAGAAGAAGGTGACGAGGTAGTTTTGAGAGTACCCAAAGGCTCCATCGAAGTTGAAATCATTTCAGTCGAATATAAGTGATGTTAAAGAGAAGGCATATTTTCTCAACACTCACGACACTTGCAAGTGATGATTCAATGACATAGTAAGAGGTTTTACTCAATAAAAACTACATCGGTTTAAAAGGTTAGGGAATGGCAGAACCTATCACACAATTTTCGGGCAATTCATTTTTAACGATTATCCTGCAGGGCGGTGTCATATCTGTCGCAATTCTGGTGGTATTATTGTTCATGTCCGTGCTTTCCTGGGCGGTAATCGGATGGAAATGGATGAATTTTCGAGTTGCGGTCAAACATGCCGGCGAATTCCTCAAAAACCTTAACCTTACCAAGGGTGCTGCGGAAGCAAAACAACGGGCCGAAGCCAATATTTCCACCTACTATGCAAAAGAATTCCAGGCCGCTTACCTTGAATACGTCGAGACCTATCGCAGACAAAAACAGGTGCTGAATCCCGATGAAAAACCCGATTTTTTACTCAGGGTTGAACGTAGTATCGAAAAATGTATTCTCAATGAAAGCCTCGTTTTTGAAAAATCTCTCGTCATCCTGGCAACCATCAGTAGTTCCGCACCATTCATCGGTTTGTTCGGAACCGTCACCGGAATTATCGATGCATTTTACAGTATCGGTTCCCAGGGAGCAGCCAGCCTTGCAGTCGTCGCTCCCGGAATCTCTGCTGCTTTGGTAGCAACAGCCTTTGGGCTTTTTGCCGCTATCCCTGCATTAATGGCTTACAACGTTTTCCGAAATAAAACACGAATAATCAGGCAACAGATGGAAGCGTTCGGTTTCGATCTAATCAATCTTTTCGATAGAGAGTACACAAAGGCTGTCGCTCACTCCAAATTAAACAGGAAATAAGCGGGGATTTTACAGAGGTGCATCATGTTTAAAAACAGACTCCAAGAGCAGGACCCTATCAGCGAAATTAACGTAACACCGTTTGTTGATGTCTTGCTGGTACTGCTCGTAATCTTCATGATCACTGCACCCTTGTTTTACAAGGCGATTGATGTGCAGTTGCCAAAGGAAACCCTGAGATCATCGAACGTAAGGGACGCCAGACAATTTGTGATAACCATCAACAAGAATGGCACCTATCTCATTAAAGGAAAGCGATATACACCCAGCGATCTGCTTAAAGAGGCTTTGGTCTGGAAAGAAAACAACCCCGGCAAAACCGCCTTTGTAGAAGCTGATAGAAGAGTCGATTGGGAGAAGATCGCCGGTCTGATGGTGATGTTAAAAAACAGCGGTATTCAACGACTGGGATTTCTTGTTCAGGAAAAGAACAAAGCATAGCCTAAGGCTATTGTCCTTCCTCACCGAGCAAAATCATGAGACTTTTACTGCATTCTCATACATATTTTTTTGCTTCATTTGCATTTCATGCGACCCTTGTATTATTTCTGATCTTCAGTTCCATCCAGTTTAACAACCGTATTGAGAGTTTTGAGGCTACGATCGAGTTTATAGATCCCAAAACACAAAATCAGCCGGAAACTCTAACCCATCCCAAAACAAACACGGAAGAAACTGTCAGGTCAATTGAACCCGTTGCTCCAGCCCTGTCTTCAAAAAGTCTTGATGATTTAATCCGATCCAAAGGCCTTAAGCTAAATTCTGAAAACAATCTGGTCAGCGATATTGATAAAAAGCAGTCCGATTTGTTGGGGTATTTACGTGCTAATAAAATGACAAGGGAAACCACCCCAAAAAAGCTTGATAAATCAAACACTAAAATAACAAAAAAGACAGCCACAAATAACCGAACAACGAACACAGAAACCGTTCAGAAGCAAGTGAACCAGGGAACCCAACAAGAAGTTTCTTCCACCCAGATCAACAATGAACAAGCGACTGATAGTTTTAGCAACCTGACACCCGCTCGACGGGTCTGGGAAAAAAAGAAAGAAACAAATACCTATCGGGAGACTTTAAAAAAGCTTATTACAGCAAATTGGAACGTTCCCCCGAATAGTAAAAAAGACTTTGTTATTATTTTGGAAGCAATCATTGATGCCGAAGGAAATATTGTTAAACTTGAACTGCTGGATAGCTCCGGATCAACGCTTGTCGAAAGAGCCGCTATCAAAGCCATCAGGGTTTCAACGCCGTTTCCCAAAATCCCTAAGGTTTTGTTGGTTGATGAGCCGGTTTACCAGGCGAAATTCAGATTCACAGCCGACAGTCTAGTCAGATAATCAACAACCAATATAAATTGCAATGAGATTAAAAACCAGGTTGTGGTGTATTGTTACTTTTCTTGTTTGTTCTACAACCGCTTTTGCCTATCACGACGAAGAAATCATCGATATCAGCAGTTATAATTATGGTAGACTGCAAATTGCGGTAAACGTTGAACGAAATCCCCGTACGGATCAACAGCAGCTGAAAAAAACAGTCGGTTTGATAAAACGAAACCTGATGTGGTCCGGATTGTTCGATATAAAAAATCTGTATGACAATATCGATTTGATTCTAAAACTGCGTTTCATTCCTAATCATGAAATTAGGGCCTGGATATTTACGCCGGACAACACAACATTGTTTGATCATCGTTTAAAGATCTCCAGTGCCGAGGATATCGAGCGGCAGACCGTCCGCATGATCGAGGAAATCATTTTTCAGCTTACCGGCGAAAGGAGTGTGCTTCGCAGTGCCGTGGCTTACGTCGAGAAAGACTCATCTGGCACATACCGGATAATGATGACAGATGCCTTCGGAGACAAAAGCTACGAATTGCTTAATGACGGTAATTATAATATTCTGCCCAGGTGGAAACCGGACGGTTCATCCATCATCTTTACAACACTTGGCAGAAAGGGAAGTCATTTGAGGATGTTGTCATTCGCCTCCGGTGAAATCTCAACCTTGTTTAAGAACCTCAGTAAAACAAGCGGGGGAAGTTGGGCAGGTTCAGGAAAAGAACTGGTCATAACCAAATCCAAACAAGGCAACTCAGACCTTTTTAAGATTGATCTCAAAGGGAATATCATCCAGCAAATGACGCGTCGTTCTACGACCGAGACCAATCCACGCCTGTCTCCGGATGGCAGCAGACTGCTGTTTGTTTCCAATCGATCCGGCAGTATCCAGATTTACCAACGGATGCTGGACACGGGAGATACCTTTCGCATGACATATGAGGGACCGCTCAATTATGAACCAAACTGGAGCAACGATGGAGCTTACATCGTTTTTTCCGGTTTGAAGGATAATGTCTATCAAATCTTCCTGATGGACCGGGATGGGGATTTTGTTCAGCAGGTCACTTCCGGGAAATCTTCTGCCGAACAACCGGTTTGGTCTCCCAGCGGTCGACAGATACTGTTTGTATCAAAAACAAATTTCGAACAAAAGCTATACATTATCCGGGCAGACGGAACGTACAAGCGCCGGTTGACAAAATCCGGACCGGGCATCAGCGAATTTAACCCGACCTGGTCGGCAAGGTACAGATGGAAACCTTTTAAATTTAAAATCAACTAAACGATTACTTTATATGAGCAATAAAAGTCTTAAGTATGTAACCATAACAAGCTTTTTCCTGTTGATAAGTCTTCTTTTTACCCAGGCTGGTTGCGCTCCAAAAGCTACTGTACCGCACCTGCAGGATAAGATGGAAATTCTGGAAGCCCGGGTTGTGGCATTGGAAAAGCAGGAATTAAAAACACTGGCAGATCTTCGAAGCGAGGTGGCCGAATACAAAAAAGAGATCAACGAACGCTTGAACAATTTTAGAAAAGCTCAGCAGTTCTTTATCGATGAACTCAATACTATTAAAAACGATCTGGAGCTGGCAACCAACGATAACGAGCAGACACAACGAACCCTGCGCAGAAACGCGTCTCGAATCAACAAACTCAATAAACGCATGGGCGACCAGGTTATAGCCCTACAAGAATTGCAGAAGTTTTTTGAATCCAGCATTGATATTGCAGCCGAAGACAAAGACAAGGAACAGGCTGATTTTGAAGTTGCCTTTAATTCGTTTAAAGCCCGTAGCTTTAAAAAAGCAGATCAACACTTCAAAAGCTTTCGCAGGAACCATCCCAAATCGGACCTTGCAGACGATTCTCTCTATTTTATTGCTTATATGGCATTTTTAAGAGGAGATTATAATACATCTTCCTTAAGGCTGTTTGAGCTGTTAAAACAGTATCCAAAGTCCAACAAGATACATGATGCCAAGTGGTGGCTCGGCGTTTCCTTGGAGCGTTCGGGGGATTTAAACGGAGCCCTGGATTTGTATAAGGAACTGATGGATCTGAAACCTACTAACCCTTTAAGAATCAAGGCGCAATTTCGTCTTGAAGAACTTGCACCAACAGAATAGATACCACCGGTTATAGATACAGGAACAAGAGATGAGTAAAATAGCTGTTGTTCAAATGAACACCACCATGGACAGGGAGCAAAACCTGGACACCGCATTTACATACACAGAAAAAGCAGCAGCTGAGAATGCTGATTTGGTTGCTTTTCCGGAAAACTTTCTCCTTTTGGGTGATAAAGAGCACTACCTGGAAGCGGCAGAACTGGTTCCCGGACCTTTGGTTGAATGCTTTCAAAACAAAGCCAGGGAGTTGGGCATATCCATTCTCATGGGAAGCATCTATGAACGCATTCCTCATAATCCCATGAAAGCGTATAATACATCTGTTTTAATCAATAAATCAGGTGAGATCACGGGTACCTATCGAAAAATCCACCTGTTTGATATCGATCTTAAAAATGTCAAGATACTGGAATCGGACGTGATTGAATCGGGAAAAGAAATCGCCATATTTGATCATGATATCGGCAAAACCGGGTTATCTATCTGTTACGACCTTAGATTTCCCGTTCTCTACCAGAGACTGGCAAGCATGGGTGCCCTGGTTATCTTCGTTCCGGCTGCTTTTACAGTACCTACAGGAAAAGCTCACTGGCTAAATCTGCTGAGGTGCAGGGCTATCGAAAACCAGGTTTACATCGCAGCACCGGCGCAATACGGTAAACACAGCAAAACCAGGGAGTCATTCGGAAGTACGGTTATCATAGATCCCTGGGGGGATGTCGTTAGTATTTTGGAAACCGGTGAAGGTATCATATACGGCAACCTTGATCCTGCTTTTCAACAAAAAATAAAAAGCAGAATGCCGGTTGAAACGCACAAGATTTCAGGAATTGACTACTAATGAGGTAAAAAAATGTCCGGAGATAATTTCGATCAACAAGTAGTTGAAGTTGTTAAGATTCTTGAACAGTCACAAGATTTGCTGTTCATTACCGGGGCCGGTATATCCGCAG
>JANQLH010000354.1 GCA_028280735.1 SAR324 cluster bacterium | reverse complement strand
CAGCTCCTCTTGTTGAACTTGTGGCTTCGCTTCTGATTCCTTTAGTATTTCAGTTTGTTCCTGCAGCTCCTCATTTGCTACTTTTAGCTCTTCCTGTTGCTCTTTTAATTCCGAAGCCTGGGTTTTTGTTTGATCCAGCAAAGCTTCCAGCTTTTCGTTAAACATGGTTGCGTTCAATGCGACTGCCAAAGAATCACCGGCCGTTTCGATAAAACTTACCTCTGTTTTTGAAAAAACAGTGGCCGAACCCAACTCAATGATGCCCTTTACGTCGTTTTCGAATACCAGGGGAATTGCGAGAATCGTTTTAGGTGAGATATTGCCAAGGGTGGATTCTATTTTAATATAATCCTCCGGCACTTCGGTGAACAGAATAACTTCCTTTTCCAAGGCAGCCTGTCCCGCAAGCCCCTCTCCGAACTTCAAGCGATTGACAAATCCCTTTCTCTCTTTGAATGCATAATTGGATACAAGGATAAATTCTTCTGTTTCTCCCTGTCGGACAAAAAAAGTTCCAACCTGGGCATCGATATATTTTGCTATAAATGTAATAGATTTTTGACAAAGGACTAATAAGTCCCTTTCTCCACTGATAAGATTACTCAGCTCTGTTTGACCGGTCTTTAGCCAGTTTTGCTGAATTGAATTTGTCTCTGCGGTTTCAAGGGTCGTCATCATTTGATTCAAAGACAGGGATAATTCATCCTTTTCGGAATCCGGACTGAATCTAAATGAGTATTCTTTTCCTTTTATGACCTCCTGAAGCTTATCGAAAAGTGATCGGAAACTTGATTCGCTTTTCTGGAGTGTCTTTGCGGATTCATTGATTTGATCCAACATGATGTTGAATCGTTCGGCAAAAAAGCCGATTTCGTCACTTGATTTTATATCCGACCTGATATCCATTTCTCCTCGTCCGAAAGCCTCCAGTACATCAACCAGGTCTTTCATCGGGTTGGTAATGGATTGTGCTAATAGATAACCAAGTAGAACAGCTACCAAAAGCCCTATAATAAAACATAAAATAACCGAAAGAACTGCTTTTTGAACTTCGGAGGCAGCCTCTTCATCAGCAGCATCGCTGATGCTATCAGCAGTGTCTGCTACTACGTTTAGTGCCTTGGCTGCGTGATCCACATCACTTTCAAATATGTTGGATAATTCATCGACTTTTAATTCCGCTTCCAGCATTTCAAAGTGAGAATCGAACAATCCGTCTTCTACCAGAACGGCATCATCCCATTGCATCATCAGATTGCTAAGATCCTGAGCGTCCTGTTTGTCTTCAGATGTTTCTGCGAAGTCTCTTAAAATCTTAATAAAACCAGACGCCTGGGAAAAAATGGTTTCAAATTCCTTACGGATTGGATCAAGTTTTTTGATGTCTTCTTCAGCCAGGTATTCTCCACAGGTGTCCTGAAGCTCAATAGTCAAAGCCTGAAGCTTCAGGCTGGCTTCAACAACCGGGTAGTCCTTTTCAAACAACTCCCCTAAAATGTCATTCAATCTTCTTGCAGTAGCCCTGCCGGATTTGACTAGAGCGTCACCCTCATCTTCAGCTTTTTGCATTTCCTCTTCATTTTCGGTAGCAAATTCATCCAACATCAATCTGAGTCTGGCCCCGGTTTCATCGAACTTTACCAGCAGTAATTTGGAGATTTCCTCCTTTTGCAGCATAAGTAGTTGTTGCTCAATCGCCTCCATAGAATGCTCTACAAACTGTTGCTGTTCTTCTTTTGCAGCTTCGAGGTCATCAAGCAAATCCTTGTCATCCACTATCTCTTTTAACTCTTTATAGGTTTCGCCATATATTGCATCCAGTGCCATAAATTCCTTTTCAAATACTTTGATCTCCTCAGGAATTTCTGAAACCAGAATTTCTTGCATTACTTTGTTGGCTTCCCACAGGTTGGCGATAAGATCATCACTGGTCTCAACAGTAGGGGCTGCTTTGTCGGTGATATTGTTTAATGTTGCTTCAATAGATTTTATGAAATACAAGGCAATCGCACCGGAAAAGCTAACCAGGACAGCTACAACGACGAAGCTGACTAATAGTTTTGTTCCTAATGTTAACCTGAGTTTAAACATCTTAACCTCACGAGTATTCTTAATTAGTGCTTTCAGCGTTCAGCTGTCAGAAGATATTTATCTGACTTATCGATGTTTTTAGCTGATTGCTGAAAGCTGACTGCATTCTAATCTTCAAACCGAATCATTTTAAACGCACCAAGACTGTGAAAGGACTTCCGTACTTGCCGTTCAAGCACTATTTAACCTTAAAAATCAAAATATGGTTCTTTAATTGTCGTTAATGTCTCTACCGGAGTATCTTTAGGTGCATTCTAATCTTATTTGGCCAAGCGTCTACATAGTTAAACCATCCTAAACTATATCACATAACAATGAATGCTGCCAATTATTACAATGACAACAAAATAACTTTTACTAAATGGGCAAATCTCAAGATAGTGTCAGCTTACAGATGTCGGATTATCTACTCAAAACATCGAGGAACCAAAAAAAAACTATTGACAAGTGAACTCATAGAAGGACGGGTAACTCGTTACCCATCGGGCAGGTTTTGTGAGGATTGATGGGTAATAAATTATCCATCGTACAATCTTTTTTATTTTGGATTTTAGAGTGTAGATTTAAGATTTTCGAGTAGCGCCGGTGTAAACGGCAGTTTCGGTATATTAGACAACTTGATTGAGATTTGTAGGATGGGTAACTTGTTACCCATCGGGCAGGTTTTGTGAGGAGGCAATGTCGTTTAATTAGGAAAAACTGACCAGGATGTCATCCTGAACGATAGTGAAGGGTCTGTCAGACCCCATTTGTCAGGGGTTGATGGGTAATAAATTACCCATCCTACAATTTTTGATATTTTGGATTTTCGAGTGTAGATTTAAGATTTTCAGGTGGTGCCGGTGTAACCGGCAGTTTCGGTATATTAGACAATTTGATTGAGATTTGTAGGATGGGTAACTCGTTACCCATCGGGAGGTCTATTGAGTATTGATGAGTAATAAATTACTCATCCTTCTAAATCCGGTAGATCATGTGAAATTAGGCTTTGGCAGCTCTAAATCAATCCCCATTTGAACTCCCTGATCCGCGGATAGTACATGGCACGGGCAATAGCCATGTTACCGGCAAGACCGACCGGAGGGCCTCCGCCGGGAAGTACTGCCCCTGCGGCGATTGCATTAGCAACAGCCACATTAATACCCACTCCTCCTAAAGTGGGTACAGCAGCAATCGCAGCGGGAATCGTAGCATTGGTCATTAATGCCCAATAGTGCTCAGCAATTCGGCATTGCTGCTCCCGGTTAAAAAAGCTCATGCGGTGATTTCTTAAATCATCCGCATTGTAGTCGTATCCTCCCGGTTGAGTTCCGGCGTAAATAGCCTCGGCCATGTACTGAGATCCGACGGTTTCCTGTTGCAGTACATGTCCCAGCTCATGAACCACATTATTCAATTGAGCGGCATGGGCAGGTCCGA
>JANQLH010000307.1 GCA_028280735.1 SAR324 cluster bacterium | reverse complement strand
ACCGCCAACCGCCAACCGCCAACCGCCAACCGCCAACCGCCAACCGCCAACCAAAAACTCCCTTGGCATAACAATTGAAGCTGTTGAGAAACAGTGAGGAAGCCTGCACTACTCGTCCAATCTAACAATTATCAAAATGCGGAGAATACAAATGGATTTGACTCTCGATCAGTTGATGATGAATACGGATGGCCTAAGGAGGGACTATAATAAATTGGCTAGCGGATTAATAAATTTTTCCAATGTGGGTAAATGGATTCCGGAAATGGAACACCTGGGTAACTACCTGGAGGTGAAAGCTGAAGAACCGCTGCCTGCGGAATGGTACACTCCCAATGAAATTGTTTATGAGGGGCATAAAGTTGCCCTGAGAAAATTTAACTCGGATTTGAAAGGCAATCCACTGGTGGTGGTTGCCCCGGAAGCCGGAGGTGATTCACTGATAGTTGACTACGGACCAAACCAAAGCCTTGTGGAATGTGCCTTGGAGGTTTATCCGGGCGATGTCTATGCTGTGCAAAAGCTCCCGGCTACTGACGAACACACCGGGTATACTATTGATGACTCGATTCGTTCCTTGCAGGCCTGCATCGATGTTATCGGAGAACCGGTTAATATTATCGGGTTTTGCCAGGGAGGCTGGCAGTCGGCAGTGTATGCGGCCCTTTTTCCAAATGATATAAAATCATTAACGGTTGCGGCAGGTCCTATCGATTTTCATGCCGGGCAGGCCGAAATTGCGAACATGACCTTCACGTTGCCGTTTTCGTTTTACGAAATGATGGTTTCCATGGGAAACGGCAATATGCCGGGCTCGTTTATTCGTCATGGTTTCATGATGATGAACGCAGTGGATCGTTTTCTGGGTGATGATTTGGCACTCTACAACAATATTGATAATCGGGGATTTGTTAATCGCCAACATCAGTTTCAAAGCTGGTATCAGCGTTACCAGCCCGTACCGGGAAAGATGTACCTCCAAATTGTCAAAAACCTGTTTAATCAGAATAAGTTGATCAAAGGTGAGTTAAAAGTTCTGGGCAGGAATGTTCGTTTGGAGAATATTACCAGTCAATTGGTTCTTGTGGGCGGAACCAAAGATGATATCACCCCCGTGGAACAGGTTATGGCGCTTAAAAGATATGCACGTTCAAAAAATGTCAGTGAAATAGTTGTACCAGCCGGACATATCGGTGTATTTATGAGTAAAAGTGTAATTAAACATTTCTGGCCGTCTATCCTGAAGGTTCTTGGAACGGGCCAATCGGTTGATTTAATGCGTGACAACACCATTGGCAACATTTGTAAAAAATCGGGACTGCCGGTTGATAACCGATAACGGATAAAAAGACATGGACCAAAATCTATTTTCAATGTTGGGCATTGATCCCATGATCGCAAACTGGATGAAGCTTACCAACACGTCGCTAAGCGACCTTGGTAAGCAATGGCAGCAGTACAGCCAGTTTTCCAAAACCAATCCTTTTACCGGTCAATCCGGCTCCTCAACGGATTCACTGGAGTCACTGCTTAAATCGTGGCGCATGGTATCGTCCACCTTTAGTAACCCGGAAACAGTCAGCAGTAATATCTCAGGAATGGGTGAGCTGCCTTCGGTATTGATGAAATTCGCCCAAACGCAGGCAGAGGGGTTTTTCAAAATTCAGCAACAGATGCTGGATAAAATCAAGCAGGGTGAAAAAACATCCGCTCCTTTCAGTTTCAGCATTCTGGATAAACACTTTTATTCCGGATGGAAGAAATTTTATGAACAGGAACTGAGTCAGTTTTTGAACATACCTCAGCTTGGGTTGAACCGGTTTCACCAGGAGCGCTTTAATCAGCTGTTGGATAGATACAACCTGATGCAGTCGACCGTTGGGGAGTTCATGTCAACCCTTTTCCAGCCCATGGAAAGGTCTTTTAAAATGCTGCAGGACAAGTACTTGGAGCTGGCTGATAAAAATGAGCTAAGCGACAATGCCAAGGATTATTACCAGATGTGGATCCAGTTTCTGGAACAGGATTACGCGGCTTTTTTCAAATCCCCGGAATACCTGGAGGTACTGTCAAAAACCTTGAAATCCATGGCGGAGTTTAAAGCCAAAAGAGATGAAATCATTCAGGATATGATGACCGACTTGCCGATTCCCACTGAAAGGGAGCTGGATGAACTTTATAAGGAGATCTATCGATTAAAAAAACGGGTTCGCGATCTTGAAAAAGCAGAAGCAAGGAGTACCCAATGAGTCAATCTCAAATCTCGATCGATCACATTCTGGCAAAACTGGCGGAGGAATCCAAAAATACCCAAGAAGTGTTGGAAAAGGGCAGGGATGTACTGCTTGATCAACTGGATACGAGTATCGCATCCACGCCTTATAAGGTTGTATGGGAAGAGGACCGGGTTAAATTGAAACATTACAAACCCGAAGGGCCCGTTAAGGTGAAAAAGCCCTTGTTGATCGTTTATGCTTTAATCAACAGGGAAACCATGCTGGATTTACAGCCGGGACGCAGTGTGGTCCAAAGTCTTCTGAATGAAGGAATCGAAGTGTACATGATCGACTGGGGGTATCCGACCCGTATGGATCGCTATTTGACGATTGACGACCATGTGAATGGGTATATGGATAATGCCATCAGTTTTATTCTTAAACGGCATAAGATTGATAGTCTCAACCTTATGGGAGTCTGCATGGGTGGTGCTTTCAGCATCATTTACTCGGCTCTGCATCCCGGGAAAATCAACGGTTTGATCACCACGGTGACTCCCTCCAATTTCGACACTGACCAGGGATTGCTGCACCATTGGACCCGGGATATCGATGTGGATACTATTGTCGATACTTACGGCAATTTATCCGGTGATGCCCTGAATTTTGTGTTTCTTTTGCTAAACCCTGCAAGATTGATGATCGATAAATATATCGGTTTTGTAGAACATGTCGATAACAAGGAGTTTGTTGAAAACTTTATCCGTATGGAGAAATGGATCTTTGATAGTCCGGATGTGCCGGGTGAGACTTATCGCCAGTTTATCAAGGATTGTTACCAGAAGAATTTACTAATCAAAAGCGAAATGGAAGTTGGCGGAAAAAGAGTGGATTTGTCCCGAATTACCATGCCTTTGCTTAATTTTTACGGAAAATATGACCACCTGGTACCGCCCGGGGCTTGTGATAAACTGACAGCAGCTGTGGGTAGTGATGATACCGAGGACGTTTGCCTGAATACCGGGCACATTGGAATTTACGTCAGCTCCAAATGTCAAAAGGAATTTGTGCCCAAAATTGTTGAATGGGTTGTGAATAAAACCGAAGCATCTACTGCTCAAGAAGAGACGAAAACTGAAATCAATTAGGAGAGAAAGTGGCCACCAATAATGACTATTTCAAAACTTTCTGCACGATCAGCAAAGCATTTGGCAGCACCTGGGAAACCGATGAGCTTCTATCCCTCATCGTGAAAAGTGCTGCGGAAACCATGGATGCCAAAGCCGCCTGTCTATTTCTTGCCGACAGGGAGAAGGATATCTATGTGGAAAAGGCACAATACGGCTTGTCGGGAAACTATCTTCACGCCAATCCGGTCAAGGCAAGAAGAATCGAAGAGGTACTGGTTAAGGAAAAATACATTTCGGTGTATGATGCCACCAAGGATGATCAGGTTGAAAATCATGAGTCAAAAAAGAAGGAAGGTATTGCTTCCCTGCTGGTTGTCCCGGTGATCGTGAATGATAAAATGATCGGTGTGCTGACGCTCTATACCGGTACACATAGAAAATTCTCCCAGGAAGAGGTAGATTTTTTGAGCTCACTGGCGGAACAGGGAGGAATAGCCCTGGAGCAGACACGATTGATCGAAAGGATTCGCGAGAACACCACAATCTTTCATCAAATGGCATCCAATATCAATGCAAGCCTGGATATCAAGGAAGTTTTGCATAATCTAACCGAAACCTTGTGCACAACGCTTAAGATGAAAGGCGTTAGCATCCGGTTAATCAACAAGGAATCGGGTGACATGCCAATTGTTGCCAGCCACGGCCTGAGCGATGATTTTCTGTATAAGGAAAAAGGATCGATTCAAAAAAGTGTGGAACAAACCCTGGAAGGAGCCACCGTGGTCATAGAAGACCTGACGGAGGATTCAAGAGTTCAAAACTACACGGAGGCGGAAAGGGAAGGGATTCAATCAGCATTGTTTGTTCCCATTAAATCGAAAGACGAGGTGGTTGGAATTATGCGCCTGTTCAGCAATGTGAGGCGGTATTTCTCCGAGGATACCATCAACCTGGTCAATGCCTTGGCAGAACAGGGGGGATTGGCTATTCAGAACGCTTCCATGCTGTTGATGCTCCAGGAAGACAATCGCAACCTGGAGCAGGATATGTGGGTGCATAAAACCTGGTTCTAATTTAGCTTTCGGCTGTCAGCGTTCAGCTGTCAGCCTTTTCTTCTCTTGCCAAACACATCCGATCCTTTCATTAGCTCTTACAAAAAGCATCTACCTCTTTTCTTCATCAGAAATTTGTTAAATAATGTGCACCGCAGGTACTCTGTAAAAGCTGATAGCCGATGGCTGATCGCAGTTTCCAATTGCGGACATTCCGAAGCTATTAACTTAAACAGGATCGGTTGAGAATGACTTAAAGAAAGCATGATTGCCTGTGAACGCCATTCCTTTGCGTTCCCCGGGCAATATAGCAGTTGAGGCTGGTGTCGGGTGATTAGAAGGTTTTGAAGTAGTCTTCGACTTTGCTGAATGCTTCATCAACGCTTTTCTTAAATTCGTCCCGGCCTTTTTTATAGGCTTCACCGAAGTCATTGATTACCTTTTTGCCTTCCTCAGGTAGCCATGAAGCTTGATCCAGGGCGGATTTTCCCAGTTTTTCAGACTGCTCCTGTAACAAAACCATGGCATTGAATGAATTATCCAATGTTGTTTTGTTAAAATCCAAAATCTGTTTTACTAATTGCTTCTGATCCATTTGATTCCTCCACTTGTTATGGGGTTGACAATTGATTGGTGGGGTTGAGTTCCCCCGGCTTAAACCGGTCATCAACGAATTCCGTTTCAACGTCAATGACTTAAAGGACTATAACTCACATTCTGCAAATTAATTGCCAAAGCATATGAGGATCACTTTTTATCGTTTGGGACGGAGAATTTCCCATTTATCAAAGAGGAACCAAGGTTTAAGTTTTTAATATCCTGTCGATTTTTTTCTTTTTAGTGATGAACTGTCTCATTCGGTATCCTTGTTCATCAAAACTGTATCATAAAAACATATTGAGACAATTAGTGATAGACCGCGGCATCAAACCTTGACTCCTGTGCACGGTTCCGCCTTATGGGAAAAGCAGTCTCTCAATTTCCTTTTTTAAAAATCCCGGGAGCGGCCGGCACCGCTATGTATCTCACCAAACACTTGCTTAGAATGCATTCCCCAGAACACTTGCTTAAAGGAAAAATTGTTGGTAAAGCTTTTGTTTTCGAATAGCCAAAGTAAAATTGATAAGGTAAGAATTGAAGCTTGGCACATGGAGTTTTCAACCAGTTTAAAACACGATTATCAATTGCACCAATATGAAGGATCACCAACTGCCCTTAAATAGAATCGATCAAGCTGCTTTTTGGATTATTTCTCTGGCGATTATTTTAGCGAGTTTTTTACTTGTTTATTTTCCCGGGGTGTTAGGGAGCCTTCTGCGCGAAGACGGATTATTTGAGTCATGTGGAGCTTTGTTGTTTTTATTAACCGGATTCATTTTGTTGATGACCTCTGTCGAGATGTATAAGGACGGAAAAGAGAAAGGTAGCTTGATTAAATGGCGATTTTTGATGGTTTTGGGCGCAGGGGGATTATTCCTTCTTGCTTTTGGAGAAGAGATTAGTTGGGGGCAAAGGATATTTGGGTTTAAAACCCCTGAAATGATGGAAGAAATTAATCGGCAAGGAGAAATGAATCTCCATAACCTGGATACACGTGTGTTCAACAATGCTGTCGAAACAATCGTTTTGCTAATGATTTTAATTCCAACAATCTGGATTCATAGGGGGAAAAACCGGTTGTTGGGATTTTTAATTCCTTCTTATTGGTTGATATTAAGCCTTCAGTTGGTCGCCTGCTATGTAACCTATAATTATGTAAAAACCCAGGATTACACAATATACCTGATTCTGGCGTATTTTATCTTTACCGGCGCAAAATCCAAACAATGGAACAAATTATTCTACGTGCTGTTTGCCGGTGTTTTGATTGGAATTGTGGGAGCACTCAATGCGCACTTGAGAGATGTTTTTCCTTCCAATGGACCCAGGGAGTTCAGGGAGTTTTTATACGCCTTTGTCTGCCTGGTTTTTTCAATCAAAATATACCTGGATGTTAAAAGACCGGCTTGGGCAAACATCCAGGTATAATTTGGGTAGTAGCTTAGGAAGAATTATTTCCTCTTTTGCACAACATGCCGCTGGTAATTTTTTATCTTTCGCTGCATGTCCTTCTCAACCGGTTTAAAGCCTTTGATTTCCCTTTCGGCAATAAAGTCGACTTCCCTATGCAGCTTCAAAAAGCTTCCATATCTGCCTTCATCTAAATCTCCGTTCTCAACGGCTTTTTTTACCGCGCAGCCCGGTTCATTATCATGATTGCAGTCCGAGAAACGGCAATTACCGGCCAACTCTTCGATCTCGGGAAAGGTTTGTTCCAGGTCTTCTTCATCAGCCAGAAGCTGTAACTCTCTCATTCCGGGATTATCGATGATAATACCGCCGGCAGGAAGGATAAGCAATTCTCTGGTGGTAGTGGTATGCATACCCTTACCAACATGTTGGCTGATCTCGTGTGTTACCTGACGGTCTGATCCCAATAGCTTATTGATAATGGTCGATTTGCCGACCCCGGATGAACCAAGCAAAACACTGGTTTTGCCGGGAGTAAGATAATCCCGGAAAACCGCGAGTTCGGATTGGTCCTGCGCACTGATGACGTATACCGGCACTCCAAAGGCAATGGATTCCACCTCCTGCTGGATATCAAAGGGATCACTGCACAGATCGGCTTTATTGAGAATAATCACCGGCGTGGCCCCGCTGTCATAAACCAGGGTTAAATATCTTTCTATTCGCCTGAGATTATAATCCCTGTCCAGGGCTGAAACGATAAATGCCTGGTCTACATTTGCCGCAATGACCTGCTCTGCTGCAGCCGCTTGGGATAATTCCCTGCGTGAGCCTGCCGCGGAACGTACCATTTTATTTTTTCGCTCCAGCAATTTGTGGATGACCGCAGTGTGGTCCCCGATGTTCCAGGAAAAAGCCACCCAGTCCCCGACAACCGGAAGATCGCTGGGCTTCGCCGTTCTGTGAAGAAAACCGCCCGAGGTTTTCCCCCATAACTCTTCCTGCTGCGAATAAACCAGATAATTGCCTTTTTGGACATTGGCGATTCTTCCAATTTGATAATCCTTATTGCTTAACCCTTTGAACTGATTATTAAAAAACTCGTTCCATCCTAAGTCGTTTAGTTGCATTTGAAAATCCTTAATGATCGGTAATACTATAATTAACCTGCTTTCATGAACAACTACTCATGAACTGCATGATTAAAACAGGTAAGAAATGAATG
This sequence comes from SAR324 cluster bacterium, assembly GCA_028280735.1. Taxonomy (GTDB): domain Bacteria; phylum SAR324; class SAR324; order XYD2-FULL-50-16; family XYD2-FULL-50-16; genus JAHJTV01. Next base: position 14,163 of record JANQLH010000307.1, on the reverse strand, counting down.
TCTTCGAGAGAATGGTTAATACTTTCAGTAGATTATGCAGCAGGCGCTGTAAGCGAACTATGATTGCTTGATTGAACTGCGGATTTACTTGTTGCTAAACGCACAATCCCTTCAGGTATTAACCTAAACGACTTGCACCAGGATAGCAGGAATCATAAAACTCCAATTAGTGGGAAATGATGTTATTACACACTTTTAGGGTTTTCAAAAAGGTGTTGATTTTCCAATCCATGATCAACAAAGGCTAATATCGATGGATCAGTTATCTGTTATCGGGCCTTGGCGAATGCTTCGCTTTCTATTGTTATCATCAGAAGACCGGCAAAGGGATAACCAATGTAAAACCCGGATAAAAACCTGTACTTGTCAGGCAGGAAAGGCTAAACAGAACCCTTAAATGTGTGTTATTAATGGAGCATTATAAATAAGCTTTCCTTTCCGTGTCAATTACGGATGACCCGGGAAGGTGATGGGCAGCTATTTGTTTAATTTACTCCCTTTTTTAGCTTTCTTTTTGGTTTTTTTTGGGCTTTTCTTTTTATTGCCGGAAGTTAATGGCTTTCGTTTGTGGAATTCGGTCTCTCTTTTGTCTTGTGCAAGCTCTACAACGACTTTCCTACCGTCGTATTCAGCGTTTTTGAATCCTTTGATTACATTATCCGAGTAATCGGAATCCACTTCAAAAAACGAGAACTTCTTCATGATCTCTATTTTGCCGATATCAATATCTCTTTTTTTGGTGTTTTCATTAATTAAACCAATCAGATAAGCAGGCTCCAGTCCATCCTGAGAACCGGCATTAATAAAGAACCTGGAGAAATCCTCCTTGTAAGAATCCTTGCCTTTTTTCTTGCTTTTCTTTTTCTTTTGTTTGGTTAGAACATTAAGGTCAGGTGCATTTCTGTAGTAGGCTAAGAACCGATTAAACTCCAAGGAGACGAAATGCTTGATTAAATCTTCCCTTGAAAGCCATTCCAGCTTTTTAAAAATAACAGGTAAGAACGGTTCTATTTGGGCGTCATCCACAGATACTTTCTGCATCCTGTCGATTAAGCTGAATAGCTGTTTCTCGCAGATTTCATTTCCTAAAGGGACAGGTTTTTGTTCAAACTCCTTACCGATTTTTTTCTCAATCTGTTTAATCCTGTTCTGTTCCCTGCTGTGGATAATTGTTATACAAACGCCTGTCTTTCCGGCTCTTCCCGTTCTACCACTCCTGTGAATATAGGTTTCGCTTTCGTCCGGCAGGTTATAGTTGATGATATGGGTGAGATCGGTAACGTCGAGCCCCCTTGCTGCGACATCGGTGGCAACCAGCATTTGCAGGTTTTTAATCCGAAATCGATTCATCACATGATCACGCTGTGCCTGGGAAAGGTCTCCGTGAAGGGCATCGGCATTATAACCGTCACTGATCAGTTTTTCAGCCACATCCTTGGTCTCCTTACGGGTGCGACAAAAAACAATACCGTAAATATCCGGATTGATATCGGCGATCCTTTTCAAAGCAAGATATCGATCGCTGGCATTCACCATGTAATAGTGATGCTTTACGTTGGCTGCTCCGACATTGCGTTTGCCAATTGCGATTTCGATAGGGTCGTGCATATAAGTGTCGGCAATTTCTGCAATCTCCCTGGGCATGGTTGCAGAAAAAAGCAGGGTTTGCCGGTTTTTGGGAGTTGTGGCCAGAATAGCATTCAGATCGTCTTTAAATCCCATGCTCAGCATTTCATCAGCTTCATCCAATACGATGGTTTGAATCGATTTGATATTGAGTTTTTTGCGTTTGATCAGGTCTTTTAAACGTCCGGGAGTCCCTACTACCAGCTGGACATTCTTCTTCAAGGCCCGGATTTGATTCTCTATACTTGCGCCACCGTAGACAGCGACAACTTCAACAGCTTTTGAATACTTGGCGAATTTAAACAGGTCCTCTGCGACTTGTATGCACAACTCCCTGGTAGGTGTGAGGATAAGTCCCTGCACCTCTTCCGATTTTTGATCGATCAGGTGAATGAGAGGCAATCCGTAAGCAGCTGTTTTTCCTGTTCCTGTCTGGGCTAACCCAATCAGATCGGAGCGATGCTCGAGCATGGCTTCAATCACTTTTTCCTGAATGGGAGTGGTCTGTTCAAATCCCAGTTTCTTGACTCCTTTGACAATTTCTGCCTTGAGTCCTGTATCTTCAAATTTCATCGACTATCTCCTGAATTTACCTGTGTCGTTTATAGGATTATTCATCCGAAAATACAGTCATGACAGCGTCATAATCCGGAATTTGCAAATGTAGTCCTGGTAAATACTTAGTGCTTGAACGAAAGCCCCTTCAATCCTTATTCCGCTTAAATGCTGTCATACGGAATGACCTTGAGGTTTAACATGCTTTCAACGATCAGCATTCGGCCAAAAAAACTTAATATCAGATGAATAACTGGCTGACAGCTGATTGCTGAAGGTGGGTTTCCGTTCAGGCAATAACTTAATTCTTCATTATATAGGATTTTATCAGTCTCGAACCAGATATATTCCAAAAAAGCTGCGGAAGAACACCTAATGATGCTAATTTCGGTTAATCTGTTGGGAAGAGTTGTCGATTACACCAGTTCTTTAAACATAACCAGGGCATCCACATAGCCATGTTCGGGATGTTTGAAAACCCCGGGCAGGGTTCCTACTACCCGAAAACCAAGTTTTTTCCAAAGGTGGATGGCATCGGCATTGGTGGCAACAACACTGTTGAATTGCATGGAGCGGTACCCGAGATTTGAAGCTTCTTTTTGAGAATGAAGGCACATGGCGGAAGCTACTCCTTTGCCTCTTGCTTGATTCGAAACCACATACCCGCAATTGCAAATGTGGGAACCCGGTCCCTGGAAATTGGTTTTGATATAGTAAGTACCGACAACTAAGTTCGATTCGTCAATCGCCACATAGCTTGCTTTAGGAAGTTCAATCCAGTTTGCATATCCTTCCCGTTCCGTCATGTCCGGATCAAAGGTATAGGTCTCCGCAGCTTTGAAAACAGGTTGCAAAAGAGACCAGACGCTTGACCAATCGCTTTCTGAAAATGCTCTAATGGTTATCATGGGCTCGGTTGTATATTAATGTTAAATAGGGTTTTGAGGGTATCGGATAGTTCTTTAATACCGTTTATTATTTCTATGGTTTCAGCGTCATGGATAATCTTTATCAGTCAAGCATTGAAAACGCTTTGACGTTCTTTTGCCATAAACGGGTTGCTGTGCCGTTATCTTTGTTTTTATACTAGCTTCAGATGCGTCGCACAAGTGAAGGAAAGAGACAGAGAGGAACCCGGGAACAATTGTGAAGCTATGAGGAAGATACCATGCTTGAAAACTGGAATCCGCCGAAAAACTGGCAGGTAATAAAAACCATCGATGCTCATACCGGGGGTGAACCCCTTAGGATTTTTCTGGATGGATTACCGGAAATCAAAGGGGCGACGGTGTTGGAGAAGAGACGATATTTTCGAGATAACCTGGATTTTATTCGCACCGGAACCATGTGGGAGCCGAGAGGTCATGCGGACATGTACGGGGCCGTTGTGACGGAGCCGAATTCCGGGGAAGCGGATATCGGAATGTTTTTTTTGCACAACGAGGGATACAGTACTATGTGCGGTCACGCAATTATTGCGGCTACCAAGGTATTGCTGGATACGGGTTGGATCAGTAAAGAAGGAGACCGGTCAAAACTGCTGATCGATGTCCCGGCCGGTAGGATTGAGGCTCGTGCAGAACGGGAAAATGGTGTTGTCAAACAGGTATCTTTTCTGAATGTACCGTCGTTTCTGTACAAAAAGGATCAATCGATCGATATTCCGGGAATTGGTCTTTTGCAGTTTGATATCGCTTTTGGCGGTGCTTTTTACGTCTTTTGCAGGGCTGAAGCACTGCCTGTGGATTTGGTGCCGGATCAGCATGACCGTTTGATTGCCTTGGGAAGAAAAATCAAACAAGCCGTAACAAACGCCGTGGAAATTAAGCATCCGACAGAACCTGATCTCTCTTTTTTGTATGGTACTATTATTATTGGGGAAGCAGTTGAGCAGGCACATCACAGTCGCAATGTTTGCATTTTTGCCGAAGGGCAGGTCGATCGATCATCCACAGGGTCAGGGGTTAGCGCCAGGGCCGCGCTGCATTTTGAAAAAGGCGAGCTTTCACCCGGTCAATCGATAACGATTGAAAGCATTTTGGGAACGACTATGTCCGTTGAAGTTCACGAACAAGTGGATTTCGAGGGTTACCATGCGGTGATTCCCAAGGTAACAGGGTCCGCATCAATAACCGGCAGGAATGAGTTTTATTTTGATCCGGCAGATCCGTTAAACAAGGGATTTATTTTTCGTTAGAATCAGCAGGTCTGTTTGTGATCGTGAATCCCGTAACTTGCATTGATTGTCGGATAAGTCCCAAATGGCTTTCGAAAGTAACCACCTTACCGCTGGAGAAAATGTGGTTCACCCTGTACACCTGCTTGGAGCTGGTTTCCAATGCTTTATTCATGTTTTCCTTAATGATCAAACCGGCCTCATTGTCCAGGATATTGAAAATTGATTTTCCGATTAATTGCTCCTTTTTTGTCTCAAAAGTGAAATTAATGTATTCAATGCGGCCTTCCAAATCGATGACCATGGTTTGATCCGGGAAATTATCCAAAACGGCTTTCCATTTTGCTTCAGCGTCTATCAATGATGCTTCGTACTTTTTTTGCTCACTGATATCCTTGAATATGCAGTGGGTTTGTCGAAACTCTCCTTTTTCGTTCAGACCGATGCTGCCGTCAAAGGAGACCATAATCATTGATCCGTCCTTTTTGACCATTTCGAACTCGACTCCGATAACTTCTCCCAGGGATTTGAAACGGGGAAAGTTTTCTTTAAAATGATCCTGCCAGTTCGGATGAATGAATTCCGCGAAGTTTCTTCCGATCACTTCGTCACGTGTGTATCCGAGTTGGTTTAACCAAGAGTTATTTACTTCTATAAAGTATCCTTTTTCATCCAAAGACTGGTAGCTGAGGGGAGCTCTTTCATACAAAAGCTTAAACTTTTCGGCGTTTCTTTTAACAGTATCCTCCGCTTGTCTTCGTTTGGCATCTATCTGGGCGACATAACAGGCCATATCAATGGTGACCTTCAGCTCTCTTTGCTTGACGGGTTTTAACAAGTACCCAAAAGGCATGGTCAGCTTTGCCCTGGACAGACGCTCATCATCCAGGTAGGCGGTAAGGAAAACAATGGGGATGTTGCTTTCCGATCTGATTTTGGCAGCTGTTTCGATGCCGTCCTGTTCGCCTTTCAAACGAATATCCATCAGGATGAGATCCGGGGGATCGGATTTAACCTTTTGCATCACCTTCTCACCGCTGTTGACTGTTCCGGCAATCTTGTAACCAAGATTGGCAAGCGTTTCTTTCAGTTCCAGGGCTATAATCGATTCGTCTTCGGCGATCAGGATGTTTTTGTTTTCCATAATGCACCATTTCAGAAATTACGATATCTTTCGGGTAGGTGAACTTTGTTTTTCAGAAACGGAATACCCGGGCATCCCCGGCAAGAAATGTTGCCGGGGCAGCACTCTCATAACGGTTTTATTCTCAGTATTTTTCCGCTGTCGGTGGATAGATAAACCAAACCCTGCGGACCTTGAACCAAGGCTCGAATTCTCTCATCAAGGTCTACCAGCAACCTTTCTTCCTTGGTCGGAATCCCATTTTGGTCCAGTATGATCCGGTTTAAATGAGTCAGTTTGAGAGAACCGGATAAGAGGTTCCCTTGCCAGCCCGGGAATGCTTTGCCTGAATACAATATCAGACTGCTGGGAGCGATCGAGGGAGTGTATATTTTTCTTGCCGGTTCCATGCCCTCTTTTTCCGTACCTTCACCTACAGAAATCGGACCCCAGTACTCTTTTCCGTGAGAAACAACCGCCCAGCCGTAGTTCTTTCCGGGGAGAATAAGGTTGATCTCATCCCCACCCCTGGGGCCATGCTCGATTGCCCATAATCTTTGGTTTTGATAATCAAAGGCTATTCCTTGTGGATTACGATGGCCGTAACTCCAAATTTCCGGTAAAGCACCGCCGTTGCCTACAAACGGATTATTGTCTGGTATGCTGCCATCCAGGTTCAGTCTGAGTATTGTTCCGGCATGTGTTTTTAAATCCTGCCCATTGGGCCGATAGCCCCTGTCTCCAATGGAAAAAAACAGATGTCCCCGGCCGTCAAAAGAGATACGACTGCCAAAATGCCGACCTCCGCCGGAACCGGACAGCGTAACCAGCATATCCTGCCATTGGCTCAATGTATTTCCGACGTGCTTTGCACGAGCAAGAGCTGTGGCTGCACCTCCCGACTGCCTCTTGCTATAGGTAAAATAGATCCAGTCACCTTGCTTGTAACCAGGTGGAAGCGCAACATCCATCAGACCGCCCTGTCCCGAATCGCGCACGTCACGAACTGTATAAATTGTTGATACTTGGTTGGTCTTTAAATTTAACAACCGAACAGTGCCTCGAATTTCAGTAAAAATAATCTCATCCGGATTTAAAAAAGCCAACCCCCAGGGGATATCCAAGTTATCAGCCAGCTTTTCCACCTGAAAACTCATATTTTCACTTTTCTCATTCAAAACAATGTCTGCATTCACGTTATCCATCACAAAGAAAATGAAGACAATTAAAGGTAGGTAAACAAATCTCATAGCGTTGATTCCTAATATGTGTTGTTGTATGGAATTCATCTTTGTTGCGATGAAGATTATGATACCCTTTGTGCTGCAAGTTCTGTGAAAAGCTGGAAACTGAACATCTATAATCAAAAAAACAAATAGATTGAATTATACACTAAAAGCCTTATTAAAAGCAATTTATCCGGTTCGGCAAAGATTTTTACTACACTGGAAGAGTAAACAATCATCGGCAGGCTTTGAAAACATCTGCTCATTTGGCGACGGGAGTGCTTTACATGGTTTTTTATGATCAAACCAAAATAATCCCCGGTTTAATTATTCGGGGATATTTGCAAATGAATCAGGTTGGTGCGGGTGCTGTCATTAATCAAAAAACTGATTTGGATTGAATTATTTTAATTTTCGTGAGCGATTGTCGCTCATGAATTTTCGCAGCCTGAATTTGACTGAATCCCATATTATTAATCAGTTATCGGAGAATAATTTAAGCTCATTTGCTTAAAAAAGTTTTGCTATTTTTATACGAACTGTTAATAAGTAAGATGGAAACCTTCAGGGGCGAGGAATCATAGTTTTTATACAATCTGTCTTTATCGTAAATCCATATCGTCTGGATAGTATTAGCTCTAATCAACTCAACCAACAAATCAAAATGGCAGCCATCCATCAGCAGTATTCAACTAATGGTCAGCCGGGATCATCTTTTTCTAAGGAAAATGATGAGATATCTGGGATAAACTCTTTTCATCCATCTTCAAAACCTGATCAACAGATAATCGATCAGAAGATTATTGGCATCAGCCGTCCAATCGTCGCTGTGAAAAACTATCTTTTGAAAGTTGCTGCAATTGACTGCACAGTTTTTATAACCGGGGATACAGGCACCGGAAAAGAGCTGGTTGCTGAGCAAATTCATAAAGCTAGTGATAGAAAAGATCAACCCTTTATCAGCATCAATTGCGCTGCCATACCGGATACCCTGGTTGAAAGCGAGTTGTTTGGTTATGAAAAAGGAGCATTCACCGGGGCAATTTCTTCCAGCAAGGGAAAACTGGAGTTGGCTCAGCAGGGAACAGTTTTTTTGGATGAAATCGGAGACATGAGTCTTTTTGCCCAGGCAAAAATACTCAGGGCTATCGAAAAAAGGGAAATATATCATTTGGGAGGTAAACGAACCGTTCCTATTTCAGCGCGTTTTATTGCCGCAACCAATCGTGATCCTGAAGAGATGGTGAAATCCGGAACGTTCAGGGAAGATCTTTATTACCGTTTGAACGTGGGTCGTGTCCACTTGCCGCCCTTGAGGGAAAGGAAGGAGGATATATTGCCGATCATGAATCGATTGATACAAGACCTTAATAAAAAATATGGAAGGTCTGTTGAAGGATTCAGCTCAGAAGCTCTGGCCAGCCTGATAATGTATGATTGGCCCGGAAATATCAGGGAGTTGAAAAACATTCTGGAATCTTCTTTCATCAATATGCCTGCCAAAAAAATCACCTATGCTGATCTTCCCCTGCTGTTTCAAAACCGCTTAAAAGAATCAACCAATCAATCCGAAATGGAAAAGGATCGGCTAATGTCAACCTTACTGGCTACAAATTGGAATAAAAGTAAGGCCGCCCGACAATTGCAATGGTCCCGGATGACTCTTTATCGTAAAATGGCGAAATACAAGATTGTTGCCTATCCCTCGAACTAAACCGCGCAATGCCTTAAGCTGAACACTGAAAGCAGACAGCTGACTGCACATAAATCCTCAAGCTGATTTCCGGAATCTGGCGCAAGACTGGTTATGGGTTTGGCGACTTTCCGCTCAGACACACATTACCAAATGAGAAGAGCTCTGATGATGTTTTATGGGGGAATCAACCTATTTCTCCCCTGTCGAATCAGAATGACAACGTGTGATACCTTTTACTCCCTGACGAGAAAAGCCTGGGGCTTTTCTATTGATTAGCTGTTAGAATTTAGACATGAACTTAAAACCGAACCGAAAGAAACGATGATTGGTGGTCCTTTTTATCTAATTTGTGTTTGAACGAAAACCGGTTTTACCTCTCGGGATTCCTTTCAGCAGAGTTTTCGGTTAATATTCAGCCTGACATCCGATACTATTGTAAACCCGGGCAAAATCTCATCAACACGGTTTGAATTATGCGTGAATTAACACAGTTTCTTCGTCCTCAAAAGCTGAAAACAAAATTGATTTTGTTTATTCTGCTACTGGTAATATTTCTGGTTTCAATCATAGGTGTGCTTTCCGTAAACAATATTTCCGGCATTACCGAAGAGCAAATCGGCATCCGGGCGCTGAAAGTCTCTCAAACGGTTTCATTGATTCCCGAATTGAAGGAGTTGCTGATCCAAAAAGATCCGGAACAAAAGATTCAGGAGATCGTTGAGCGTATTCGCGTAATGACCGGGGCTGAGTTCATCGTCGTTGGTGATCATGAAGCAAGACGTTATGCACATCCTATTCGTGAACGGCTCGGAAAGCATATGGTCGGCGGAGACAGTAGACAGGCCCTTGATAAAGGTGAATATTACATTTCAAAAGCAGTGGGAACTATGGGACCTTCGATCCGAGGAAAAGGTCCAATATTTGCGGACGACGGCTCAATCATCGGTATAGTCTCGGTGGGGTATCTTCTTGAGGATATGGATTCCATTATTCGACAGTACCAGTTTAGGATTCTGCTTTCTATTCCCCTGTTGGTGTTTGTAGCTGTTTTTGCCGCCATATTTATCGCGAATCGCTTTAAAAAAGCTATTCTTGGATTGGAACCGAATGAGATCGCCTGGTTGTTGCAGGAACGAACAGCAACACTGGAATCGGTAAGGGAAGGGATTGTTGCCATTGATGCTCAAGCCCGCATTACCACTATCAATAAAACCGCTTTTGAAACCCTGGGAATCGATTCTCAAAAAACGGTAATCGGTGAACCTATTCAAAAAATCCTGCCCCAGAATAAAATGACCACGATCTTAAAAACCGGTAAAAGTCATTTTGACAGGGAAATTGTCATCGGTGATGAAGTGTTGGTGGTAAATCGTATCCCTATCATCAACAAGGGATCAATAAATGGCGTCGTGGCCAGCTTTCGATGTAAAAATGAACTGGACAGATTAACGAAACAGCTTTCGCAGTTAACAACCTATTCGGAAATGTTACGAACCCAAACCCATGAATACTCCAATAAACTTTATACAATTTCCGGTTTGATCCAGATTGGTCATTACCAGGAAGCGATTGATCTTATCAGCAGCGAAACCTCGGGATATCAGTACTTAATCAATTTTCTGATGGAAGTGGTGCCGGACCCGATTTTAGCGGGACTGATTCTGGGAAAATACAGCCAGGCAAAGGAACTCAACGTTAATTTTTCCATCGATCCCGACAGCAGCATGTCTGATATTCCCGACCATATCAGCAGGGAGCGAATTGTCACAGTGGTTGGCAACATGCTGGATAATGCATTTGAAGCGGTGATCAGCAAGGATCATGAAGAAAGGATTGTCAACCTCTCGATGACCGACCTGGGCAACGATCTTGTTTTTGAATTTGATGACAAAGGTCTAGGGGTTGACGAGACGAAATATGACAAGATTTTTGAATTAGGGTATACCACAAAAGAGGGGGAAGGTTACGGAACAGGGCTTTTGCTGGTTGACCGAGCCTTAAAAAAAATGGGCGGAAGCATCAGTGTATCAAAATCGGACCTGGGCGGAGCTGCATTTACAGTGATTATCCCCAAGCAACAAAGGAGCTGACATGGATCCTATTCGAGTTTTGATTGTCGAGGATGACAAAAAAGTCGCAGAAATTCAAAGCTTGTTTACCGATAAAGTACAGGGATATTCAGTTATCGGAATTGCCCATAGCATTGCGAACGCTGAAGAGATGTTGAACATCGTAAAACCGGACTTGGTTCTGCTTGATATCTATTTCCCGGAAGGAAATGGAATCGATCTGCTCTGGAAAATCAGATCCCGGTTTCGCGGAATAGACGTTATCTTAATTACCGCTGCCAAAGAAGTTAAGGTACTGCAGGAGGCGATTCGCGGCGGGGTTTTCGATTATATCCTCAAACCCATTGAATTCGATCGCTTTCAAAGTACCTTGAATAAGTATTTTGAATTTCGCTCCAAAATCACCGATATGAAAACCCTGGATCAAAGGGATGTGGACGGATTACTACATTCGGCCAAATCGGAGCCGGCGGGTGAACTTTCCATGCCGAAAGGTATCGATTCCATCACCCTGGATAAGATAATCAACGTGATGGACGAAGTCAGCAAAAACGGGGTCAGTGCCGAGAAAGTTGGAGAGTTGGTTGGAGTCAGCCGGACGACAGCCAGGAGATATCTGGAATATCTTGTATCCAGCGGAATAGTAAAAGCGGATCTGTCTTATGGTACTGTCGGTAGGCCAGAGCGGATCTATCTGCAATTGTAAATCCAAACCGCTCCACTCAAGTTAACACTACAGGAAACCTGATGAATTTCTCAAAACTCATCCAGAAATTCTTATTGGAAGACGTTGAAAATGACTCCGAATTTGCCAAATATATGAATAATGAGCAACTCAAGAGTGAGTTGTTAAGAAGCAATATTTTAATTGGATTATTCGGCTTTCTGGCAATAGGGATGTCCGTGTTGTCATTGGTAGGCTTTGATATCATCGGCCCCGCGGCTAAATTTGGGAAACTGCCGTTTTTGTTTATCCTGTTTTACCTGGGAATCACCATTTACGAATTGTTCATTCGGTTTCTGGTCAAATTGGCTGCCAGGAACGGAAAAGCCATCTCCAAAAATATCCGCTACGGAAACGCATTTGAGGAAGCAAGCCTGCCAACCCTGGGGATTGTCATTACCTCTTTTTTAATCGACCCGATCGAAGTCTTGCTTGGACCCGGTAGTTTTCTTTATTTTGTGTTTATTCTGCTCAGTGCCTTGAGGTTGGACTTTAAACTGTCCGCTTTTACCGGATTGGTAGCGGCAGTTGAGTATTGGGCTGTCTCTAGCTATTTTTTGAAAACGGCTTCAACGTCAGCCAGTATTTCGTTTTATATGGAGGGGAGTATCTATCCGAAATGCGGTATTTTATTTATCACCGGATTAATTACCGGGGTTGTAACCCTGGAGATCAAGAAACGAATCAGGATCGTCTTTCAGTCCATGCAGGATCAAAACAAAATCCTGGAAGACAGGGTAAAGGCACGAACCAGGGAGTTGGAGGAGTTAAACCGTGATTTGAAACAACGAGTTGAAAAGGAGGTGAAAAAGACTCGTGAAAAAGAGCAATTGCTGGTTCAGCAATCAAAAATGTCTGCCATGGGAGAAATGATCAGCATGATTGCTCATCAATGGAGACAACCACTATCTTCCATCGGCGCAGTTGCAGGGAATCTGAAGGTGAGGTACGAACTGGAATCGCTGCAACGGGATGAGTTTAACCAGGCGATCGATGACATCAACTACCAAACCCAGTATTTGTCGTCTACTATAACCGATTTTCGAAAGTTTCTCAGCCCTACTAAAAAGTTGGAACGAGCTGATTTTAGCGAGATTGTGGAAAACTCCCTGAAAATCATCGGGAAATCCCTCGATAACAAAGCAATCAAGGTAGAAAAGCAATATCGTTACCAACAGGAGTTGATGACTTTTCCCAATGAATTAATGCAGGTTATCATCAATATCCTGCAAAACGCCCAGGATGTTTTAATGGAACGCAATGTGACGAATCCCCTGATTAAACTCAGCGGCAGGGAAACCAATCAACACCTGGAGTTCACGATCAATGACAACGCCGGCGGCATTCCGAATGATATTCTAAAGAATATCTTTGAACCCTATTTCACCACAAAAACAAAGTCTGACGGCACCGGTCTCGGTTTGTATATGTCAAGGACTATTATAGAAAGACACTGCAAAGGGAGACTGACCGCATCCAACAATGCCGATGGCGCATGTTTCAGAATAGAGTTGCCGCTGCAGATGGCGGAATTACAAGGGCAAGGTGATGGGGAGTTCAGGAAGGATGCCGGATAGAATCCGGTGACGCCTGCCGCCGGCTTCGCATCTCACAACCCGGGAATTATCATGTAACGTTCTGAAATCATGAGTAGACTCCGGGTCAACAGACTATATCACTATAGTAAAAGTTATGGTTTTTCTAGTATAATAGACGAAGCGTCACACTTGTCGCCCCGGACTTGATCCGGGGTCCATTAATTATTTCAATTAGTTGCAAATAGATTCCGGGGCATGAGATGCGAAGCTTGCAGCATCGATCGGATTGACAAGTGTGACTAAACCTCGATTAAACGAGGTCAAGTGAGGCGATTGAAGCATTTTGTCTAACCGAGTTCCTGCACCTGCCAACTGTCATCCACCCACAATCCGACTATATCCAAATCGGGGTACTTGGTTTTTAAAAACTCAATCGACTTTTGAATATGCCGTTCCTGTTCATCCTTGGATGTCGGATTTCCGGCACAATCGTGATGTCCCACTATTGCCAGTCCCACGGAATTGTGCTTTTTGATTGATATCTCCAGTCTTTGAAAAATCGAATCCAGTTTTTGCTGATCCGCCTGTTCGGCAAGAATTCTGTTTGGTCCGGGCTCGGTAATAGTATCAACATAGTTCGCGTTGTACTTTCTCTGAAGGTACTGATTAACCGGCAGCTGGGTTCTGCCGTCCATACAATTTATCACTGTGCAAAAAGTCATATCATTTAATCTGTTTAGTGAATGTTTTGGGTTAAGAGCTAAAAAGAAGTTTCATGCCTCCATCAGCTGCATTGAATCCCGTCGATTCAAAAACCTGACGGCCTTAACGTTTTTGACTATTTGTGGGGACCTGCAGGTCGGGAAAGGCTTTTCCCGTGCAGGCTTAACTGCCCAAAGGAGCAATATCATTACCAATATTGGCAACTATGAGATGATAATTGAGGTCTGTGTCGATATTTCCAAACGTTTTCATGCAGGATTCCGTTCATGGTTCTTCACATTGTTGGGCAGAAACGGAAGTGGAAAAGAACCAAAACAAGCACAACGCTAGGTTATTCATCGCAGACTCTCCCGTGAAGAATACAAGTTCCTGAAATATGGACCAGTCTACTTTTTTTAAATCGGACTAGCAATTACTATTATTGGGGGTGCACCTGAGAGTAAACATTGATTGATTGTTCCACTAGTTGCAGATGGATTCCGGGTCAAGAGACTGTGTTACAATTCGAGTTTTTGACTATTTTGTGAAGAACGTGACTATTTGTCATTCCGGGCTTGCAGACTGTGTCGTAATTAAACAATGTATATATCACGCTATGGTAATGAATTGCGCTTAACGCTGAAAGCGTTCATTAAATTAGCCTAGGGTGGCGTTCGCAAGCTCACTTACCCTAGGCTGTTATAAGCTTCCCTGTAAGGGAAGATTAT
>JANQLH010000246.1 GCA_028280735.1 SAR324 cluster bacterium | reverse complement strand
TCGAATAAAAGCTCCGTAGGAGCTTGATGCCAGTATGAAGGATGTTTATAAGGAAAAATCCGGATGTAAAGGTTTTCTAAATTGGGATGTCAATCATTTGTAATCAAATTGATTTTTCTATTATGACACAGTCTGCAAGTCCGGGGTGACAAGGGTGACGTTTCGTCTATTAAAATAGAAAAACCATAAATTTTACTATTGTGACACAGCCTGTTTGCCAAGGTCGACGATCGATCACCAATTTTCCCTGTAAAAACAATCCCGGGCATCTTGCACCATTCTGCATGCCCATGGTATCAATACCTCTGACAATCGAAGTTTCAGAGCCATTCAAGAAAAAGTGGAACTACCGACTATTTTGTTAGCCGGGAAATGATCCTTTCACGAGTGTTTTTTCGGTTTATTCAACGCATATCGATCTGGAAAGCATCGGATTTGTACTTTTTAGGCGGAGAGATTGTTTGCATTGTGTTAGCTGTCATCACATCTTAGATCGAATTGTTTTCCCGAAACCGCTCAGGAGTATCGCAGATCTATGAAAGCCCGTAAAAGTTCATTTTTTCAGGAAATCACATCGGATATTTACCATTCTCTTGAGATTGAGAAAACCTTGTACAATAGTTTCAAGCGTATTCGACAGTATATACCGGCTGATGGATTGACATTCGATATCCAGGAGCAGGATGACTTTATGGTCAGTATCGCGAGGGTAACCGTGAATGGTGTGGATCTTTGCGATGTCGAAATCCCGCTTTCACCGGATTCTCAGAAGGAATCAAAAGATAACGAACATGTTGAAAGCGTTATGATTTTTAACGCCCCTGGTATGAACCCGACCAGTAAAGATTATGCAAGGCGTTTCAATATCAGGGAATCGTCTAACCTGGTCTTAAACTTGGACCTGGGAGATGACTACTACGGAAGTCTGGCTATTTATGCCTATGGCCAAAACAAGTATAAGAAAGCACATGCAGAACTCCTGTCCCAGGTGAAGGAGCCATTTTCCGTCGCCATGTCTAATGCTTTAAAGTATCGGGAAGCTCAGAATATCTCTGAGACTCTTAAAATTGAGAACCGAAACCTCTACCGGGAACTGATTGAAATCTCCGGAGATCGAATCATCGGAGCCGAGTCCGGTTTGAAAGCGGTAATGAAGCTCGTAAAGCAAGTTGCTCCGGTGGAAAGTCCGGTTTTACTGCTGGGAGACACCGGGGTCGGAAAAGATGTGATTGCCAACACAATCCATTTGCTTTCCGAGAGAAGCGGCGGGCCGATAGTAAAGATCAATTGTGGTGCCATACCCGAAAATATGATTGATTCCGAGTTATTTGGACATGAAAAGGGTTCTTTTACCGGGGCTATTTCTCAAAAAAAGGGCAGGTTTGAACGAGCACACGGGGGAACATTGTTTCTGGATGAAGTTGCTGAACTGTCTCCGGACGCCCAGGTAAGATTATTGAGGGCAATTCAATTCAAAGAGATTGAAAGGGTGGGCGGAACCAAGCCAATCAATGTCGATGCTCGTATCATCGCAGCAACCCACAGGGATTTGGCAGGGCTTATTCGGTCGGGCCGATTTCGAGAAGATCTGTATTTCCGTTTAAATGTATTCCCCGTTTCGATTCCGACACTCAAGGACCGAAAATCAGATATCCCGGCGCTGGTTCACTATTTGATCGAAAAAAAAGCCAGGGAACTAAAGCTTCATCCGCCATCCGAGTTGGAACCAAAGGCCTTGCAACAACTCATGGAGTATGACTGGCCGGGAAATGTACGTGAGTTATCCAACATCATCGAAAGAAGTCTGATCTTGAATCAAAACTCGCCGCTGTCTTTTGACCAACTGGTCCCATCAGCCGTGTCACCGGGAAACAAAATGATAACTGAAACTGACGAGGTAGATGATATTGTTCCCCTTGAGCTTTTAATATCAAGACACATTCAAATGGTTTTGCATAAAACCGGTGGTAGGATCGAAGGTCCACATGGGGCAGCACGACTTCTCAATTTGCACCCCAATACTTTAAGAAGCAAGATAAAAAAAATGGGTATTCACATCAATAAAAAACACAGGAAAAACTCCGGACAGTGATGGAAGAACCATTTAAGGTATAGGAGTTTTAATTGTGTGTTTTTATCATTACCCGACCATTCCCTGCTTTGTAAGACGCAGTATGTCGATTTTTCTTAGTGAGAATGGATAGACAGGTAAAAATCGTAACGATTTTGACATGAACATGACATGTATCTGGCTTCCGATAAAGCTGCTTGATATCGCTTTGGAAAAACTGCCTACAATTAAGGTTCGATTGTGTTGCTCGCTTTTTTATTTCTGCCATGGGTTAATTACTATTGCATTAAGAGATTAAAGCAGTGACGCTTGTAGAACTAACGGGTCAGGGCCGGTAGCTGTGTTAATGCCGGGAGAAGGCTGCTCAATGAAGAGTTATTCAAGCTATAAAGGAGTAAAGAAAAACATGGATGTTGATAGTTCAAAACCGGAAGATTTCAATGGATGGATCAAGCTTGCAAAGGAAGTGGAACCATTGTTTGGTCCGATGGCTGACGAAATTGGTTTTCAGGATGCAGTAAAAAACGCAATATCTACCAACACGGCTTTTTGTATCTATTCTTATGCGAAGGATGCAGGTAAAAGCCTGAAAGGCGGGGTTGTGATTTCAAAGGAGTCGAATGAAATAGTATGGCTTGCCGTTTCCCAGCAATTTCGGGGATTGGGATGTGGCCGAAAACTGCTTGATTTTGCAATTAAACAGCTTAACCCTCAAGAAAACATCTATGTACAAACATTTGATGAATCGGTTCCAGAGGGAAAACCTGCAAGAAATCTATACCTGGCTGCCGGTTTTACCGATTTCAAAGATGGCGGATTGAATCCGGCAGGAGTGCCAACGATGATAATGCAGTTGGCGGCATAACAACCGGGTTACCCGTTAAAGCTTAGGTCAAGCGAAAAACGTGTATCACGTGTTTGGAGTTCAGTTTAACTTTACACCGTGTCACTTGCCGGCCAAGATCCGTATTTCATCGCCTTTTCTAAGTCGGTAATTTGGTTTTACTTTTTGGTTTCCCACCAAAATTTTGCCCCGTTCAATCAGCCGGAAGATCTTTTTTCTGGACAATCCATCCATGTTATCCGATAACAACTTGTCTAATCGCCAATTTCCAAATACACATTCTATTAAAATCAAGATCGATTCATCGTTTTCGACGGATGTCCAGTTCAAGCGATCAGTTTTGGTTTGGTATATCTCGCCCCCACCTTTTTTTGAAGTCAGGGACTTTGCTTTTTTATTCCAGGTGTGATTATTGGGGCATTTGTAGATTTCAAAATGATAGATGTTTTTTCCATTTGAGTTGGACCTGGTTTTTCCGTTTTTCTTAAACTCCACTACTTTCCCGCAGCTTCGACAGTACCTGGATTCAACATCTTGAATGTCGATCAGGCGCCATGATAATTTTCGCATACTTATCCGTGCCAATAAAACAGGTACGCGAAAGATAGGCGCGTATCCCGTAATTGCTTTTATGGAAAGGAATAAGATCGGCAGGTTTATGGGCCGGTTTTATTCCTTTCAAATGAATAAAAAACAATTACAGATACTGAGGCAAAGCATTCTCCAATGAGTTTAGAAAAATTTAACTGTGAGTTAAAAACATTCTACCCGGAAGATGAATCCTGTCAAGTTCGATTATTCTGGGTTTCGTACCATGGACTGAGGAGCAGATCCTCCATGTTTAAACCAATAGGGGTAACGAGTCACTTTTATCCTTTTTCCGGATGGTACGAAATCAAATCTGCACGTTTCGGGAGAGTCTTTAACTGGAAGAAGCGACCAAGCTGTTGTCAAAACAGCAACAGAATGGCTGTGGGAAGGGAGTTTTTTAGGGATGAAGCCTTCTCCACCCTGAAGTTTTCGGTTATTCGTTCAGGGTGGGTGAGAGTGAGGTTATATTTTTTTTAAACATGGACGTCCCGTGTTTGCATTTGCGAAGCAATGGGAAGTGCTGTTTTCAACCATCATTCAAGAAGCTGGATCGGTCCCGTGAAAAAGACAACTATATCCGGTAATTGTACCTGCTTCCGCTTTGAGATGGTTGAAATCCGCTAAAAGCTCATCACGTTAATCAGCTTGTTTACAAATTCCATGTTTTTTTCCTGCTTCGCTTCAGGTTTCTGCACATTCAGACTTGATCTGAAATCAGCATATTTTTGCTTTTGTGTATCGGAAAGCTTGGCATCTGCAATCAGGACGTCTATTAATTCAATTCTTTTTTGCTCCTGAACGTCATTCGCAAACAGGTTTCCTGTTCCTCCGATTACAAAGGCTGTTAACATAGCGAAAACCGTTAATCCAAACATCATTTTTTTTGCTTTCATTTTATATCCTTGTAAAACTTTGTATGAGTTATAATCGACTTCAAATTATTCTTGAATTCGATTGTGTTGAAGTGGTTCCAGAATAGGAAAAAAGTATTAACCGAATTTTTTCCAAATGTAAAAAGAGTGTAAGCAAGTAACCACTTACAGTGAGATTTAAAAATAACCCCTGGCTGTCAAGTCTGTCAATCCATCAGTATTGATTTTTCGGGGTATTAAGGTAGTCTCTTCGCTCTTGCCGGTCAGTCAGTTTTGATTGTTTATCCTGCTTTCTGGATCTTTCAAGCCCCGACAAAAAGGCTAAGCGGGGCTTTTTTCATCTGTGGTCCCATGAAATTTAAATAATAGATTTATGTTATATGCCCCCCCCTATCTCTTGATCCCGATTGAAAACTGGTCTACAACCCAAAGCCAAGTGCCGTCTGGTTGACGTCTTGCAATTTCAGCTGTGATATCTCCATTGTTGAAATTGGTAGATGAGGTTAACGCTAGGTCTCCAACGCATAATGCTGCTGATTGGTTGCTTGGTTCAAACCGGGGGCGGTCGGCCAGGAATTTGACAAAGAACTCTCGAATTTGATTCAGTCCTTTGAACATTTCACCATGATCGTTGACCAATACAGCGTCCGGTTCATAGAGAGCAACTAAACCTTCCACATCGCCCGCGTTAACACGTAAGACAAAATATTTTTCAAGATCATTTGGATCATAAGCTGGTTGATACATTGACATAAACTCCAAAGTGTAATTTTCAGTTGCGACCTAAAACTACCTGTAAAGCAGAACTCTTTCCGGTGTTTTCGGACTAAAAGGGAGGAGAAGCAAACGGAGCCGGTTTTCCGTTTCGATCTTTAAACCGCTCAAGCTAACTGATAGCGGTGATTACATTTAACCCACATGGATAGCTAGATCAACTGAAAAAACGGGTCTTTCATTTTGATACTTCATGCTAATCAGGCTGTTTTGTATCACTATTAATAAATGACGCGTGATACGGCGGATCAGATCATGAACACGGTGGTGGTTGTTTGGGAACAGGAAAGCTATGGGCCTGGAAGGATAATTTCCAAATAAAGCTGAGAAGTGACAAATTATTGAGTAAGGTTCTTGATGACAATCGGTTTCTATCGCATTTGCAGGGTAACCGGGTTGATCAATGGCAAAAGGTCAACCCGGTGAGAAGCTAGATGTTTAGTGTCCACATTTTGGAGGGGCGACCGTCACCATAGTATTCCAAGACATAGCGTACGCTCGATTTGGTTTTCAGTAGTTCAATCATTTCATTAATTCTTGATTCTTCCACATCATAAACTTTTAGAAAGGCGTTTCGATAACCTTCCGGAACATCTTCATATGAAGTCAGCAGACTGTTGATTCTACCTCCAACTTCCCTGATAGCATTTGCAACTTCTTTTACGGTTCCGGTAGCTGTCGATATTTGTACGGCCACCTGTAATCCTTTGGTTTCAAATCCTGTTAGAGAAATTAGCAGTTTGAAAATATCGCCCTGGGTAATGATTCCAAGAAGGTTTCCCGATTCATCGACGACAGGAGTACCGGAAATCTTCTTCTCCAAAAGAATTTTTGCGACTTCAACAACATTGGTGTTGGGAAGCACCGTGACAACGTCTTCCGTCATAAGGCTGCCTACCGGAATTCTGTTGTTTAAATAAGCAACTTCCGGGGCTTCCAAAGACGTTGATTGCGATACTGAAGCCTGTTTCAAGTCCCTGTCCGTGACGATGCCAACCAGCTTATTATCAGACATGACCGGGATCGAGCGAATTTTGTGTTGCTTTAACAAGTCATTGGCCTTTTTTATCATATCTGTAGCCTGGATTGTGATAACAGGTTTACTCATCCAATTTTTCACCAGCATTGCGACCCTTTTTTTAATATTAGTAGTATCATAATCTTTGTATGTTTTTCCTGCAAAAGTTGAACCACACTACCAACGGATGTTTGTGCTGTCAATAACATGCACAAGGACAAACTCTTGCTTTCCGCACTACTACCGGGTTCTAAGGCAGTTGCTGTCAAGATAATCGCAAGAGGGGTTAAACAACGTCTTCTGTTAACGCCGGATGCTCTTTATCATCATCCAAAAGGCGTGAGAGCGGTGTCGACATGGAACCCGGCCTGAACCACCTTGTTTTTATTGGGGATGGGGTTGTTCGTTTCCGACGGCGGGAAAGGACGGTGAAATCAATCCTATTTCTTCCAGTGCCAGTTTTCATAATATTCCCAGTTAATGATTTTGTTGAGGCTTTTAAGCTCCTCGGTTTTTTCATTCAAACTGTGCCGAGTGACATCGCCAGATGAGAGCATGCCAATGAATTTGCCGTTGTTTCTGATCAGCAGATGCCGAATTCTCAAGCCCAGGAATTTATCTTGCAGTTGCATCGATGTTTCATTGTGCTCGGCATAATGCAGATCTTTTGTCATGTAATCCTTGATTTTTGAAGTTTTCGGAGCAAATCCCTCAATTAGTACATTCTTCAATAAATCCCGTTCGGTCCAGATTCCCGCAATACCTTCATCGCCTTTGACAAGAATAGCACCGATTTTGTTTTTGTTCATCAGCACAAGCGCTTCCTTAATGGTGGATTCAGGTGGTACGCAGATAATATCGTGATTTTGCTCTTTGATCATTTCTTCAGCAGTCTTCATGTTATTGCTCCTTACCAGTAATTTCTTTTCCTAATTAGCGTCTGATCGAAAACCAGTTTAAACCATGCCAATAAAAGCTTAAAAAAACTTGGTGCTTCGAAGTTCAGCACTTTCAGCATTCAGCGATCAGCTCTCAGCCAGTTTTTACTTGAATGTTAAATAACTTATGTTGAGAGTTGCAAGCTGACGGCTGATAGCACGATCATCCTCAAGCTGAGTTCCGGTATCCAGCACAAGGCTGGATGGGGTTTCAGCCATTTTCCGGCCAGAGACTAATTAAACTCAAGACTCTGCAGATAACGTCTTTGTCAGATAAATCTGCAACGAAGGTGCCAGGTTTAAGCAAGCAAATCGTTGCCAATTGTTCATGTTACATAACCAGACTGTGTCACAATCTGGAAATATAGTTACTTTGCCAAGAACCTGACGCTTTGTCACTCCGGGCTTGCAGGTTGTGTCGTAATGAAAAAATCTATGATTTTTCCATGATCCGTAGGATGGGTAACGCAGTTACCCATCGGGTGGGATGTGATCAAAAGCCATATATATAGTTGATGGGTAACAAGTTACCCATCCTACATTCTGCCTACGAATTCAGTATATTACATGATAGGTTCCGGGTCGACCCCCATGAGCGCTAAGTTGATTATGCAAAATTACACACTTCCC
>JANQLH010000223.1 GCA_028280735.1 SAR324 cluster bacterium | reverse complement strand
TTGTTTCCTCAGGCTGGGTTCACTTGGACCAGTAGGCTCCTTTTATCCCAGGCTTTCTAACGTGAGCCGTATTCCCGCCTTCGTGTAGGGGAACAATCTTATTCACGGTGTAAACCCGGAAACAGTGGCATTTAACACAAGAACCTCACAATGTACTCGGCGATAGATGATAAATAGATGCTTGAACAATCATCAGAGCCATCCACGGAAATTGCTGTTCTTCACTTTAGAATTCTTCCATCTCCTGCAGCCTTCACAGCCAGATCATTCTTCCAGCTTCAAGCATATTATGTTTATGCGATGAGTGCGAAAATCTCAATGAAAGTGATGATGATTGTATTTTTTGTTTTAACTCGGTTGATAATTTTCGATTCAATAAAAGTAGTTCTCAATCAATCCTTTAGTTCATTTAAGGGCACCTCGATTAATTAAATCCAGCATTAATCAGCGCATCACGAACTAAAACATCCGCTGAAGCGGTAAAAAGATAACCCGGTTTATTACATTAGTGATTAAAATCTTTGATTTGCAGAGAGACACATCCTTGTTTTCAGCTTCTAGATTGAGTGGATTAAAAAGATTCGGGTTTTTAACGTAGAAAGCTTATTTGTTCAGAAAACCTTTGAAGCCAGGGATGGCTTCACGGGGCTACACGGACGGATTTATGCGTTTTTCTGAATAAATAAACTTTTGTAGCGATCCTGGAATAGAATCCGAAAGCTTTTGATGTACCTTTTGATTTTCCCATTGTGCACTATAACTCCTTATTCTGTTTAACTGGATGAAGCGACAAATATTACAAGGTTCATCTATGGATTCGTTTTTAACACCGCTTTGATTTCCGGAGTTTGGTATGCACTACCCGCCCAGATATCATCTGTTTTTACTTGGTTTATGATAAGTTTTCTTTAAAATTCCGGCTCTTCAGCTCAAATATTTTATGCTATCATTTCAGCGCATTAAATCAATCAAAGTGCCCTTAAGCATAATTCTGGTTCAGCAATCCGTGATGATCTGTTTCGTTTGTCGAAATCAAACGCCTTCGTGCAGCGAAAGATGATATCTTCAACTCTAGTGCTGTAGTAAACTTAGATTCCTGAACTTGAATGTTTCGAAATTGATTTTACAACAAATCAGTTTAAACTTGTCAAACTATTTATTTAATTTTAATAGTTTACTTACGATGAAGCTCTCTAGTATTACCTTTAAACAAATCTATTAAAAAAACACTATTAAATTAAATAGTAACAGGTATAAATTCACAACCAGAGATCGACTCTTTTTAATTTGGGTAAAATTACTAAGTATGGGCTTTTATTGTCATTTTTTTTGATGAATATTTTGAGGTTTTTCCTACAATAAACTCATTGGATAGTCGATGGGTAGGAGTACAACGATGTGTGATTCCTTGTCGCAGTGAAAGTCCGACAAAACACTTCAATCGCTGCCTTATGACTTACTCAAGCTGGTCATTATCCTGCGTGGACACAAAAAACGGTGCTTACCTTACATAATTGTTGTATGGTAATTTGAGAAAAACATAAAATGTGTACTTTATAGAATCAATGTATATCATATTTTATCTTTTTTTATGAATAAGCAGAGTTAATTTATTAGTTCAATTATGTAAAATATATTCCAGATATTCCAGCTTACTCCCCAAAAAAATAAAGATGCGAATCAGCCAATGGGCTTTCCTCTCTGTTATTTAAAATCTTTTTATTCTTTTTGAAATCAACAGAAAAAGTCCGGGCGAGGTAAAAGATCGGGTCGGATTAATGATCTGAAAACATTGGATAATAGAGTAAAAGAGACTGTATAAGAGTCTATATCGCTGTTTTAAGCTGCAAAAAAGAAATTATAGCAAAATTATTGAATGGTAAGAGCAAAGCGGCATTAAATCCCCGATCAAATCTGACATAGCACTCATCACTGTCACAATCGATTAAGTTAAATGATACCAGGCAAAGCCGGTGGGTTACTTGTTACACTTATTCTGATCATTCTCACCATACACCCCAAAGCTCAATGGCCCTCGACAGGCAATCGCAGATGGCGACGATCTTTTACGGTCAGACCTATGCTGCTAAAGAATTTTTCGGCCAATTGAACAGTGTAGCTTAATCCGAATCCGGAACTTCTGATCTCGGTAGGACAAGTTCTATGCTTCAAGATACCCGACACAGATTTGAATTGATGTTTCAGGTTAACCGTTCGCCGGAAAAGATTAAATGAATCGAGAATTGACCCATCACCCCTTCAACGTTATAGTACTCCTGATAGAAGTGAACTTAACCCGGCAAACCTTTTTCGTAGTACCGTAAACAGATTAAGCGCGTTGAATCCAATCGATATGAGCGAAGCTGAGAATAAAGGTAACGATCTGATTCTGATCGAAAAACTCAAAGACAATGCGACGTTGATTAAAGAGTACAATGAAGAATTGAGCCAATGGAAAAACAACCTCAATGCTATGCAGGAGTATTATTTTGAGCAACATAAGGATTTGACGAGTTCGAACGTAAAAGAGCTTCTTGCCATGAGGAAACTGTTGGGCGGCTTTATTCAAATCAGATTGGATTGGATCACCAACGCAGTGCTTGATGAATCGCTGAGATCCAGGTATCTGCATATTATACCGCCATTCCCTCAAAAAGACGGGATTAAAAAAATGCTGTTGCATTTTTTTCAGGCAGACGGAACAGACGATCAAACAAATATTGTCTATGAAGAAAAGGATCACGTGGAAAGGGAACTATGCATCCTTTGGGACGTATACAAGCTCAGAAAGACTATTGAATCGATCGATACCATCAGAAAGTCGCTTTCCAAAGGACAGCTTTTTAGAACAATTCTTTCCAAAAGAAAACAGATTGACGGTCTTACATCGTTAAAAAAAGTTTTTAACGTCATGTTCCAGATGATCATTCGTAAGGAACATCGCCAAGCCTTATATTCGGGCTTGAACAGTGATATATTGAATCCGGAGAAAATCAAGGCACAACAGGCTAAAGACCAATCATACGTGTATCCCCAGGTTATTCAAAACTACAATTACCGAAACCATTTTTTTTATGCGTTTTACTCGCCCAGCATGAAGATTAAGGTGGCTAATCAAATGCAGACCCTCTATTACAACTATCTTGACCTTGAAATTATCAAACAGGAGTTTCTCATTGATTGGCTAATCAACAGGGTTGGTGCAAGCAATCAAAAAAGTGAGATTTACGCGAAATACGGTTTAGAGGGTAAGACACTGGACGATGTGATTAAAGCAAAACCAATTAAAGAGGGTGACATTCTCAAAGAGTTGCCGTTAGCTGTATTCAATGACATTGCAGCACAGGTCAACGAAAGTGTCGGTAAAGCTATAAAAACCAAGGTAGATTCTCAATCGGATAACCATGGGGAGTTCTCAAGGGTGGCAAAAGAATTTGGCAAGGCGCAACAGTTTGCCAGAGAATCTTTCAGAAAGCTGAAATCCCTGCTCAAGAAGAAAGACGTCAAAGCTGCACCTGATCGTAAGGTCATCCGCAGCAAAGAATTGGAAACAAAACCGGCACAGGAAAAATCGGTCTTTGAGTTTCACCCTTTATCTAAAGAACAAATTGACAACCCCTTTTTTAATATAGATGACCGTGCAAGCATGTCACGGCTGGCCTCCTTTCGAAGCAGGATGGGGCCGGTCTATACTGAGTTCAACAAGGAGCTGGGAGACCGATTCTCCGTGATGCCTGAATCAGCTAGCATAGTGAGACGTACACCGACTCATGAGGTAATCTATCCTCAAGTGATTACTGAAACGATTGGTAAAAAAACAATCAATCATCTTTTGATTTTGGGTGCCCAGGCAAAAGCCAAGCAGCTTTCGATGACTTACCAGGCACCCGGGAGTGAATCAACCCATGGTTTCCGCTGTTTCTTTCTTTACGGAACGGATAAACCCGATTCAAGCCTGGGAGAGATTGTAGAAACCAGAACAGCTAAAGGAATCCAATTTCAGATGTACGACATTCTGACCCAAGAAACACGTTCAAAAGCGTTGACCTTTTACAACCTGGTAAAGGACCAAATGCCCGCCAGAGGCAAGCCTTGAAAGCAAACACCTTTCCCTTGGTGTTAAAAGGCAAACTGTCCCTTCCGTAAAAATTTGCCAAAGAAAGAGTTTCACTGGTTCCTGGCAAGAATTTCCGCCGTTTGACCTGTGTTCCCAGCGATCACTTCCATCCATCTCTGTACTAAGTTTTACAAAACTTTGTGAATCCGTTCACCATTTTTAAAGCTCATGCGAGCACTATTGACATCCTAACCCGGGAGGAATAAGTCTACGATTATAATCAAACGAAAGCTCTCATGCTTACTGAAAACCGTTAATTCATGCTTGGGTCATCGAATCATGACTGAATCACATTCCCATCAATACGATACTGGAATATCGCATATCGGTATTCCAAAAATTGTTGCCGACGATACTCCTTCCAATAAAATAGATGATTCCAATCCATTAACCCTGGTAATGACATCTGAGGAATTATCAAATCTCGGCACGGATGTACTGTCCATGGAGTTTGAAAAAGCCGGTCCCCGTGCAAAATTGTATTTTGACCCCTCCAAAACCACCTGCGGAATTGTTACCTGCGGTGGTTTGTGCCCGGGTATCAATGATGTGATCCGTTCGATTGTTTTAACCGCGCATCACCATTACTCGGTTCCTACAATCATTGGCATTCGAAACGGTTTGCGAGGTTTCATTCCCGATTACGGGTATGATGTAATGAAACTCTCTCCCAAATCGGTGTCGGGAATTCATCAATTCGGAGGGACCATTTTAGGTACTTCTCGAGACAGACAGGATGTAGGACAAATCGTGGATTCCCTGGAACAGATGAACCTGAACGTATTGTTTATCATCGGTGGTTTTGGGGCTATGAGAGCGGCAAAAGCCATAGTTGACGAAATAGACAAACGAGGTAAAAAAATATCGGTTATTGGTGTACCCAAGACAATTGATAATGACATCAACTTTATCGCGAGAACCTTTGGATTCGAGACTGCCGTAGAAAAGGCAACAGAAGCTATCCGCTCCGCTCATGTTGAAGCTTTGAGCGTAAATAACGGGGTTGGGCTCGTGAAGTTGATGGGGCGCGAAGCCGGTTTCATTGCAGCTGAAGCAACATTGGCAACCTCAGAAGTGAATTTTCTTTTGGTACCCGAACAGCGCTTTGAGCTGGAAGGAGAACACGGGTTGTTGATGGCGCTGGAAAGGCGATTGTTGGAAAAAAAACATGCCTTGATAGTGATTGCCGAAGGTGCAGGTCAAGAGCATGTGGATACGGGAAATTCGGATATATTTGGAAATCCGGAACTGGGCGACATCGGAGGCACCCTAATCCGTAGATTTAAAAGCCATTTTAAGAAGCGCAATCTGGAATTATACATGAAATACATCGACCCCAGCTATATTGTTCGCTCAATACCGGCAAACGCGGGAGATCGTGTATATTGCAGCTTTCTGGGGCAGCATGCGGTTCACGCTGCCATGGCCGGGAAAACCGGAATGGTGGTTGCGCAGGTAAAATCAAGTATGGTTCATCTTCCGCTTGAATTGATCACCGACAAAAGGCGAACCCTCAATACTCGATCCGATTATTTCAACGCAGTTATGGAAACCACAGACCAGGGACACTACTTCAAGAAGGCATAGCTTACAATCTGATTCATGCCCTGTTAGATCATCGCCTCCTTCCGAAAAAAACCAGGCAATTCCATGCCCGGCACCGGCATCGCTCCGTCTTGATCCACAATAATCTTGAAGGTCCTGAAACAGAAGGGAAAACATGAAGCCTTGATCGATTTGGTGAAGGAAGAGATAGCTGTTTTTCCGGCACATCATGATCCGGTTAGTCAACCGGAGAGATTGAAATCAAAGCGGAAACCATCCAGGTTTCCCATGATTCCCGCTGATATTTCCGGATTCTTTAGTTCACACTTTTTTAACCGGCATGATAATTTCAACCTGGTAATTATCCGGATTGGGCTCATTCCAGGCTCCCCGAATGGAAACCTGCCTGGTTTTTCCGCAAAGTTGAAAACCATTATCCTCAATCCATTTGGATAAGAAAAAGAAAGAATCGTCGATACCTTCGTAGTTGCCGGTGTACAGGACGGAGGCAGCCTCCGGCACCGGTTCTGTTTCACGAAAAACAAAGTCATTCTGGTTAGGCTTCAGTTCTGAAACCGGCATTGCAACCTCAATATCTATGTCGCTTTCTTTGTATTCAGCATCATGGTATATCGCGAACGGAGCATCGCTTGGTTCAAGATTGTTTTTTAAACAGAATTCTCCCAGTTCTGCCCATAAATCCGTTTCATTTTGGTATGATTCAACATTTTTTCTTCTGGAAATCACCTTATATGGCGGAATTTCTTTGATTCTCACATCGGCATTCATAAAAAATTTATCCTTTTCTTTTGATTTTATTATTGAACTAATTCGTGAGATTCTGTCTTCAGCGAGCTTAATATTGTCAGCAATCTGAGATTGTTTGTTTTTCAAAGCTGCAATCAAATCAACATCGTTATCAGCTTGCAGCAACTCATAAATCTCGTTCACTGTAAAACCCAAGTCCCTGAATAAAATGATCCTCTTGATCTGTGGAATCTGTTTAGCCGAGTAATAACGATATTCGGTAAACTCATCGATTTTCGCCGGTTTGAAAAGGCCGACCTTATCATAGTACCGGAGCATTCTCACAGATACGCGAGACAAATTCGAAAACTCCCCTATCTTAAACATTAATTTTCCTTTGATAGCGGTTATCAGGGATTAAGAGAAACCCGGGTAATAACTCGTCTCACAAACCAGTTGATTATCCTGGCTAAAGCGCTCATCTAAATTCATTCGAATGATATAAACAAGGTAAAGCCTGACACGATGCAAGAGTCAACCATTAAATGTAAAAATCGACCTGCAGTAATAACAACAAATCAAACGGACCGGGATTGAAAAAGCCGTATCGTGTTTATCCTAACATTTAAACTGTTTGAAGGTATCTGACGGTACCCGATTGTGTGGAAAAACTGCCGGTGGGAAAGGTGGTTCAACCTCGCTAAAACCTCAATGAAAGGCAACTTAGACCTCCATCAAGCTTCCTGAATTCGGACATATCCAGCTCAATGAGATTAAAGCCCGCATCAACCAGTTTTTGTTTTGATTTTGGATACCCTTTCGCGAAAAGGAGGTATTTATTGACTCTAACGCAATTTGCCGCATAAGACTCTTCACTATCAACTTGTATGCGCTGATATGGTTTAAAATGCTCTGAGTTTGCCAACCTGCGATCAATTAAAATAGAATTATTTCCCAACGTTGAAACACCGGTTTTTAAATGAAGTAACTCTTCCATTTCCACTGTATTGCCTGCGTATCCAAACTCCTGAAGGTGTGATACCAGTTGTCGTGCTCCCTCTTTGTTCGTTCTTTCTGACAAACCGATATAAAACTGCCTGCCGATTCGCATGACATCCCCGCCCTCCAAAGTCCCGGGAGCTTCAATTGTTCTAATCTCTTGAAATAGTCCGTTTATTGTTTTGCCCATGGAAATGACTTCTGATTGCCTGGACTTTGGTGATGGTCTGGTGATAACTGCCATTCGATCCGTTACAACGGCTGTATCTTCCACAAAAACGGAATCGGGGTGATCTTCATCAGCTTCCAAAATAGTTACTTTAAGGCCGCAAAGCCTGAGGGCATCCACATATGCATCATGTTGCAGCAGGGCTTTTTGAAAATCTGGTGTTCCTAAATCAGCAGTTGTAATGCCGCTGGTTAATGAATAGCAAGGTTTACGTACGATAGCTTGGGAAAACTGTTCAGTCGACATGGTTACCTCAATAGTTACTCTGTAGCTTGGATATGGTTAACAATGAGTGGATCTAAATTGTAGAGACCTGATTTAGCTATCTATATGATATGTTTTACCGGGCGTTTCAGGCTTGAATGGAAATTACCAAACAAAAAGACTACAATGGCACTCAAAACGTTAAAAATACGCCTGTTTTAGATAAATCCGGCGAGTGTTCGGCAAACAATACAATCATACGTAGCAAGGAAGCTCCTTTCAACCAATCAATCCGTCACAGGAACTAATTTACTCCGCTGATTTTGGTTTTTGATGTTTGCGGAACATGTTCTTTTCCTATTTCAACCGTATGAGTAAACCGGTATTTGCGTCTTAGATCGTTCGCAAGTGATTTCTGCAAATCAGAATACTTCTAAATTTTGTTTTCATTTGTTTTTAATGAATCTCCGGAAGAGTGGTTGAGGTTCGTATATCAATCAAAGAAACCAGGGATATTTATTTGATCCAGATTTTTAGAAGAGGGAATGGTTTTGATTGATCAGACAAGCCCATACCTGGTAGTCGTTAGAGGATTTACTACAACGAATCCAGGCGGACCGATTAGTTTGCATTGTTCTTGTAATAATCTGTCATAATTTCGATTTCTAGTCGTTTTTTTGCCAAACGCAGCCGGTATTGTTGCTCGGTGCAATATCCCTGCTGAACATCCGATTCGGTGCACTCTATAATGGACCCATATTTCTGAACCACCTGGATGTAGTACAAAAAACAATCTATCTTCTCATATGAAAAGGAGTAAATTGATGAGAAGAAGTTTTGATGCAAAGTTTAAAGCTAAAGTCGGAATTGAAGCGATCAAGGAGAAGCTTACTATCCGTGAAATAGCTCAAAAATATGAGGTTCAGCCTTGCCAGGTACAACAATGGAAAAAGATAGCTCTGGACAACATTCATCAAACCTTTAGCCGTAAACGAGAAAAAGATGTTAAAGACCAAGGCAAGCTGGTCCAGGAGCTCTATCGCCAGATCGGCCAGTTGAAGGTCGAAAATGACTTCTTAAAAAAAACGTAACTCAATCACTGGAGGCCAAACGACAAAGAATCGTCCATGATCATCCGAGTCTCAGTATTAATCGGCAGTGTAAGCTTCTCAACCTTTCTAAAGGAAGTCTTTACTACCAGCCCGTGCCGGAATCAGCTGAGAATCTCAGATTGATGGATCTTATCGATCAGCAATACTTAAAAACTCCATTTTATGGAAGCCGGAGAATGACGGCTCTGCTTAACAAATCAGGTTTTCACGTCAATCGTAAGCGGGTACAACGGTTGATGCGATTAATGGGTATAGAGGCAATCTATCCCAAGCCTAAAACAACACATTCAAAAAAGGAGCATTTTAAATACCCGTACTTACTGAAAGGATTAAAAATAACGTTTCCTAATCAC
This sequence comes from SAR324 cluster bacterium, assembly GCA_028280735.1. Taxonomy (GTDB): domain Bacteria; phylum SAR324; class SAR324; order XYD2-FULL-50-16; family XYD2-FULL-50-16; genus JAHJTV01. The sequence continues at coordinate 9,705 of JANQLH010000223.1, read as the reverse complement.
GTATGGAGCAGTGATATTACCTATGTGCGATTGGAACGTGGTTTCATTTACTTAACAGCCATTATTGATTGGTACAGCCGATATGTTCTGTCATGGAGCCTCAGCAATACATTGGAATCCCGGTTTTGTGTCGAAACTCTGGAAGAAGCCTTAGAAATAGGGACTCCGTCAATCTTCAACACAGATCAGGGAGCACAATATACGGCTCAATGCTTTTTAGAACCTTTGAAAGCCAAAGAGATCAAAATCAGCATGGATTCAAAGGGAAGAGCAATTGATAACGTCTTCATAGAGCGCCTTTGGCGCAGCTTAAAATATGAAGAAATATATTTGAAATCCTATCGGTCAATATCCGAGGCCGAAACAGCGATTGAAGCCTATTTTTTGTTTTACAATCAAGAAAGGTTACATCAATCACTTGGTTACAAAACCCCGGAAAATGTGTACTTCAATTAAACATCAAAAACTGAGAAGAAGATTTCTTGTTATATAAAAAAAGAGAAAAAGTGGTCTTGACATGGGGTCCACTTCACTCGGCCCTGCAATTCTTCATGCCTGACAAACTTCAAAACAGGTGTATAATCTTTGATGGGGTTTCCCCGAAAACCGATTGGAACGACAGAGAGGTACATATTGCCCCAATCGAAAGCAATTTTTTGCTTTTTATAGTTAACGGGAGAATTGACAGTTGTGTCAAAGATTAGATCAACATTCAGGCGGATTTGATTTTTTGTGAAGGAGTTGAACAGAGATTTATCTTTAAATGGCTCCAGGCGATCCTGCCAGCTTTTGTCAACGTGTTTTTCTGTTGCTCCGTCAACATTAAAATTCTTCAAGACGATTTCCACAGGGATGTACAAATATATCACAGAACGAGGAATCAAATACGACAGGCTGGATATCCTAGAAGGTTGTTTTTGGGGTCTAAAAGGAGGTTCTAAGGCATCAAAAAAGGCCTTATTTCATAGACTTTTTCCCTGTTTACTGCTCACCGTGCTGGTCCGACCCAGATTCCTGCGTTTTGCGTTTTCAGATATTATGTCGAAATTGGCAATTTCAATTATTATTCCACATTATTTCTCATCCTTCTTAGAGATATTTCAGCAGGATTACCGCTGATGTCGAAGTATCTAGTTTTAGTTAAATGAAGAATTGGCTCTATGTCTATTATTTGATTCTTTTGCAGATCCAATTGTTCAAGTCTTCTTAATCCTGAAATGGGCGCAACATCAACAATTTGATTTTCTCCCAACATCAGCCATTTTAACCTGTACAATCCCACTAGTGCCTCTATATTGGAAACATGGTTTTCTTTTAAATTAAGCAATTCAAGTCTTTGGAGATGAGCAAGAGAGGTGATATCTTGAATCTGATTATCATACAGGTTTAATTTTTCTAGTTTTTTCAAATTTGCCAGAGAGTCAATATTTATAATTTGATTTGAAGCTAAATTTAAATAGTTAAGATTAGTAAGATTTTTCAAGGCATCAATCTTATCTATACCATTACTATGTAAGCTTAGTGTCTCTAACTTTTTTAGCCTAATTAATGGATCAACACTAACAAGTTTATTCTCACCAAGTGAAAGGTATTTTAGAGTTACTAGATGGTCTAAAAAACCGATATTATTTAAACTGTTAGAATATAAATCAAGTGATTCAATTGAATTCAATCCCTCAGCTTTTCCTATGAATCTTATTGCGTTTTCTCTTAATCTAAGTTTTTTTAAATTGTTCAAACCAAATAGGCTATCAATTGATTGAATTCGATTATTTTGCAGTTCGAGAACTTCCAGTTTTTTCAAATTATTCAGACTTTTTATTGAAGAGATATAATTGTCTCCTAGGTATATTTTTTTTAGTTCGCTCAATTCAGATAATGCAGATATATCAGTAATTACATTTCTTTCGAGAGAGAGCTCTTTAAGATTAGTCAACTGCTTTAAAACGGAGATATCCGCAATCGCGTTAAGACCAATACTTAAGGATTCAAGTTGCGGCAATTCTCCTAGCGGGCTGATATCATTTAAGTCAGCAAGCACTACACTGAGTTTTCTCAACTTCTTTAGATTGGTCAAAGGAGAAAGATCCGACACTTTACTTGAACTAATTATCAATTCAGTCAACTTCGATAAATCCTTTAAAGCAGTTAAATCAACAATTTCTGTCTCGACTAGCTCAATTTTTTTTAAATTTTTAAACTCTTTTAATGGACTGATATCATATATTGTTACGCCAAAATGCAACTCCTCAGATTTTGATACTTTTTCAAATAAAATTCTGCAGTTCTTGCTTTCATTTAGGTATTTTATTTTGAAATCAGAAGCCATTTCCCTGATAAGTAACCTTTGCGCTTTTGTTGGGGTAAGACACATTTCCATGAATGTTCTATTCTTTGGATCAGCAATAGCTTGATCAGGGATTATTTTTTTTTGCCCAAGCTCCTCGGGCGTGTAACTATCAGTCACACTTTTCTTTTGATCGCACCCAACAATTAGAAAAGAGATCAGAAGCAAAAGTAAGCAAGAAGACCTAGTAGTTATTTTGTTTAATATAGTCACGACCATATTCGGTTATCCTTGTAATTGGATTAATAATCTCAACTGTTTCTGTTTCAATAAGCATTAACCTCAACTTAAAATCAAAGACTTTGCTAATGCTCCAGGAACATCGCTGATTTTGGTTTTTGATGTTTGCGGAACACGTTCTTTTCCTATTTCAACCGTATGAGTAAACCGGTATTTGCGTCTTAGATCGTTCGCAAGTGATTTCTGCAAATCAGAATACTTGACTTCCAGCGTCACCTTTCCTCTGATTTCATCAACATCTCCTTTAAATTGGAGAATGACCAGAATTAGGTGTCAAGTTTTCATTTGACTTTTAGGTGAATAGGCCGGAGTCACCGTTGTCTGTATTACTCATAACTGCTATAAGAAACCACATTCCTAACTAACTCCAAATCGTTAGTGAAAATTTTGGTTAGAAAAAATTAGTCTGTTCTACACATAGTTGTGTTAAAATCCTATTCAAATTCCGACAAATTAATTGTCAGCAGGAGTTAAATGATGAAACTTTTTTCTCGTTTCCTTACCCGTTTACAGATTTATGTTGCCGTATTTCTGTTTTTTCCCCTATCGGGAATTCACGCCGCACCAACTCAAAATCTGGAACTTGTTGTACAGAACGGTCCTTATGGTGTGGTACATAAATCGGATTTCAGTCCGGATGGGAAACTGCTGGCTACGGTTAGCGGGGATAGCAAACTGCGGATTTGGGATGTGGAGAGTGGGCGACTGATCCGGGAGATGGGATCGGAACCATCCCCAATGACAGCAGTGGCTTTTTCACCCAATGGAAAACATGTTGCTACTGGCAAGTCATTGGGTGACATGGGTGCTTGTCGTGGAGCTTGCGACTTTCGTATTGAGATATGGGATATCGGCAGCGGAAAACCAGTGCGAACCATCAAACGAAAGAAAAAAGGAAGGGTCTGGGATATTGTTTACAGTCCTGATGGGAAATTTCTTGTATCCTCAAGCCTTGGTCTTGAAATCCGGTTAGTCTCAACAGGGAAAATCATAAAAACAATTTATGAGCGAAAGGGATTTAATTCAATGGAGTTTAGTAATAAAGGAAAGTATTTGGCTGCTGGCGGCTATAAAAAAATTGGTCTTTGGAGGACAGATAACTGGACTCAGGTTCATCTACTAAAGGCCCATAAAAAAAATGTGTCATCTATAGGATTCTATCTAAATGATAAATATCTAATATCTGCAAGTGACGATAATACTGTAAAAATTTGGAACAATGCATTAGGAGAGCTTTTACAATCTCATAAAGTTCCAGGTGAATATCAGTATTTAACTTGGATTTTAGCTACCCACGATAATAAGCGATCAATAACAGTGGGTACAAATGCTAAAATCCGTATTACCGACCTTGAAAGCGGCAGAACCAAAAAGCTGTTTACCAGGGCTGGGACTCCCCCTAATTTTTATGCATTGTTCTATAGAGAGAACGGTATCGACTACCAGACTACGCACAAAGGAAACATCGTTGCATCAGGTTTTCTCCCTTTAAAGATGCCACCAAATGAAAATCAGATTAATTTGCCAGCACAAGGCTCCCCCAATCATCTGGCTCTTCACCCTACTAAACCATGGTTTGCAGTGACTTACCGGGGAGGTTATGTGAACCTGTGGAACTACGAAACGGGTCAGTTTCTCAAAGAGATAGGCTCGGAAAGCAACATGATCTCCACCCTGGATTTCAGCAAAGACGGAAAACGCTTGGTGATGGGGGGAAGTGACGATTCGATCAAAGTCTGGAGTCCAACCGAAAACACCTATTCCACTTTAGGAGACAAAGGAAAATCTGTCAGATCACTGGCCTTCAGTTCCGATGGCAAATGGTTAGCTGCCGGTGGTTTCAAACGCCAGTTAAGGTTTTGGAGGGTTGAAAAGAACGGAGAATTATCGGTATTTGGTAAACCTGCTGCGAGTGGTCATGGAGCAGAACAGATGATGGGCTTGCAGGTCGGAGTCAGTCGCTCGATAGAGAAAATTGCCTTTCACCCTCATAAAAACCTATTGGCAGTAGGGGGACATGGCATGAGCATCATTCTCTGGAATGCGGAAACCGCCGAACCGGTTGGTGAATTAAAAGATCCCTCCCTGGACGATTACACCTATACCCTGGCCTTTAGTCCTGACGGCCACACCCTGGCGTCCGGTAGTGGAGACCATAAGATCCGAATATGGGATCTGAAAACCATGAAACTGCAAAAGACCTTTGAAGGATACCGAACATCCCCTTCTTCCCTGGCTTATCATCCCCATAAAAGCCTACTTTATTCCGGGGGTGAGGATAGAAATATCCGAGTATGGGACCTGGAAAAAGGAACAATGATTAAAACCCTGGTAGGACACCAGGGAGGCGTTAATCAGTTGATCTTCAATAAAAAAGGGACGCGTCTTTATTCGGGAGCAGGGGATGGTACTATCTGTATCTGGAATGAACAATCAGTCAACCCTATAAAAACCCTCAAGGGAAAATCCCTGGGTCTGTTCACCATTGCCTTAAGCCCGGATGAAAGCATCATTGCCGGCGCTTCCAACAATGTTATTCTTTGGGATGTAAAGTCGGGCAAAGAACTGGCAACCTTATGGTCGTTCGGCAAAGACCAGTGGATCGTGACCAGCGGCAATCAATTTGATGCCTCTGCCGAAGGAACTCAACGACTCCATTTTGTAAAAGGATTGCAGTTTGTTCCCTTAAAAGCACAGGAATCAAAATCTTACCAGGGTTCATTGTTAAGCCGGGTATTCAGCAAAGGTTTATTTGGCAGATAGTCAAAATCGTATTCCCTGTTTGTTCTTAAAACTGTTGGTGGTGGACCAATGCCCGGTATTGTTCACTGATATGCTCCGGCAAGTTATGCTGAAATGTTGAGTTAAGAACTTTTAGCGTTGTTCGTCCGGAAACCCTGTCGACAAAATCCCGAAATCGAAAACGAAATCCGATACGATCAATGGAATTGTCAGAGTTGTTAAATACAGTCCAGCTAACCATCGGATTGGATGACTCCTGGTTGAGAGGAGCTATTATTCTTGAAAAGGATTGTTCAAAAGGATCAAGATTTGATCTCCTTCTTCCCTCGATAGTTAAATTAGTAAATTCAATTACCGAATCCGATGTGATGAGACCATTGGGTTTTATTATCATCATATACTCTGAACCATAAGTGGACATGTCAAATCTATCCTCAAAAAGCGGTCCGGTTACCTCAAATGTACAAAGAAGCCTCATCAGGTTATCGATTTGCCTTCCGAGCCCCTGAAGCGTCTCTGAATTAGCTGTCGCGCTTCTCCCGAGGAAGCAAGCCTCCGCCCAGTTTTCAATTGCAGTGTCGGCGAACACTTTTGTAACAGTACCAATTACGGCACATATTATACTTATAACCAACAATGTACCACCGGAGGCCGCCCCACCAACACTACCGGTAACGATCATTCCTTTGAGGGCCACAAAACCCGAAGCAATTCCGAAAGCTCCCGAAGCGGCAATCATGGCATTGCCAAATGCCAGAGCATAGTTCCCAAGATGAAATTCTTCTATGGCTCCCTTTATTCCCAATACAAAATCAACGGCTCCCGTAATTATCGTGCAAATCGGTATAAATTTAGATGTACTGCTCAGAAATCTTAACGGCTTGAATTTTTCAACCAGGTTCCATTTTTGAAACGCTTCCAAAGTATCGGCAAATGAGATCATAAGATCAGCAAAAGCGCCAATGGCAGCAATAGCCAGTTCACTAATTTTTTCTTTGTCTTCATTCTCCAAAAGTGTCGTAACAGCTACATATAAATTGACCATTTCCAGAATGTTGCCCAACACACTTCCTGACTGCTTAACTCTCTCGTACCAGGCATTGTTATGAATATCATACAATTTAATTTCACTCTTAACTAAGCTTATGTCCAATGTTGCTGACGGCATTATAACTTCGGATCTAACAAACTTGAATGAACCATCTGCCATTTTCCACTTTGAATAGACAATTCCCCGTGTTTCTGGAAAATGAATTTGTGCTGTCGCCAAAACACTTATTTGTAGTGTTTCAGGTCCTATTTTCTTAGCTAAAATAGGAACAAATTTTTCAATAAACTTCATCACACCACCATTGACTTTCCTAAAAGCGCTTAATTTATCAGGTGACTCGGGGCTTTTTTTAATGTCCTGATGAATATTCGCAGAACCGGAAGTATCTAACAGCATATGATAAAAACTATTAGCGTCATCCCATATTCTACCAAAATATTCGTTCCCATCATCTGTGATATTGAGGCAGTCAAAAACTTCGTTGAGGAACTCCAGCAGTTGGTCCTGGTAATCGTTTTGTGGATTGAGTGAGGGAGTATCGAACCGGTCGCTATAATTTCTGATTAGTTGCTTGAAGCGTTCGTCTTGAAACCAGGCAATGAGGTGGAGCGTTGCATGTTTTGAAGGCAAAAAGAAGCTCTTAACCTGATCTTCCTGCTCATCCTCAAATTCTTTCATTTTGTTTTGATCAATATCTGCAAAAGGACGCCATCCGCCAGCATAATGGATGGAGCCTTCGCTCAGAAGGTTCTTGACCACACCCCAAACAAACACTTTTTTGCTTCTTACATCCCCCTCACGCCATTCAAGATAGTAATTCAGCTTTTCCTTAAAGTCATCAGCCCTGCGTTTTGCTTCAGCTTTGGCGTTTGGGACAGTCAGAATAAAGCCTCTTTTACCGCCAATTCTAGTCGGGATCATGTTTCGAATTCTGGTATCGACCAAACGAATAGATCTTCCGCTGCTTAAAAAATCATCTTGTATAGTGCTGCCGGATACCGGTCTGCGGTATTGATCATCCAACATCCAGGTTCTGTCGACTATTTCACTGCCAATAATATGGGCTCTTTTGATCAGGGCTGAATCTCCTTCAAAAAGAGTCTTTTTAGACAATGGGATATCCGATGTTACTAAAAAGGTTTCCTTGTGAAGACTTTCATCGTTTTGATCTCTGGGAAAGAAATCCTTGATTACGATATAATCCAATGCTGCACCAGCAGCAGTTTGATGAGAATCATCAGATGCGGACACATTGATAGGTTGGTAAACGTCTTCAAAAGCATGATATGTCTGTGATAAATCAAAATCAGCATTTCGATCAATCCTAGTAAAGATATATACATAACCGTTGGCCAATGCGTCGGACTCAGTAGGGTTGCCTTGGGCTACACTAAACCCGCCAGTGAGAGTAACAGTTCCATGCACAATGTTTTCATCAGCCCTAGTGTTTGAATCCAACACCCTGGTGATATAATCGTGAGTGGCGTGATCATAATAGATACCGACATTATCGTTCCAATTGTTGTAAGCTTCTGAAAAAACGGATTTTTCAGATTCACCTCCCATTTGTTCATATTCGTCATACGCTATTGATCGACCGTTTGGATAGTTGAAATGCTCAGGCCACCATCCATAGTTCTCGAATTTCTTGAAGTATTGGATTTTTAAATGTAAGTCACCTACAAGGGGACTCCTGACAACAAAATTTCTGTGTTCCTCTTTTTCCACCAGGGAATCAGATGTTCTGTTTGTTCCTGGAATAAAGATAGTTCGGCCAATGGGTAACTGCCTTTCGGTAGTTGCACTTCCGAGAGGCCAGTATTTTCGTATTGAAACATTTTTACTATTGTCCCATATGGTGTGCCAATCATCTATATTGTATGATTGGGCTATTTCACTCATTGTCTCACCAGAAGCTATTGTGTGGAAACAAGCCATATCTCCTCTAATGCGGAATATTGTTTGATCAATCAGTTAAATGTCAAAAGGCTAACCAAATTATATGTTCAGAGTAAAAAAACCTACTCTATTGTTCTTCCAAAATTGCGTTTTCATAGTCAGGAAAAGAAACCTTGTAGCCACTTCCTCTGATATTCTCTATTTTTGCAAAACCATTTGAGTCTAAGTTACCTTCATCTGTAATTTTGCCTGAGTGTTTGACAATGTATTTAGCATCAGGAATAGGATTCCCTTCTTCATCTTTCAATTCAATTTCAAGAGTCTTTGTTTCAACCTTGAATTCCTTAGTCGGTCCCACATCCTCCTGGTTCATTCCGCTAAGTCCTATGGTATTAAATTCGTTCATGATCATAAGATCCGATTTACGGCAGACCGGTCGTGACTCAACAATTACTGTGGGTGATGAAAGCAGGAAAGTTGCTTTTCCTTTTGTCGTACCTGAAGCCACACCTTGCAAAATTCCGCCTTCGTCGCCGGTGCTGGGTTCGCAGTAGCTCCCCATACAAGCCACGGTGCCGCCATTTAACTGTGTCATGACAGACGTGACCTGTGCATTCTTAGACTCGGCCATGTTCGAGAAAGGTACGGAAATAGGACCGTTGGGTCCGGGAATGTTGCATACATCCGGTATTGTTGCCATGCACTTGCCGTCGCTTTTTGTCGTGACGATGGAAAGTCCGTCTGCTGAAACTTTTATACCCATGGTTTCTCCATTTAAGATTGATGATTTTAGATTTATGATTGACAGGTTGTGAAAGCTTTGCTTTCTATTTTTTCATATCTTTACTGGATTCCGGATCGGAGTCCGGAATGACTATTAAAAACACTTTTTGGAGCGGACTCGGATTGATGATTTACCGGTTGTGAAAGCGTTGCTTTCGGATTTATATTGGCCGGAATCATCCGGCTAGTTTAAGTTTAGTAGTTCGATTAGGGCGCTGGCTCTTTGGGTACTCAGGTTGGCTGCGGTGACCAGGTTCAGGGGACCTTTGGCATAGCCTTTTTTACCCGCTTCGGTCATCAGCCCCAATAATACCGGGACAATCGCAGCTCCTAAATCTCCCCAACAAATATAGGGCGCTATCACATTGCCGACATCCTTCAGTTTCGGCCCCAGGTTGGCAATCGCATAGGCAATTTCCACAGCATGGTATCGTTCTCCATTCATCGCGCTATAGATGGCGTCTATCTTTGCATCTTCAGGGAGCGATGCGGATACTTTTTTCATACACTGCGTCATGGCCTTAGCTGTTGGATTAATACCGGAGGCAAAATCGGCCTCTTCATCCGCAAGGGCATAAGAATGAATTTTCGCCAGGGGCTTGGTCTTATGGTTCTCAATCGCTGAATCGGGGGCAAGCCGCAG
>JANQLH010000182.1 GCA_028280735.1 SAR324 cluster bacterium | reverse complement strand
CCTTACAGGGAAGTGTGTAACTTTGTATTATCAACTTAGCACTTATGGGGCTTGACCCGAAATCTATTATGTAACATGCTGAAATCATGGGTAGAATGTAGGATGGGTAACTTGTTACCCATCAACTCTTAATATATACGGCTTTTGATCACATCCCACCCGATGGGTAACGGAGTTACCCATCCTACGGTCCTCGGAAAAATCGTAGATTTTTCTATTACGACACAGTCTACAAGCCCGGAATTCCATAATATTCGGAAATGCGAGTTTGGTAACAAGCGACCCGTCAACCTGACGTCTATTTCCCGTCAATCCATTTCTGTTCTCTTTCTACGATTGACTTGATACCTTGCCGGACATTTTCCGGCAATGGCTCAATGGAGTGTTTTTCCAGAATCTCATCCACAACTTTGGCCGCCTTTTGTTCCATGGTCAGCTCACCTCGCTTTTTCCAGCGGTCGTAATTGCCTTTTTCAAACAACTTTGAGTAAAAAGGTTCCTTGTAATGGTCCAGGGTATGAGGATGATCCAGGTAATTTCCCGTGGGACCCAACTCGTCAATAACATCCAAAGCCAGGGTTTCTTCCGACACCTCGACACCTTTGGTGGCTGCCCTGAGAAAACCGATGGTTTCATTTGCGATCACCTGAAGTTGTAAAGAACCCTGCATTCCTGAATCCATAAATCCGACATCGTGTACAATATTGGCTCCGTGTAACAACGCAGTCATCAGGCTGATGGTGACCTCCATGCCGGTTTGCTGATCCAGTGCCTTGGAATCGGTAGAGCCGCCCAATCCAAAAACGGGAAGCTTGTAATACTTGCCCATGGAAGTGGGAACCCCCTGCTCGTCGGCCAAAACATAATTGCCCACCATGGTTTTGAGATTATAGGGACCACCGTTCCATCCCGGTACGGCAACGGGAACTCCTTCATTAACCAGTTGAGATAGTACCACGCCCAACAGGATACCTGCATTCATGGATGCCATGCACCCTGCCGTGGTAACCGGGGAATTAACGCCGCCCGCGTTTAAAGGAATCCACAATTGTGGCAATCCTTTCTCAGCCAGGTAAATACATTTTTGTAAGGCCTCTTCGTTTGCCACTAGTCCTGACGTGACATTAACGTAACAGGTAGCGAAAGGATGCTGCTTAAAAGCTTCCTTTCCGCCGGCAACCAGTTCGCACATTTCTATAGCCGCCTTGCATCCTTCAAAATCAGGCGTTACAAAAACTATGGGCTTGCCGGTATAATTCAGCATAACCTCCATCTGGTAACGGTCGTAAATCCTCTGATCGACATCTTTGGGAAGGAAGAGTGACATGACAAAGTCAAATTCGGGGAGAGCATCCATTACCTTTACGGCATTCACTACATCATCCAGTTTTGGATCACGCCTTTGTCCGGTTTGGTGATCCAGCACGGTCAAACAGTCCGATCCGCCGCCAAAATATGTCTGGTAATCCCAGGCTCGAATTCTTGGCTTTTTGAATCTGTCATAAAGTGTAATACGCCCGGGTGTTGTGGAAAGTGCTCTTGATACCATATGCTCCGGTATTCGAACCCGTATACCATCTAAAGAGGCCCCGCCTTTGGCAAGTATTTTCCTGGCTGTTTCATAATGGACATCCACACCGGTCCTTTCAAGTATTTCCAAGGTTCCCTGGTGAATTTTTCTGCATTCCTCTTCACCCATTCGTGCATAATGGGCACTAATCATGCTCATGTTGTGAGTCGAAATCATAAGACCGCCTTTGATAGATCAGATATAATAATTGATATATTTAAACTATTATCTAAGCAATCAACCTGTCAAATTGATAATGACAAACCGAAAAAGCTCTTGATATAGTTTGTACCATTCTAAGAAATCAATTCGAAAGACTATTAACATGCAATCACGACATCCGGGAAACGATATAAAATCGCTGCTTTATCGGGAGATAAAGACTGCCATTATCACCGGTCGGAAAAAGTCCGGTCAGCGCTTGGAAGTTGATGAAATCAAGCAGGAATTTGGAACCAGCACCACCCTGGTGAGAGAGGTATTACAATTATTAAGCTTTGAGCATTTGGTGACAATCAAACCAAGATCCGGTTATTTTGTCAGTCGTGTCAGTCTGAAAGAGTTAAGGGATTTGTTGGAACTGCGTGAAGTTCTGGAAATTGCAACTGTACAATTGGCCGTTGACAAGATTTCCGATCGGGAACTGGAGTTCCTTGCTTCAATCCACGGTGAGTACACAGGGGATGATGACGAATCCTACGGACGCTACACGGATGAAAATCGAAATTTTCACTATTTGCTGGCAAAGGCTTCCGGCAACGATCAATTGGCTGATTCATTGGGGAAACTGCTGGATCGCCTGGCTCGATTCATGGTAATTCGCCGTGCGGGTGATTCGTTATTGGATATTCATGGCATTCTATTGAAAAAAATAAAAAAGCGGGACAAAGAGGGGGCCGTTGCGGCTATCAAAGCAGAGTTAAAGGAGACAAGAGAGGCCGTGATGGATTACATAATGCGTGAAGAGGGAGAGTTTATGATGCTTGGTGGAGATCACAGAGACAAATAAGCCGAGAAAAACCCAGTGGGAAAATGATTCGATCCGATCATCAGGATCATTTGCATTCTTTAATAACTATGAGAGCATACAATAATAAACGTAATTATTGATGGAGAATTGTAATGTTTGACAAACAAAAACTAATCGATGCAGTTGTCGAAGGAGAGGAATCGCAGGTAACGGATTTGGTCAAATCGGGTCTGGAACAGGGAATCAATGCCGGTACCATCCTAAATGAAAGTTTAATTGTAGCCATGGATATGGTTGGCGAACTGATGGAAGAGGAAGAGATTTTTATCCCGGAAGTCTTGATGGCAGCCAAGGCCATGAGTGCCGGGGTTGAAATAATCAAACCCTTGCTGGGTGAGGATAGCCAGTTGGTAAACGGTAAAGTCGTCATTGGAACGGTTCAGGGAGATTTACACGATATTGGTAAAAACCTGGTGGCAATGATGATCGAAGGCAGTGGCGTGGAAGTGGAAAACCTCGGTGTCAATGTATCCGCAGATGCCTTTATCGATAGTGTTAAAAACAATAATGCCAATGTGGTCTGCATGTCTGCTTTGTTAACAACCACCATGCCCGTTATGCGGCAAACTATTGAAGCCCTGGAATCAAACGGTTTAAGGGAAAAGGTCAAAGTGCTGGTTGGTGGTGCATCGGTTACCCAGTCCTATGCTGATCAAATAGGAGCTGATGGATACGCTCCTGATGCCGGTGCAGCAGCTAAACTTGTTAAATCAATGCTAACCGCCTGATTCAGGTAGTTAATGTCAATGGAAGATGGGTTGGTTCACCGGCTCATCTTTTCTTGCATGGTGCCGCCGCACTAAGGACCATTACCTGCCGAAACAGCCTATTGCCCTGTTTTCTGGGAAGTTGGGAAACAACCCATATTCGAGGTTTCAAGTTTTGCCTCTCGCTAGCACCGCTAATAGACTGAAACCAAAGAGCAAGCTTTATCAATTTGTAATAATTGAAACTTTGCGTCCTGCCGGATACTACATTCTACTGAGTTACTCTCAATGCTCCCTTCTACAATCGTATGCTTTAAATCTGGAACTCTTAGAACCGTAGGATGGGTAACTCCGTTACCCATCGGGTGGAATGTGATCAAAAGTCATGTGTAAAGAGTTGATGGGTAACAAGTTACCCATCCTACATTCTACTGATCATAGGCTAGTTTAATGAACGCTTTCAGCGTTTAGCGCATTTCATTGTTGTTATAACGGAAAAAAACTTAGCGTTTATGGGGTTCAGCCGGGGATAACACAGGGATACACCGAATTTTTGCCGGGGCTTGGTTTATTATTGTCCCAAATCCGCACATGAACAGCCGATAACCGACCACTGCACTGTGAGACCGTGGCTTTGCATGGTATTACCCGGGAAAACGACAGGATTAAGAAAAATCTTAAATGGGTGCTATCAAAGGTTGTTGTATGTCTTTGACAGATTTTTTCCGAAACCCTAGAATTTCAGTTTCAAGATTCCAAAATCCGTAGTTGTCCCCCCTGATTTTTGATACCTGTTCCTGAAGATGAACTTTGTTTTCAGACGCTTGTGTTCTAATTGGGATTTTAAACAGGTTTAATTTAGAGGATGTGTTCAAAAACATCCATTTCTTTCATTTTTCGGTTATTAAATGAACTCACTTGGCTCAATATTAGAAATCGATCTGACGCATCAACGATACTCCTTCCATCCGTTTCCAGAAAATTTATTAAAAACTTACATTTGTGGCCGGGGGTTTAATGTAGCCTACCTTAATGAAAGACTGCCAATAGATGTTGATCCCCTGGGGCCTGAAAATGAATTGATGTTTTCCTGCGGGTTGTTGACGGGAAAGAGGGCCCCCGTTTCGCCACGTCTGCATGTAAGTGCCCGATCCCCGCTGACAAACATCCTGGGAAGCTCCAATATCGGTGGCAGATTCGGCATAATGCTGACGGCACTGGGTATTCAAACAATCATCGTCAAAGGCAAAGCGGCAAAACCGAGCTATATAATGCTGGATGGAAAATCGGTGGTGTTTAAGGATGCCGAAGATTTATGGGGCAGCGATACCTGGAACACGGAAGATTTGATAAAAAAGCGATACAGTGATCGCAATATCGGGGTACTGGCCATTGGTCCAGCTGGAGAGAAGTTGACAAGGTTTGCGGCAATTATTTCGGAAAAAGACCATGCAGCAGGCAGGACAGGAATGGGGGCTGTTATGGGATCAAAAAACCTGAAAGCGGTGGTTATAGATTATGATGCCGGGGGTCTAGAAAAAAAGTTAAAAATACAGGGAAATACAATACAAGGCTATATCAAAGCGCTTCGTGAGTCGACCGAGTTCAGGAAATTTGCCGAATATGGCGGTGCCGGCTATGTCAAATGGGCGGACGACTTGGGAATCCTGGCAACCAGAAACTATCGCCAAAGCAGATTCGAGCACATTAATGAAATTGACGGCAAACTTCTCAAGGCTTTCCGAGTAAAAAAGAAGGGTTGTCCCAATTGTCCCGTTAAATGTAAAGCGGATCTGAAACTTGAAGACACGGCTGATGAAACCTCCACTCGTCCCGAATTTGAAACCATGGTTAACCTGGGATCCAAATGCGGTTTAAGCAACCTAAAGGAACTGGTTAACCTGGATAATCTGTGCAGCAAGCTTGGGCTGGATACTATTTCCACCGGCAATGCCCTCTCTTTTGCCATGGATTTATACCAACGCGGTATACTCACCAGGAAGGACGTTGGCGGCCTGGACCTGGATTGGGGAAACGCTGAAACCATGAAGACCCTGGTGGAGGATATGGCTTATCACCGAAACCTTGGCAGAGTGCTGTCCCAAGGAGTAAAAAGAGCCGCAGAAGAGATCGGCCAAGGATCGGAGCAGTTTGCACCCCATGTCAAAGGGTTGGAGTTGGCAGCTTACCATCCTTATAACATAATGGGCACGGCTTTGGGATATGCAGTCTCAAGTCGCGGTGGTGACTACAGCAGTGTTTATGCATCCATGGAATACACCTGGACACCTGAAAAAGCGGATCTTGAATTTGGAACGGAACAGGCTGTGAACCTGGGATCGATCTACGGCAAACCCAGTTTAATCAAACGAGCGATGATTGTTAATGTGGTTCTTGACTGCCTGGGTATTTGCAAGGTTCCTGTTTTATCCCTTCTTGGCAAATTTGACCTGGTACTTGAAACCGAACTGGTTAATACGATTACAGGTCTGTCATTCAGTCCCCAAGAGCTTTTTTATATTGGGGAACGGATCATCAATACAGAGCGGTACTTAAATTATAAGTTCGGTTCCAGCGCCGCGGAAGATCGTCTGCCGAACATGTTCTTCATGCAGGAATACATCTCCAGTGAGCGGCCATC
>JANQLH010000145.1 GCA_028280735.1 SAR324 cluster bacterium | reverse complement strand
CAAGAGGTGTGAAATCTTGATTCATGGCTACACCCCGAATCGTGGTTTCATCAGAATAGACAGCAGTTTGAAAGACA
Organism: SAR324 cluster bacterium; assembly: GCA_028280735.1. GTDB lineage: Bacteria > SAR324 > SAR324 > XYD2-FULL-50-16 > XYD2-FULL-50-16 > JAHJTV01. Next base: position 49,156 of record JANQLH010000145.1, on the reverse strand, counting down.
GGATTGATCAACAGCTTGAAGTCCATCTCATTCGGTTGGTAATCCTCAAGTGGAAGTTGAATAAGCTCATAATTATCGGTTGTCAGCAGGTACAAGTCATCGTTCCCAGCCAAAAGCAATCCGTAATATTTCCGCCGTCGGTTTTCCGAAATCTTGATATGCCGGGTTTTCAGGTTTGAGTCTATGGCGGTTTTGACCACCCAGGGATCGCCGTTTTGACGTTTAACATGAAACACCTGGTATTGATCATCAACAATGAATGCACCCTCGTCGAACGGTTTTAAGATGGTAAATTTGCCGTGGACTGAACGGGCCGGGAATACAAAGCCCTTTTCATTGAGGGCGTTTGTAAATTTGGATGTCAGTTCTTCATCCACCCTGTTGAAATCGGCATTAACAAACTCCATGGCATTCGAGGTCATGCGAAATCGATCTTCAGGAAACACCAGTCGTGCCTGGGAGGGATTGGATTCCAGCAACGGCCACAGCGGTGTCTGAGGATGTAAATCCGCAATTTCGCTGTACTTAAGCTCAAGTACCTGTCGGTTTTCCTTTATCTCTTTTTTTCCAAATTCCTGATCACCAAAACGAAGTGGTAACAATCCCCATAACTCCATGTTTCGGTAATAAATGAAAGGCAGGTTCTTCTCAAAATCCACTCGTGTGTAATAGCGACCATTGGCATCACGATAAGCGATCTCAGCATGGTGGTCTTCTGCTTTTAGTTGTGCACCGGGCGGGATTGGGCCAACAATTTTTTCTTTAAAAATAAACCTTTCGGTGACGGGGCTAAACAGAAGGTGTGTCTTCAATACGCGTTCAAAAAACAGTTTTTCGTACAGCATCGGCAGGTAAAAAGCCGATACCACGATGGTCAAGGCGATCAGTACGAAGGTTGACAATTGTTTCATCAGGTTACTCTTCGATAGCGATAACGGTAGGCTGGCAGGAGAACTGCCGGAATCATAAACAGGACGAGAAGGAAAAGTGCAAATAAAACATAAACGTACCCCCCGGGTTCTGCCGGGTATAGGAAAAGATTCGCCAGGCCTGCCGCAATGGCTATATTAAACAATTTTGAAAGAAAACCAGGTTCCAAAAGCCCGAAAGTCAAGCCTAAATATGCAGCTACGCCCGCCATGCACCAAGGAAGTGCTGTAAGGAACGATATCCAGACAACCTCAGCCGGAAAAAATCGATAGGTCAGCAAAGCTAAGGCTACCAGGTCTAGCATAATAATCAGCCCAATTGCGGCCAATCCTACCAATACATGTACCATGATCAGGCGGTGCGGAGAGACCGGTAAATGCAGTGAGAGACGCAGTCGCTCTCCCATCATTTCAGGTAGGTATTGGATAAAAGCCAGAGCAATACCGGTTGCAATGGGTGCATATTTTAAATCGTCGTAATGAATTTGACCCAGATGCAGAACGCGATACCAGACCATTTCTGCGTGGTCCATAATAAACAGTTGGCGGGTGTCTATGAAAATGTAAAGCATGAGCACAAGGTTTAAAGCCGCCAAGGTGAAAAAAAACCAGCGTATTTTAAGGTACTCTTTGAAAAAAACCGATTTGAGCATGCTAGTACCGTCCTGTAAAGCCAATGAATGCGTCCTCTAGGCTTAATTTGATCTGTTGAAGCTTGGAAAAATCCACTTGCTGGGATTGTAGAACTTCTTTAATACGATCTTCATCTTGAAAACAAAAAATATCCCAGTGATTGAGGTGGGTTTCAACGTTTTTAATCATTTCGTTCTTGAGCGGTGATACGGATTGACCATTACGGGGCAAGCGGTAGCAACGAAAATCCTGCCTGAAGTCTTGAAGGGATGTTGTGGTTAAGGCGCCTCCCCGTTCCAGAAAAATAACCTCGTCGACAAAGTCCTCCATATCCTGAATAACATGGGAGGTAAGAAATACAGTTCGGTTTTTTTCCTCAAGATACTCCCGCATATAATCCAGAAACAACCGACGATAACCGGCATCCAACCCCATGGAATAGTCGTCCAGAATCAACAACTCCGGTTGCTGCGCCATTATCAAGCCTAACACCACTTGGGAGCGTTGTCCGCAGGACATGTTTTTTATGAGATGATTGTGTGGCAAGCCTAACATATCGACCAAACGATAGTAATAGGTATGGTCCCAGTTAGGATAAAAAGGGGCATAAAACTTTTCAACCTGGGAGATACTCATAAACTCATAAGCTACATGACCTTCAAATAGCAACCCGATACGCTCCCTGGTTTGAGGGGAGAGATTATGAGAATCTTCCCCGAAAACCCTGCAGCATCCGTCGGAAGGGCGCAAAAAACCCATCAGAATCTTGATCAGAGTGGTTTTCCCCACTCCGTTTTTACCAAGCAGACCGAAAATCTTTCCGGCAGGTACTGAAAAATTGAGGTTTTCATGGATGATCCGTTGACCGAATCGATGATTGAGATTAATGACCTCAATGACGTTTTCCATTGGACTTATCCTTGTTTGTAACCCTTAAGCAAGGATTTTGTTTTAGTGCCGGGCATGAACCCGGCGTTGCGAGTCTCGCGCATTCAGTGCAGGAATGGCGAGTTTTTCAGAGCTTCCCCTTATTTCAGTTCTGAAGCCCGTATCCAGATAACCGCGTCCTGGCTAAGCTCTTTACCTTTGTATTCTTTTTCCGGGCCAACGCCAAGAGCTGCGAATCCCCAATCACCCGCTTTCGGGATACCAAAAGTAAAAACGCCTTGAGCATCGGCTATGGCGACGATCGATGAGGCTGGAGCTTCAATTTGGTTTTTGCCGAAAGCATTCTTTTTCAGGTTGGGTAGACCATTGATCATTTCAATTTCAATTTCCGCCCCGGCTACCGGTTTTCCATCAGATAATACGACACCGCTGAAGGTACTGCCCACGAAAACGTTTGTTGGTTTGTTCAATGGAACGATTTCTGTTTTCAAACCCAGGGGCTCTTCCCAACCGGTCGGCATTCCTGCCTTATTCACAAAAGATTTTGTGATCTGTTGAATATAAATATCTTCATTCTTTTCATAATAAGGCTCGGGAACACACACGAAGATATAATCCCCATTTCGTCGAACTTTAACCTGTGCAGCGTAAGCTGACGCACTATTTTGAGGTCCCTTCCACTTAATCGATTTAACCGCTGATAGCTGATCTACTTTTTTTCCTTTGAAAACGTAGTAAAATTCAAGTGGTTTGGCCATTTCCATCACATTACTGTTTTCCAACGGATGACCGAAGATCAACCGCATATCCAGGGTAGCGGGTTTCTCTAATTTTACCTGGTCGGTATAGACGAGTACGAAATGCGCAAAGGCAGGCTGTGCTGAGAAAATAAACAAAAATCCTGCAACCAAAAACAACAATTTCTTCATTGTATATCTCCATTTAAAAAATTAAAAGTCTTCCCTGAATAGCCGCTTAAAAACAATTCCATCATTCCTGCGCTCAATTTGCGGAGTAGAACGTTGGACAGGACAAGGGCTTACTTAAGAGTGGACTTGTTTAAACCAGATGTTTAAAAAAACTTGCAAACCCGTGTTAAAACCGAGCCGTCTGAACAGACGAATAAATGTTTCCCTGGATTTGCGTTTTCCATGCAATGTACCGTGATTCAGCTAAACTCGGAACTACCGGTTCATGTAAAATGCGGTACAGGGCATTTAGGTTTGGATAAGGCTGCCATGCCTTTTTGAGCATGGATCTTGATCCAGTTGAAAAAGCAGCCTTGCTTCACAACGCCCGGGCATTCAAAAACACCCGAATCGCAGCAAGGGGGTGTGAAAGTCTGAAAAACCTGAAGTTATTCAAAAATTTCTTTGCCATCAACTTCAATGGCATGCCCTTCACCAGCGTCAAAAATAACTTTGTATGCTACTGAAGGTTTATCAAAAGTGTATTCACTATCCTCATTCATTTTTGCTTTGAGGAGTACCTTGCCACCTTTGTCTTCGACCCGGATCTCAACACCGGCTGCTGAAGAACCATCTGAAAATCCGCCTTCACAGGTAATAGATCCGTCTCCGTTATCGTAACAAGAACACAAAGGTGTATGAGCTAGCAGCTGGGTGTGAAAAAAACCAAAACTCAACAGAACAGCGATTAATACCCTTAATTTATTATACATTTGTAACCTCTCTTAGAAGAAATGATCAGATTCAAACTCTTATGGAATCCTTAAAAGCCCAAAACAATACAGATGCCGCCAGCTTTGTTACCGCTAAATCCGGAAATAAAACAGCAGACATCATTCTTGGAACAGATCTGGTATTTGCGACAGCCATTGATGTTTTTGGCGAGCGAAATATGATGTATCCAGATCATTTTCGTATGTTCTAAAACATATATTTCGTAATACGATATTTGTCAATGCCGTATTTGCATAGGATTACCGTTTAATGCCTAAATTCGATAATCTGTGCTTTTACGAAACTTTCTGCATCCATGCTCCAAACTGGCTCTGGTAGGTGATTTATTCAATTCCTGATTCCATGTTTGAGATAAATCCTTTTTATAGATTGACGATAAAGGGTATACTAAAGAATATTTCTGTGACTATAATCAAATCAAATTTCCGGTATACGAAAAAAAGTTTTTGAAGATTTGGAGAAAAAGATGACTATAAGCGAAAAAAAAAATACTCAGGTAAAACCCAGTTGTATGCTCAGAGATATTAAACCTGGAAAACAAGCGAGAATACGCTGTCACCATGCGAATGGGGCTGTCCGTCAAAGATTGCTGGATCTTGGATTTGTTCCACAAACCGTTGTCAAGGTCATTCGCAAAGCACCGTTGGGAGATCCTATCGAATGTTCCGTAGGCACCTACAAGGTGGCGCTACGCAATTCCGAAGCCAGTCTGATTGAGGTTGAACCCAATTAGTTCAAAAAACAATGATGTATAAAAATTAATGATGTGAGGTACAATGGCAGCAAATCCAGATTCTCCCTCCAAAAAAAAACTGTTGGTTGGTTTGGCAGGACAACAGAATGCCGGAAAATCTACCACATTCAATATGCTCACGGGAGCTAACCAGCACATTGCCAATTATCCGGGTGTTACAGTTGATAAAAAATCAGGTTCCTATCGCTATCGGGACGTCAAGGTTGAAACCGTCGATCTCCCCGGGACCTACAGCTTGACGTCTTTCTCCCTGGAAGAACGGGTTTCCAGGGACTTTTTGATCCGAGATAAACCGGATGTGATTGTCAATGTAATCGATGCATCTTCCCTTAAAAGAAGCCTCTATTTTACCTTTCAAATCCTTGAAATGGGTTTTCCCGCGGTGGTGGCCCTGAACATGATGGACGTAGCCAAACGCAACGGTATTGAAGTCGATTTAACCGCTTTGGAGCATCGACTGGGTGTCAGGGTGATTCCGACGATAGGGCGAAAAAGACAAGGAAAAAAGGAATTGCGGGATGCCATCCTTGAGACGGCAGAGCGGAAGGAGCATCATACCCTGCAAATCACCTATGAAGAGCTCGAACCTAAGGTGGTGGAGTTAAAAGCCATTTTTGACCAATCCGACCTTGCAAAAACATTTCCCAGTAGGTGGTTGGCAGTAAAACTGGTAGAAGGTGACAGTGAAGCACACCGGGTCGTCAGCGAAAAGCTTGGAACGGATTGCAATGCCTTGCAGATAGCCCGCCAGGTAAGAGAAGAATTTGCAAAGAATCATTTCATGGATGTGGCGGATTACATGGTAGGTTGTCGGGATCGACTGGCAACATCCATCGTCGAATCCTGCGTAACTGAAACAAAAAAGGGGAAGGTTACCATCACCGAAATGATAGACAAGATTGTATTGAATCGCTATGCTTCACCGTTTTTTCTGATTGCCACAGTGTTTGTCATTTACCAGTTATCTATTGTCAAGGGGTATGACCTGACCGTTTACTGGTGGCCGGTCCTGGCTAAACTCAGGGCATTGATAGCCGGCATTCTTCCGGATGCCGGGCTGTTGGAAGATCCCTATATTCGATCCATGGGACTCTGGATGGTTGACTCGGCCAATGCCCTGCTCAACTATATTCCCATCTTCCTGATTCTGTTTGCACTCATTGCCATTTTCGAAGATAGCGGTTACATGGCGCGTATTGCCTTTATTCTGGATAAGCTGTTCCATTCATTCGGGTTGCATGGCCAGTCAACCCTGCCATTGATCTTGGGTGGTGTTTTTGCCGGTGGATGTGCGGTCCCGGGGGTCATGGCCACTAAGGGTATTCCTGATGAACAATCCCGCATGGCGACGATCCTTACTGTTCCTTATATGAACTGTCTGGCAAAAATTCCCTTCTACACGTTGTTGATCAACGTATTTTTCGTGCCTTTTAAGTCTTGGGCCATGTTATTTCTTTCAACCATTACCATATTTGTGGCTTTACTGGTCGCTCGTCTGTTAACGGCAACGGTACTAAAATCAAAAGAAACAGCTCCCTTTGTCATGGAATTGCCCAATTACCACCCGCCTACAATTTTTGGTGTTGGTCAACGAGCCATTGAGCGTACCTGGATTTACATTAAGAAAGTGGGGACGATTGTGGTAGCTGTTTCCGTTTGTGTATTCACCCTTCTGCAGTTTCCGGGCCTTCCGGACGATAAAAGAGCTGAATTTCACAATCAGATGAACACGGCCGTAAGTACCTTTCAAAAGAAGATATCCAAAAGCGAATATGCCGACCAGTTCCAAAATGAGGCCTCGGTACTTACAATCATTAACCTTTACAATGATTATAGGACAGATCGTTTAACCGTAAAGGGAGCCGAAGCATCTAAAGCGCTGGATCAGAAATATATTGACAGCCACCCGGAATTATTCAAATTTTTAAAACCAAGACGAGATAAGGAAGCCAAAATAGTAAACAAGGAATTGCGACGACTTGTGTCCAAACGAAAATCCCTGCGACGTCAAATCAAGGAAACACAGATTGAGAACAGCTTTCTGGGCATGATCGGGCGAGGTTTGGAACCGGTGACCCAATTTGCCGGTTTCAACTGGAAAATCAATGTTGCCATTCTCTCCTCCTTTGCTGCCAGGGAATCCAGTGTGGCTACAATCGGGGTCCTATATCAGCAGGGTGCGGATGAAAATAAAAGCCTGGAAGAAAGAATGGGTGCCGAGGCCAGCGAAGGTGGATTCACTCCTCTTCACGCACTGGCCATCATGGTGTTTTTCGCACTCTATCCACCCTGCCTGGCAACTACGATCATGATTAAGGTTCAGACAGGATCTTATAAATGGATGTTGTTCTCCATCCTTTTCCCTACAACCCTTGGGTTTATTGTTGCCTCTCTAATTTATTCCATCGGTAGCGCTGTGGGATTAACCGGTATACAGATGATGGGCGTATTTTATGGCGTTGTGGTGCTGCTGGCTTTATTTACAGGACTATTTAAACCCTGGGATAAAAAGCCACCTGCTCCTTCCTCAGAACAGATTCAACCAGCAACATAATGATGTAACAAAAAACCCGGCCATCAGGTGTCGGGTTTTCCCCCTCTAAAGCTTTTTTCTTTATACTCAATTCCTATCGATATTAGTATTGAATCGTTTGCTCCAAAGGAGCAATTCATAAAAGCATGGGGTGCAGCGTACGCGAAACCCTATGTTGAGGTTTCTACCTGAATCATGCTCTGAAGGAGCATTTCAATAACGAAAAGAACTGCTGTTTTTACGATTATGAGGCACTCTTTCAGAGTGCAAATCGGTTTTTGATTATTACCCAGGGTTAACACCCTGGGCTTTTATGAAGTCCCCATTCAGGGGACAGAAGAAAAATCAAATAACCTAAACCAACTTAGCGTTTAAGCTTTCCCTCCCTTTCACTTCACCTCACTTCTTTTCTTTATTTATCCAAGAAAACCAAGTCCTCTGAGCCCTTTTAAAAACAAATGGCTTTGCCAAAAAGGCGAACTGTGCTCGTGAACGTGATCGTGCACGTTTCCGTGAACGAAAAAAAGAAGATGCAAGAAGGATATAAACACGCTAAAACAGGGTCATTTGGGCCCGGATTCTTTATAATTGCTTCCCTGGTGATGTAAATTTGGAAACAATGATTTCTGACAGGTCTCTCCTTTTCTAAACATACTGCTGAGGCAGGCTGTAATTGGTGCTATGTCACTTAGTAAGGCGTGTCTCGCCGAGATAACATTCTGAACATGAGTAGCGAAACTTTTGGTGAGATATTGCTGCGGTTGACCAAGGTTCCATTTGGCTCAGATGGAACCCCATCCGATGATTCTTTTGGCACTTTTTACGTCAATTTATTTAACGATTCGGTATTGGAATCACATTGATGCTTTATTTCGGCTGAACAGGAACTTCCGGAAGAGCAATTGCACTTTCCGGAAAGTTGTCGATAGAATGTGTAACCGAGATACCCAACTGCGACACAAACTATAAGAACGACGATGACTGTTTCCATATGAACCTTTTTAAAAAATATTTTGGAGAGTTTTTTAGTATATGCGATATTTCATTTTATTATATGTCAACATCAAAATGCAACCAAAACCTCTGAATGAATTATCAAGTCCTCAATATTCGATTATTCCAAATAGTACAGCTTTCTGATGATTTAAACAGTTGATGATATAATTCTAAAATCATCCCAAATATTAAAAATTGTCACCATTTTGATCCTCTATTATCCCTGCTGACAGATCCTGAAAATTATCAAATCACAAGGCATGGGCTGAAAGACGCTATCCAACAAAGGCATTCCTAATAATACTGCCGCCTCATAAAGTCCGACTGGTCCTGTGATAAAAAAACTGGCTAAAAACCTTGACAGGAGTAAAGTAAAATATCTATATACGAATTAACATTTTTCGCACATAGAAAAATATTATCAAAGACTGATTTGCCGCGAAGTTTTTGTGAATTGTTGTTTAACTGATATGGAGAGTGTTTATGCTAGTAACTGAGATCAAAGAATATATGAAAGCAAGTGGAAAGGTATCCCTCCGGGAATTATCGCTTTATTTCGATATGGAATTGGAAGCCATGAAACAAATACTGGACACCATCATGGATGATGAAGAAGCCCGGCTCTTCAAAAAACCGAGTTGTGGCAAATGCAAAAACTGTAAATGTCACACTAGAAAACAATACCGGTGGATAAACTGATGGATAAAATCAAATCATTCTTTTTCATATCATGATTTTGCACAAACAAAGTTTCACCTTAGGCGTTTGCTCATATTTTAAATCAAAAAACATGGTGTTTTTTTTAAATGTGGCAATAATCCTTGTCCATTCCGAACACAGGATACACTACCTGAAAGACTTGTCGGATGATCACGCCATGTTTGTCAAAGAGATAAAAATCGCCGGTGAACTTAACGAAATATTCTTTAATAGCTTTCCTTGTTGAAGGTGGATTAGCCCATCTCTGCTTGCAGTATTCCTGCTGGTTGGTACCCAGGTTTTTGATCCCCCGGCGGTTGCCGTGATGAGATGGTCCGAGTTTAAAACAAATGCATTTTCGGGCGGACGTAGTGTCACTATTTTATTTATAAGTGCCCTTGATGGAGGGAGAAAAAGAACCACCGGGATGGGCAACTCGCGCCCATCAACCGGACTATCAGATTAAATTGCCAAGCAGGAAGCCGGTCCGCTTCGCTTGGTCCGCCCCGCGATTTTCTTCAACGGCAGGTTATCTATTTCTTCCCGAATACTCCGCCTAAAAAGCCGCTGCTTTTTAGCCTGATGCTGCCTGACAATTTGGAGTCTCCAAGTGTGTTATCAACACTGGTTGCGATGGTATGTTTGGCTTTTTCGAAACCAGGAGCAGACATTGTTTTCTTGTAAAGCTTACTTGCCCAGGATTGGGATTCAAGGCGTCGGGCAACACTTTCGGCCAGGGCCATTAAATCCAATGCACCTTTCAAGCGCGTTTCGGCCTTTTCATGCAGTTTTTCCAAGACGGTCAAGTCATTACTTTGCTGCTCAACAATTAGGAAAAGATGCTCAAAATCGAATTTATCTGACGATTCGTCCGCAATTCTGTCATATATCTCTTCAGCCCATTTGCGATCGGCCAGGTAGGTAATAATCTTACCAGCCAGGTTCAAAAGGGTATAGCGATCGGTACTGTTAACCAGTGCTTCCTGAAACAGAGAGCGCGTCCAACCCTCGTCTTTGAGTATTTTATGCACGGTGATACCAAGCTTGATAAATTCTGCCGGACGATTGCAATCTGCCTCCATATTTTTCAGGTAATCCCTACCTTTGGCCTGATCCTGTAAAACCTCAACTATTGCTTCTACAATCTTTCTTTTGCGTGCGAACTCTGTGACGGCATCGAATTGTTGCTCATATATCCTGCTTGCCCACTCTTTGTCATCAAGGTCCTTGACTACGAACTCGGCCAGGGTGATATAATCCTCGATATGTCTTGCCAGTTTCTCGGCACCAGCAAACAGTTTGCGTGCATAGGGGGGATCTTTGGTGGTTTGGATAACATCGTGTCCGAGATTCCACAAAGCGGCTGCAACTTGTGCATCCAGCTCCCTCTGGATGAAACCCTCATACAGGTCCGAATTATTCTCTCTCTTCTCTTTTTGCAGGGTAATATCATCCAGCCATTGTTGCTCTTTGCCGTATTTGAGAACCGCTTCAGCCATGACCTTAAACTCATCATTGCTTTTCACCGCATTCTCAGCCTGATGCAAGATTTCAATGGCGGCATCAAGGTCACCGATGTCATCAGCCATCTTTTCAGCCACACTAACCAGCTTCGGTGTATCAGGTTCGGTTTTGGCCGCCAGTTTATATGCCTGCCCGGCATAGTCCTTGTCCCCGGTATCCTTAAGCACGGCATCGGCCAGGTTGTCAAATTCCCTGAAGGTACTGAATTTATCCCCGGCCTTTTTGTAGGCTGCCAGGGTCATCTCTTTATCGGCGATGGTTTCGTGAATTAAAGCCGCAAGTTTAACCAGGTCTTCACCGCTTTCCAGCATCTCGTTGGCCCTGGCAAATAGTTTTGCGCCATATTCCTTATCACCCAGCGCCGCCACAGCCTCTTTTGCCAGACTCCCCATCTCCAGTCCGGATTCAATTTTTTGCTCGGCCGATTGATAGATGGTGACACCAAGATCACTATCCGGGAATAACTCGCCGGCACTTGCAGCCAGGGCAGAATAGTCAGCCCCGCTTTTGCATGATTCTACAGCTTGGCTTAACACTTCTTTCGCCTGCTCCGGATCATTGAAATCCTTGGCCAATCCTCGGGCCAGATCGGCATAGTCAGCCGGGGTGGAGCATTTTTCCTGCCCCTTGGCACTTAACTCCGAAGCCAGTTCCTTGTCACCAAGGGTATCGGTGACCTTCTTGGCAAGACCAAGGAATTCAGCAGCTTTAGTAGCTTTGTCACCGGCGGCCCTGAACAAATCACGGGCACCGTTCTCATCCTTGCTATCCGCTGCGGCAACTGCCAGTTCAATTAGTTCATCAGCATTACGACACGCTTTTTTTGCCTGCTCAAAATACTCTGCTGTTTTATCATCGTCTTGCAGTATAATCTTGGCTCCGTTCAACAATGCCAGATAATCTTTTGCAGTGGCCGCCCAGCCGGCGCCTTCTTCAAAGACCTCCACAGCCCATTCCTTGTCACCAAGATCATTAAAAGCTTCCAGTGCAACTGCCACAAATTCCGGTGTCTCTTGGCACTCATCAAATTTTTCTTCCAGTTCTTCTCTTGTAGCCATTATTTACCTCCATAGTTGAAAAAGGGACTGATGATGTCTTTGATCAGCATCGGGTCTCGTAAGGCCTCCGCCGTTGATACCACCGATCAACCAGCATGCTTGCTCCCTGCGGTCAATCTGCCTCATCAATTTGAAAGACCGGTATTTGGTGCGGAATACGATACAAACCTCGAATCGGATGGCAGCCTTTGCGGAAACGGGTATCTATCTAAAAAAAATAATTAAACCGATATGCTTTGTCAATGCAAAGATCAAAAATACATATATACGAAGTTGTATTTAATATATTTCACATTCTTCTAAAGACAACGAGTGTCAAGAACTTGTTAACAGAATGCGATAGTTGAATAAAAATTCGCATACAAGAAACCAGGATTTCGTGTTGTGGATTTTTTGTTTGTTTTTTAGTTTCTAAACGATTGATTCGTCACCACTCTCCTATATCTACCCCACATTTGTATAAAGATGGATGAATAGTCGAATACAGCTTTCAATCAATAATCCTAAATGTTGCCTGTCTTCATCTGAATGATATGTTCTACGCTATAGATCCGTTATTTTAAACTTGTTGGGTGCACTAAAAACATTCGGGGACACTTTTTTGCTCAACACTGAGTCGGGCACTAAAACTTAATCATTTGAGTTTTCATGTCGTCCCTCCGGGACCTTTTATATGGTAAGGTCTTAAGACCAGTGATTCAAACCATTGGCCATTGTATGCCGCTCCTACGGAGCTCTGAAAAGTGCTCTTTTATAGCAAAGCCTCCAAGGTATTAATGGAGAACAAACTGCTTTCAAGGTTAACTTGGTTGTCATCATCAAAATAGTTTTGAAGCATGGTTGACTATTCAATTAAACACCGTCGGGGTGGCATCGTAGTAGCCGGCGGTTTTAACTGGTATTCAGGTCCCGTCGGGACGATACAAAGCATCAATAAAGAACGGCTGCCGGAAGTTCCGGAACTTTTTGGTGCACCCAACTTGTTCATCACCTTGACACAGAAAACCATATTCCCTATCATCCACATTTAAGGTTTAGAAAAACAATATTCCCCTATTTTATCAAATACTTAATTTCAAATCACTATCAGGAGCTAATCATCATGAATAGTAAAAAAGTTGCTGTCCTATTATCCGGATGCGGTGTTTACGACGGAGCTGAAATTCACGAGTCTGTCGCCGCCCTGTATGCCCTTGAAAATCATAATCTGGAGGCAGTCTGTGTTGCTCCGGATGTCGAGCAAATGCATGTCATCAATCATCTGGTCGGTCAACCGGCTGAGGGCGAGAAAAGAAACGTTCTGGTCGAATCGGCACGTATTGCCAGGGGCAATATTAAGGCGTTAACTCCAGGTATAGTTGACGAGGTGGATGCTGTTCTGCTGCCCGGTGGATTTGGTGCCGCGAAAAACCTTTCCAATTACGCAGTCGATGGACCGAACATGCAGGTCAATCCGGAAGTCGCAGAAACCCTAAAAAAAGCAAACCAGGCAGGAAAACCAATTGTGGCCTTATGTATTGCCCCGGTTATCTTATCTGCGCTGTTTAAAGACAATACTCCAACGTTGACACTGGGAGGCGATACGGAACATTCGCAAAACCTGGAGAAGATGGGAGCTAAGCACCAGGAGACCAATCATGAAGAGGTGGTCGTGGATGAGGATTTGAAGCTGATAACAGCTCCCTGTTATATGTTGGATGCCGGTCTGGGGCAGATCATTCGAGGTGCTGAGGCTGCCGTCGCGAAACTGAAGCAAATGCTGTAACCACGATAGATTAAAAAAGGAGGTTGGATTGAGGTGATAAACAAAACAAACAACCTGATCCAACCCAACTTCCTTGCTTTTTTCCCTGTGATTCTTGCAGGGGCAATACTGTATTGACATCCTCTGTTTTACCTTTTTCCATCCTGTGATATCCTGATTCGATTATGGATACAAAACCGATCGAAATTCCCATCAGCGCGCGTTATATGGTCCTGTCAGCCCTGGGGTTTGCCTTGATGGGGGCCTGTGTTAAGGCGGCCGGCCATGACGGTATTCCTGTGTTGGAAATTGTTGCCGCAAGGGCTCTGGTTTCATGTTGTATCAGTTATCTGGACGTCAGGCGAAAGGGCATCAGCATCTGGGGACACAACAAGTTGTTACTGATGGCAAGGGGACTGACCGGCACCCTGGCCCTGGTGTGCGTATTCTATGCAGTGACAGTCCTTCCTCTGGCGGAAGCAACCCTGGTACAATATCTTAATCCCCTATTTACAGCCTTGCTGGCCTTTGCTTTCCTGAAAGAGGTGATCCAGCGTTCAACCATTGTCAGCATTGTTCTCAGTTTGATTGGTCTGCTGGTCATGGTTAATCCCGAAATTCTCCTCGGCAATGTCATGATCAGTGCCGGAGCCCTTCCCCTAGATGGTGTTGTAGCAGCCTTACTGGGAGCCCTGGGAAGCGCTGTTGCCTATGTGTTTGTGAGGCAACTCAGCAAGACCGAGGATCCATCGGTTATTATTTTCTACTTTCCCATCATTGCCTTGCCTGTTTCGGTTTTACTTTTGGGAAACAATTTTGTCATGCCGTCAGGAACCACCTGGATATGGTTGTTACTGGTAGGCATTTTCACCCAGGTTGGTCAAATTGGATTGACCAAGGCCATGCAAACAGAAAAAGCAGGGAAGGCAATGGCTTATTCCTATGTGCAGATAGTTTTCGCAGCCCTGCTCGGATGGTCCCTGTTCGATGAAACCCCCACCCTGGTGACGCTTTTGGGTGCTCTTTTTATCATCAGCGGGGCTCTGATAAACATGCGGTATCGAAAATGAGCTGATCCCTATACTGAACTCTTTATGAATGAAACGGTAATCGAAACAGAATAAACGATTAAATGTTAATTCGGCAGCTAATGATAATCAGGAATCAAACTGTTAATGACCTGGGTATTGTTTTTACGGTATATTTTGAAATCCCGATCAAGGGTTAGTACAGTTGAATGCGAGTGGATTTCGCACATGCGGACAAGACAGGCGTCGGCAAAATCCATGGGGGTGTCTGCAAATTTTTGCGCTAGTTGACGAACTCTCTCAAACTGTTCACCAAGATTAAAGCTAACTTCAATAAACCTCTGCTGAATCAAAGCCAAGATATTAGATGTTCCCTGCGTCGGGCTCATTTTATTCAACAGATAGCATGCCTCAGTGATTACGGGTTCACAGGTCAGTAATGGCAGTGTCAGATTATCCATAATCTCAACCGCCCAGCTGTGAAATCGGTCGTTTCGGTTAAGTAATGCGACAAGGGGTCCTGTATCGACAATTACTCTTGATTTCATAACTCTCCTAAACCTTCTAAATGATTCTTGTTGTATGAAAGGTCTTGAGGTCCGTCAATAGATCCAACGATATCACTAATCCCAGACAATTTGTTCGCGGCCTTTTTAGATATTAAATAATCTTCCAGAATTTCCCTGATTAGTTCCGATTTATTCTTATTTAAGCCATTGGCCAGCGCAACAATTTGGCTATCCAGCGATTCTGGGATTTTTAAGGATATGTTTTTCATGATATCTCCGGTCGTGTATTACGTTATCTCGTTAAAGGTAATACAAGTTTAGGCAAGATCCAAAAACATGTCAAGCATCAGATAGAGGAGAAGAAATGACATACTTACCATCGTAACAGCCTACGCTGTCATATTGCTGTTCAAAATTATAAAGTTTGCTTGAAAAGGGAAAAGGGGCCACCCATTAGCAATTAAACCGAAAAAAACAGAAGAGGCGGCGTGAAGGTCGCAATATTCACAAATCAAATTGCTTTCCCGACATCGAAGCTATATTTTAGTAGTATAAACCAACCAGGAGAAATAACCATGAAACTGATCCCCTATATCAATTTGTCTGGCAACGCCGAGGAAGCAATGAACTTTTACCAAAGCATTTTTGGAGGAAAGATCGAAATTAATCGCTGGAGCGAGATGCCACCGAATCCGAAGATGCCGATAAGTGATGCCTGGCAAAACAAGGTTATGCATGGGTCACTCTTCATCAGCGAAGATGTGACTATTTACTTGTCGGATTCCATTGAAGATGGAAAGGAAACCTTCGGCAACAACGTTTTCTTGCATATGATATTCGACTCCCAAGATGAGCTCCGGAAAGCTTTTGAGGCCCTCTCGGAAGGTGGCAGGGTTAATATGCCGGTGGATAAGATGTTCTGGAACGCTATCTATGGCGACCTCATTGACAAATTCGGCATCGGCTGGGGGTTACACTATCAATTACCGGAATAACTGACAACTCCGGCCGGTTTTCATTCCATAACAGGGGACAGATCAATCCGACCCCAAAATGTCAAAATGAAAGACCTGACCCCGTTTTTTGACACTTTAGAATTGGGGTCAAGTCTTCTTTTGACTTTTCTAGTTCTATCACTTTTCAAATCAAAATTGGGGTCAAGTCTTCTTTTGACTTTTCTAGTTCTATCACTTTTCAAATCAGCTGATAGTAACAACCAATCTTTGCGGAGGGAAATCGACTAACTAAAAAAGCTGAACGCAAGAACGCAAGCCTGACCCCTTCATGACCCCTTCATGACCCCTTCATGACCCCTTCACAAGCAATCCTTTTGATTATTCGATGATTCATGGTCCTTGCTCCACTTTTTGATACTATTGATTTTGCTTTTCTTCGATAAACACCCCTTACAAACTCTGTGCTTTTCCTTCTGGCTGAAATCCGGTTAGGCGTGATCCAATAAATTATTTTCTTCCAAGAATCGAATGATAATATCAGCTGTTTCATCCGGTTTTTCCATGGGAACAAAATGTCCTGTTTTCTCGAATCCTTTAATAACAGCATTCGGAATCCGATCCTGCAACTTTTTAACAACCGATGGAAGAAAGGTGGTGGAAAGTTTGCCGTAAAGGACAAGTGTGGGGATTTTAATATCTCTTACATAACGCCAGATATCATAGGGTGCCATTGCCAGGCATCTTCCTTCCCATGCAGGATTGCAGGAAAGTCTTACCGAGTTTGATTCGGACTCCTGCAATCCGTCTTTTACATAATCTTGTAAAAACTCTTCATTCCAACGCCGAAAAGGACCTTTTCCATATAGGTAATCCCACGCGTTCTGTTTACTTTCCCAACCATTTTTCCGTTTAGAAGCCCTGGTCACAAAGGGAACGTATTTGGATAGTCCGGACTTTTGTGCCAGAAACACCCAAGGCCTCCAGGAGGGTGGCATTATTCCCGGCTCTATGAGAATAAGAGCTTTGAAGCATTCCGGTTTTGCAGCGGCGAGTTTTAGACTGACGGTCCCCCCCAATGAATGACCTATAGAGATGATAGGTTTTTGGAGGTATTCTAAAAAATCTTCAAAATCATCATAAAAGATTTTCCAGTTGTGAAGTTGTTTGGGGTCTGCCTTGGCAGTTGTAGAGCCATGCCCCCTGAAATCCAAACCAATAAGACGTAACTGGCTATTTAGTTTTTCTACGAATTTCGAATATGCCCCGGCGCATAATCCGGTTGCGTGCGCCATGTGGGTTAAAGGACCGCTTCCCCCCCAATCGATATAGTGAAATCCACTCTCATTTAAGGAAATTGTGTGATCTTTTCTTGTCATATCAAAGCCTATGTAAGTCTATTAACTGAATCTCGTAACTGAAATTAATGTTCCTTTCAGGGAAGATGTATTAAGTAACTTGAGTTTTTTGTTTCTTACTAGTTATCAGTTGATTATCCGGAATCAGGTTAAGCCTGATTAAAAAGTTAAAAATCAAATGAACAGTTGTTTCAGTTTTTTCCATGGGAAGCGAATGACCAGCATTTTTAATCTTTACCATCTCTGCTTTAGGAAGGACCTTTTTTATTTTTTTCACCACCTGCGGGAGAAAGGTTGGTGATTTATCTCCATAAAGCACTAAGGTCGGAACCTTGACTTTTGCAACATAATTCCAAATATTCCATGGAGCTGAAGCGAAACAACGACTTTCCCATTTCGGATCACAGCAATATTTTACCAAACCTGTTTTGGATTTGGTTAAACAGGCTGACCAAAATGACTCTACATAATCCCGATGCCATTTCCCCGTGATTTTGTCGTTCAGAATATTTTTTTTGGCTTTTTTAAAAGACTTCCAGCCGTTTGTCTTGATACGAACAGATCGAACAAAAGGAAGGAAATCAGTTAGTCTGAATTTTTGAAGCAAGAAAACCCAAGGTCTCCAAAATGGCGGCATAAATCCGGGTTCGATCAAAATTAATGCCGAAATCTTTGAGTTATGATTGGTAGATGTAACAGCAGCAATCGTACCTCCCATTGAATGCCCGATTGCAATCACCGATTCCTGCTACAGATTTAGGAACGATCGGTAATCTGAAAAGAAAATATCCCAACTTATCAGTTTTTTTGGATCAGCGGAAGCTGATGTATTGCCATGTCCCCTTAAGTCTATCCCTGTAACGTTCAAGAATGGTGTGAGTTGTTTCACCAACGGGAAATAAACACCTGCTGCAAGTCCAATTCCATGAAGCAGGTGTACTTTGGGACCACAACCTCCCCATTCTATTATGTGAAAACCATCGATAGATTTTTTGATATCGGCTTTGTTCACAGGTCAATACTGGCGAAGGGATTAATATCAATATCCGTATGATTAACTAATATTGCGTCACATATAATTTCCGAATTGAATCGCTTGGATCCGTCGTTACACTCCTTGATCCACCAAAAGAACTAACGTCACTAAAATCGATACTGAACTTAGTTTAATTCCTCAAAGCAGTTTTTCTTCTCCCTGCATACTGATCTAATTGATCATTAGACTGGAGAAAATTCCCAATCAGTTTGTCCTGGTAGTTTTCCGCATACTCACCCTTATAATCGACATTTCGACTTGCGATTCTGGCGAGGTCAAGAGTTTCATTGGCATCGTAGTAGCCTTCTTCTATTTCTTCCAGGTAATCAACATATTCATCCACCTGTTTTTCAAATAAAGAAAGCGCATAGTGTTGGATCAAAAGGCTGGTGAAACGTTCCCATTTTCCTTGTCTCAGAAATCCTAATCCGCGTTTTATAGACCAGAACCGCTTTTGCTGCTCCAAGATGGTTTTTTGCAGTGAGCTTGGCTTCACATTGAGCGGAAAGTGAGTAACATAATGTCCGGATCCATAATCAAGGCTTTTCAGAATCATCCGATTCTTGGCAAAAACTGGTTTTGGAGCTTCTGGAAAAGACCAGGTGGAAATGAAATAAACACCGTTCAGATCGTATTCAATGCCGAAATCAACTGCATTTCTCACTGCATGCCTGTCGTCCTCATCATTTCCAGCCTGAAAAGAGAGAGTAACGGCCAATTTGTGTTTTTGAATCAGCTGTATGGATCGAATCAGCTTTTGCACTGTCATATGCTTTTTCATGCGGACAAATACTTCATCATTTAACGACTCGGCCCCGATGTATAGCTGGATAAAACCCGCTCGCTTCATCAATTCCAATAACTCCTCGTCCTCAGCTGATTCATATCTAATAAATGCGATATATCTTCCACCAAGTTTTTCTGAGATCATCTGCCGTAACAACTCTTTAGTGTGTGAGATATTGGCGGAAAAGCAGTTGTCCATGAAAAGGAAGTAATCACCGTATTTTTTTTTGGTGTTGATATCATCGATGACAGATGCAATAGTTCGAGAACGATGGCCTTTTCCGTACATGACAGGGGCGATGCAGTAATCGCATGCAAATGGACAACCGCGAGATCCCTGCAGTACTATCCATCGGATTTTTCGTTTCAAAAGCATCAACCAAAAGTTGCTGTATCTGCTGTACCCTTCAATCAGTGATAAATCCTGGTTGTAATAAAGGTCTTCTACTTGAGGTGATTTTTCATTGTGAGTGATCCCGCCTGAGGGAGATCGAAACGACAGTCCTTTCACGTTTTCAAAACCTTGCCCCTGTTCGATGCACCTGATTAGTTCAAGAATGGTTTCATCCCCTTCATTCCGGATTACATAATCGAAGTGTTCAAGGCATAAATCGGTGAAGTAGGTTGCAAATGTGCCGCCCACAACCAAAGGTATATCCCAGTTGTTCCGCACGTAATCGGCAAAAGCAAACACCTTGTTGGAGGAAGCCGTTAGTGGGGAGCAGCAGATCAAGTCAGACTCCTTCACGCGTTCCATATCAACAGGTGAGATATGATCACAATACACTTTAACATCATATCCCTGCTGCTTAACGATGGAGGCGATTAGAACCAATCCGAATGACCGCGGCATGAGTGTCGCTGAAAGAAAGTGTTTGGTTCCCAATTCAAATTCTACAAAAGTGATTTTTTTAATTTTCATGTTTTTGCTTTTGCAAGGGGGGGTGTCGGAAACAGCTAGCTTAAATTTGGCAATATTAGAAATTGGGGTCAAGTCTTCTTTTGACTTTTCTAGTACTATCACTTTTCAAATCAACTCATAGTTTTAGAGGGCTCTGAATCCTCCCTTAACAGAAAGGCGAGGATTTTTCGATCAATGAGGATAAATGAAAAGGTAAGTCAAAAGAAGACTTGACCCCATAGTTAGAGGGCTCTGAATCCTCCCTTAACAGAAAGGCGAGGATTTTTCGGTCAATGAGAATAAATGAAAAGGTAAGTCAAAAGAAGACTTGACCCCATAGTTTGACCCCATAGTGAAAAATTCGTCTTGGCGTATTGTGGAAGTTTTTATATGCTAAATACAAATTCATTACCAACCCGCAAAATATGCCAAATGATTACCATGAAAACGATATGTTCCAACGAAAACTATATGGTGTGTGATATCAACCATAATAGTTATGGCGAAGCATTTAATGTTTCTGGACGGTTTGACTGCCAAGATTTCGATTTCAGTCTTTTGGAAACGGAAACCGGTTATGCTTCAATGAGGGCGCTTTGTCTGAGGCCTGGTTTGTACCTGTTCATAACCGATCGAATCAATCATGAAGCCTTTACTTACGCCTATGAGATAAAGCGCAGTTATCTTGAGATCTCGTATCATTTAAACGGCTACGGAATGTTTCATGTCAACAGTGAACACTTACCAGCCTGTCAGGCTAAAGTGCTGAAAGGATCAAGCATGATCTCCTTCCTGCCGCAAACCTGGGGTACTTGTCACATGGCGGCAAGTGAACATTATTTGACAGTTTGTATTTTCATCGATCCGGAGTTGTTTATGGAGTTTGTGGATCAAGATGTTGATCTGTTACCCGATTCGATCAAACTTTTATTCAGCAAACAGGAGCGAGCTCCATTGTTACAGGGGTACTCCATTAACTGCCAGGAAAACCTGCTGTTGGACCAATTATTGTCCTGTCCGTTTAAAGGGAGTGCAGGGCGTTTGTTTACGGAAAGCAAAGTGATAGAACTGATTGCCCGGTTTGTTGAAAAGCTCATTAACAGTCAGCACAAAGCTGGTTTCGGCAAACATCGCAACTCGGAAGACATCGAGAAACTTTACGAAGCCAGGGAGCTCCTGGTAGCCGATTTAAGCCGGGCACCTACCCTATCGGAGCTATCAAGAAAAATAGGTCTCAACGAATTCAAATTGAAATCGGGTTTTAAGAATGAGTTTAATACCACGATCCATGGTTATTTTCAGTTTGCCAGAATGCAAAAGGCCAGGGATTTGATTGAGCAGGGTAAACACAACGTGAGCCAGGTGGCATGGGAAATGGGATATGTTAACGTCAGCCATTTCATCAGTGCGTATCGCAAGATTTTTGGTATCAATCCCGGTAGTCTGCTGAAAGAAGTGAACAGATTATCCGTCGATTTTTAGTTTTCGGGATTAATTCTTTTCTGCGTTTTCTGCATTACCCTCCGATCTCTTATTCCCCGTCATATCCCCTTTTTTTTCAAATCCGGGTATCGAAAATCCGAATCGGGGTAGTGTTATATCTCGGCAATTAGTTACATATATTTTAGAGTTTGATTTCACACTGAATCAATACAGGAGTAATAGCCCATACTTGCGGGCTGAATACACGCTTAAAAGTTGTATTACCTATAATTGACTATTGTTCCTTTTTAAAGTGGAGTTCATTCATGAAAACCTTATTAAAACTTCAGAGCTACATGGCCGGCAGGTCTGTTTTACTGCCGGGAGCCCTGTTGCTCTCGGGGCTGGGTTCCCTGGTTGGAATGTTGCCGTTGATCTTTATCTGGTTAATCGTCAGGGAGTTGTTTAGCTCTACCGGGGTATTATCGCAAGATTTGATCAGTACCTACGCCTGGTGGGCAATGGGGACGGCCATCGGGGGTATGGTGATTTATTTTATGGCTTTGATGTTGTCTCACTTGGCTGCCTTTCGGGTTGAAACCAATATGCGAAGACAGGCCATGCATAAAATCGTGCATTTCCCCCTGGGATTTTTTGATAACAATACCAGCGGACGGATCAGAAAAATCATTGATGATAATGCCGCCATTACCCATCTGTTTTTAGCTCACCAGCTGCCTGATCTGGCGAGCAGTTTGCTGGCACCGTTGGCAACCCTGGTCTTGATTTTCGCTTTCGACTGGGTTCTCGGACTGGCCTGTCTTGTGCCCATTATCTTTGCCATGGGAATCATGAGTTTTATGATGGGGGGAAAAGGGAAAAGGTTCATGCAAAGCTATATGAATTCTCTTGAGGAGATGAATACCGAAGCTGTTGAATATGTGCGCGGGATTCCGGTTGTCAAGGTCTTTCAGCAAACGGTTTTTTCTTTCAAGAATTTTTACAACAGTATCACCCGTTATCGGGAAATGGTTTATCAGTTTACGATGACATGGGAAAAACCTATGTCGGCTTATACGGTTATTATCCATGGGTTTGCCTATTTCCTGGTACCTGTTGCGATACTGTTGATCGGTTATTCCGGGGATATGGCCGATGTTTTGTTAAACTTTGTTTTTTACATTCTGATTACGCCTATTTTTGCCGTTAGTATTATGAGGAGCATGCATCTGAACCAGGCGGTGGGGCAGGCTACAGAGGCAGTGAACCGCATGGAGGAACTAACCGATGTGAAACCTCTTGAAGAAGCTACCGAACCGAAATCTATCAACGGTTATGAAATAGAGTTTTCCGAAGTATCGTTCCGTTATCCCGGGAGTGAGCAAAATGCTTTGAATAGCATCAGCTTCACTGTTCCGGAAGGAAAAACGTTTGCCTTGGTAGGAGCATCCGGTGGCGGAAAAACGACAATTGCGCGACTGGTTCCCAGGTTCTGGGATGCTGGTGAAGGCAGGGTTACTATCGGGGGAACGGATGTGAAAGAGATTGCTTCCCGGGAACTGATGCGACATATCTCTTTTGTATTTCAAAACACCCGGTTGTTTAAAACCTCCCTCTTGGAGAACATCCGCTACGGAACGCCCGGGGCAAGCCGAGAAGAAATCGAGCGGGCTGTTGATTTGGCACAGTGCAGGGAAATTGTCGATAAACTTCCGGAAAGATGGGATACCAGAATCGGAACCGAAGGGATCTATCTCTCGGGAGGTGAACAGCAGCGCGTTGCCCTGGCGCGTGCTATTTTGAAGGACGCCCCCATTGTTGTTCTGGACGAAGCCACCGCTTTTACCGATCCCGAAAACGAACATCTGATACAAAAGGCCCTGGGGGTTCTTACCCGGGGAAAAACAGTTCTGATGATCGCTCATCGCTTAACAAGCGTTGTCAATGTGGATACCATTCTGGTCATTAAAAACGGAACCATTGCCGAACGAGGGTCTCATTCGGAATTGATCGACAAACAGGGGGTATACACAAAGATGTGGAATGATTACCAACAATCGATCCAATGGACTATTGAAAGGGAGGTTAAAGATGCTTAACATTTTGCAGAAACGACTGGCCCTTTCCGAGAAAGGGGCAAAAGATTTTCTTAAGGGAACAGCGTTTACAACTGTTTTGAATATCGCCCTAATGTTGTCGGCTGTTTACGTATTTTTGTTTCTTGAGGATTACCTGGGATCGGTTTTAGGCATATCGGAATCCGCTGAACGCGAACTCGGCTTTTATCTTGTGATCGGGGTTCTTTTTATGTCTGTAACCTGGGTGGTCGCTCGGTTTCAGTATCGCAGCACATTCACCGCAATTTATGACGAAAGTGCCGGCCGACGAATCTCTCTGGCCGAGAAACTACGTAAGTTACCCCTGGCTTTTTTTGGAGAAAAAAACCTTTCTGATCTGACTTCCACAATCATGTCCGATAACACGGAGCTGGAACACACTTTTTCCCATGCAGTTCCCCAGTTGTTCGCCTCGATTATCAGTATCTGCCTAATAGGGACCGGAATGTTCATTTTCAACTGGAAACTGGCCCTTGCGTTATTTTGGGTGGTTCCTTTTGCGACTGCAATCATTGTTGTATCAAAAAAATGGCAGCGAAAAGGTAACAGGATTATTTATGACAAGAAACGGAATGTCACCGAACAGATTCAGGAGGGCTTGGAGACTATCCAGGAAATCAAGTCATACGGCAACGAAAGCAAATACCTTGGTGAACTGGATCACAAGTTGGATGATTATGAGAAAAACCTGACTCGAGTAGAGCTTTTGACCGGAGTGCTGGTAAACAGTTCAATGAGCTTACTAAAGCTGGGATTGGCAAGCGTTATCATTGTCGGTGCAAACATGCTGATGGCCGGAAGTGTGGACCTGTTTAGCTATTTGATATTTCTGATCATCGGCTCACGCGTGTATGAGCCTATTGAACAGGTTTTCGCTAACCTGGCGGCTTTGTATTACCTGGATGTACGAATTGAAAGGATGAATGAAATGGAAAGCCTGCCCATTCAAAAAGGGAAAACTGAATTTACCCCCGAGTATTTTGACATTGTTTTTGACAAGGTCAGCTTCTCATACGAAAAGGGCAAACAGGTTATGAAGGATGTGTCGTTTGTTGCCAAACAAGGGGAAATCACAGCCCTGGTTGGTCCATCGGGAGGAGGAAAAAGCACGTCAGCAAAACTTTCGGCCAGGTTCTGGGATGTAGACTCCGGCACTATTCTGCTTGGGGGACAGAATATCAGCGACATTGAACCGGAAACACTGTTGAAATATTATTCAGTGGTTTTTCAGGATGTTATTCTGTTTAACACCTCCATTATGGATAATATTCGTATCGGAAAGCGAGATGCATCCGATCAGGAAGTACTCCGCGTGGCTAAGTTGGCCCAGTGTGATGAGTTTGCTTTAAAGCTGCCCGACGGATACCAGACCATCATCGGTGAAAACGGTGAAACCCTATCCGGTGGGGAACGACAGCGAATCTCAATCGCCAGGGCGCTGCTTAAAGACGCACCGATCGTCCTACTTGATGAAGCAACCGCCTCTTTGGATGTGGAAAGTGAAACCAGGGTTCAGGCAGGGCTTTCGGAACTGGTTCGCAATAAAACGGTCCTGATTATCGCCCACCGCATGCGAACCGTGGCCAACGCGGATAAAATAGTCGTGCTGGCAGACGGCAAGGTGATTGAATACGGCACGCCCTCGCAGTTGGTCACACAGCAAGGCGTGTTCGCCAAAATGCTCGCAAGGCAGATGTCGGTATCAAATTAATAGTAACCGGGTTATAACTTGTTTTTATTATGTAGTTCCATGTGGTCAGAGAGATGCTCAAGTCCGATATGTACAAGGCTCAGAGGGGGTTGGTGATGGTCCGGCTTTTGCGCGCTGCAGGTGCTGAGCCGGACCACTTGGTATTAGAGCCTAAGATACATGGAGTTAACATGACACATCTGAATAATTAAAAACTCACTCAGATGGGTTTAGTATATTTGAAAATAATAATTAGTCAATACGAAAAAGATATATTTGTGTAAAGAAACTTAAAATCCTTGCACTCATTGACACAACCAACCAATCTCTAATTCGGGGTGCAGGAATGATTTTTGGTTTGTTTGATTTCCGGTTACGGCAGGATGGTTAAAGCTACGGTTGGGAATGGAAACAATAGCTTCTGACGATGGTGAAAAGCAGTTGGTAGGCGTCAAACAAGGATTTTTGATGAATGTATTCGTTGTGGCCGTGCATGGCAGCAATGTTTTCCCTCAGACCTACAGGGAAAAAACCGTAGGTTACGATTCCCTTTTGCCTTAAAAAACGATTTTCGCAGTTCCCGCGGGTAACGGAAGGAAATACCCGCGCGAAACCCGCCTTTCTGCTGCATACTTCAATTGTTCGATAAAGAGGGGTATTTAAGGGCGAAACGCCGGGGGGTGACTTCGGATGAAGAGAAAGTGCCGGTTCTGTCTTTTCCAGCCGAGTGAAATCGGACATCAGTCGTCGGGAATTTGCAGCCGGGTGGATATAAAGGATTACTTTTTTATTTTCGGTTTTCACCGTACTGAAGTAGCAATGAATCAGATCCGGTTTGGTAAAGAAGGAGCGGAACTGTTTTTGAGCTTTTTTGTATCTTCCTGTCATCACCAAATGTTTTAGGTAGCCGAATAATCCTTTCTCATAGATAATTGATTCATTTCTGTTGGAATAATAATCGGATTGAAGCTCTATTCGTCCTTTTTCTCCATATTGACAGGTGATGATTTTTTGCCGGTTATCCCCGGAGGTGCAAATATGCCCGCCTCCTTCGTTTAATGCGGCATTGCAGCGGCTTGTCACATCGGTGTTTTCCAGCACCCAGTTAATCCCTTCACCGGTTCCGGTTTCTTCATCCGACGTGGCAATAAAACAAATATCTCTATCCGGCATGTTACCCGAATTTGCGAACTCAATGCAGAGTTGCAGCCAAATCGCCGCCAGGGATTTGCAGTCGATAGCACCTCTACCGTAAATTCTGCCTTCCGCTGTCTGGGTAGCTGAAAGCGGATGGTAATGCCAGGATTCTTCCTCCCAGTCTGCGGTATCCAAATGTGAAAGCAGGATAAGCCCTTCTTTGCGGTTGCCTCTTCCTTTTATGTTAATCATCAGGCTTTTCGGTCCTTTCTCCGGACCGGCGATAATACTGTCGAGGCCGTTTTGCCGGGCAGCCTTCTTCAGGTACTCAAGGATATGCTGTGTGTTGGAAATGGCTGAGCGGGAATCAATTTTAATTAAGTTGACCAGGGTATCGACCAGCCGTTCTTTCAGATTGGGGGTGAGGGCTGTGAGGCTGTGTGACAGCGGGTGGTTAGTCATTGTAATTAAATTTGAGCAGTCTTGCGGAGTTGCCGACAACAAAAATTGAGGAAACGTTATGTACCACGGCAGCGATCAGGGGAGTTAAAAATCCCAGGGAAGAAAGCCAGATTCCGATAACATTTACCAACACGGCAAAGACGATGATGTTCTGTTTGACGATGCCGACGGTTCTGCGACTGGATGTTATCAGTTTAGGAACCAGTGTGAGATCATCGGACATTAAAGAAATATCGGAAGATTCCACTGCCACATCGGTTCCGATAACTCCCATGGAAAATCCCACATCAGCCAGCATTAATGCAGGAGCATCGTTTACCCCGTCACCGACCATGGCTACTACTTCATTTTCCTCTTGCAGGGATTTGATAACGTTTAATTTGTCAGCAGGAAAGAGCTTGGCTTTTACTTCTTCAATTCCGACCTGATCGGCAATGGTTTTGGCGGTAGTCTCGTTATCACCGGTCAATAGCATAATTCTGCCTATGCCTTGGTTTTTCAGGTTTTTAACAAAAGCCCTTGCTTGAGGACGTACCGTGTCTGCTATGGTGATTCCGCCTTGAATGGAGCTATTCATTACCAGCAGAAGAACTGTTCTTCCTTTATTCTCCTCGTCTTTCAAATACTGCCTGATTGCTTTATTCTGCATTTCTCCGTCAAAAAAGCGCGGGTTTGAGATTTCAATGTTTGTGTTTTCATAACGAACACTGACGCCTTTTCCGAAATGGAGTTGAAAATCGCTTGAATCCGGAATGTCTTTGATGCCCAGTTCTTTGGCTTTTTTAAGTATAGCGTTCGCAAGGGGATGTTCCGAATATTTTTCCGCAATAGCAGCGTAAAAGCAGACATCGGCTTCTGACAGGCCGCCGAATGAAGTTATATTTACCACATTTGGTTTTCCCTCGGTAAGGGTTCCGGTTTTATCCAGGCAGACAGCGGTGATCCCGGCTGCTTTTTCCAGAACTCCACCTCCTTTGATCAAGGCCCCGTTTTTGGCAGCATTCCCGACCGTGGCAACGACCGCAGTCGGCGTTGCCAGTACAAGCGCACAGGGGCAGGCGATTACCAGTACGGTCATTACCCGGAGTAACCTGTCATCAAAGGGAATATCGGAAAAAACTGTCCAGATTAAGGCACATATCATCAGAATCACCGGGGTAAAGAATGTAGCGAACTTATCCGCAATTCGCTGGGTTTCTCCTTTATTATCCTGTGCTTCGCCAACAATGCGGATTATCTTCCCCAACATCGTATCCCGGCCCAGTTTTTCGGTCTTTACTTCAAGTGCACCATTCTCATTTAACGTGCCTACATACACCTTGTCTCCAACCGATTTATCAACCGGCATCGATTCGCCCGTCAATGAGGATTCGTTGACGGCGGCGTGTCCGCTTAAAATCGTACCGTCAACAGGTATCCTTTCTCCCGGTTTAACGACGATTACATCATCAAGTCTGACTTGCGACAGGGGAATTTCCTTAACGGATGATCCGAGTTTGATTCTGGCCAGATTCGGTACGAGTCGGATTAGTTCTCGAACAGCGTTTCGGGTTTTATCCAGGGTGATTTCTTCCAGGAATTCTCCCCCAATCATCATGAAGGCAACAATAGCCCCGGCCAGGTATTCTTCAATATAAGCAGATCCAACCAGCGCTAAGACAACCATCACACCGGCGGTGATTCTTTTTTTCTTGAGCACGACAACCAGGGTTTTCCAGGCGATAACCCCACCACCCAGAAGCATGGCCAGCATACCGATCGTATCCTTTTCCGTTAGCGGGTGAACATAATTGTGAAAGGCTGATGCAAGAATCAATATCAGCAATAGTGCCGGAAAACCAATTTGTTTTGTCTTTTGCAACAAAGTCTTTACTGCCTGAAAAGGTTTGGCGTCTTTTTTCCTTATGGCAATCACTCCGGGTTGCGTACTTTCCATTTTACACTCCAATAATCGATCAAATCATTCGATAAGCGATGAAAATTCCGATCACCACTAATACGATGATTGCAGCTCCAATCTTGAGGATAAGATCGGACGATCGCTCTTTTTCTTCCTGATGATGGTGGTGTCCACAGCAATTGCCTTTACTGCCAAATTTTTTATCCAGTTCTTCATGGGTATGATCCATGATTCCATGATCTCCTTCGTGCATCCTTATCTCCCAAGTTTGTTTTTTATTATTTAGTGTCTGAGCGAAACATTACTAAACCCTTACCCAGCCTTGTTCTAGATACCGGAATTCAACTTGAAGATTAACCTGACTATCAGCCGCCAGCTTTCAGCATGAATCATTGAAAATTCAAACAAAAACTGGCTGAAAGCATTGAGCCTTGAAGTATCAGTTGCCCTTAAAGCTTTGATCGGTATGGTTTAAACTGGTTTTCGTTCAGGCACTATTTAGGAATAACGAGCGGACAAGCCGGCCTTACTTTTAGAAATAAGCGTCAAAAACATCTTTGATGCCTTCCCATATCTCGCTGTCCTTGGCTGTAGCACCATCATGAAACAAGCAGTTTTCCAGGTGGTCTTCCATGATTACCTTTCCGACCTTGTTGATGGCAGAACGTACCGCTGAAACCTGGATCAGCACTTCAGTGCAGTCCCTGCCGCTCTCAACCATTTCCTTGATACTCCGAACATGGCCTTCAATTCGTGACAAACGGTTTACGATTGCCCGGGTTCGTTTGTGTTGATGACTGTGGACTTCCTGTTTTCCTTTTGAATCTTTTTTTGCAGACATAAGCCTATTTGTTTCCTGGTGATTGTTTTGTTTTCATTGCGACTATTGGAAACAGTGATCAGTTCCAGTTTCGCGCTGAATGTTTTTGCCGGAGTGAAAAAATCCTGGTGATTTTGGTTGAACAGAATTTTTTGTTTTATCCCCCGCAAGGGTTATTGGTGGTTTTTCGCAAGGAAAATAAAAGCTCAGCCATTAAGCCCTTTGAAATCTGAGCTAAAAATACTGCAAATGACAGAACCTTAAATAACCCCCTTATGGGTTATAAGATAAAATGATGGTTTACCAATTGTCAATGTGCATTGAAAAAGGGAACAAAATGATTAGAGCTGAAAATCCCTTGCCATACTTTGGTAGCAGCGAGTCCCAGGAGAGTAACGAGGATCATGAAAACAGCAATAATTTCTTTCCGTACCATGCTGTCTTGTTCAATTCAACACCGGGCGACGGCCACCAAAAATATAGTGAGAACAAAGTTTTCGTTATTGAAGATGCCGTCTTCGCTGAATGATTGACCCGGTCATAAAAAATCCACGGCCGGAATTTGACAAAATAGTTAATACAATATAACTTTTTCGCATATACTAACATAAAAAATTTACATTTTGGCATAATATGTTTTACTATAATACTATTCGTCGGTGAGATTGGCCGTCTAGTAATCAAAGGGGTGGATGGCAAATGAACTCACCGGCACTACATCGATTGTAACCGATTTGATTAGAAATTTCCGGTCGCAGGTAACCTGATACCCGTTTTTGGAGATAAGTAACGTGACAGTATCAATCAGCAACATTCCAGGAAGAATTAGGCTGGAAAACACCTACTTGATAGGTAGAAAAAGAGATTGTGAACGTTTGGAAGAGGCGATTACCTCAATGGACGGTGTCCAATCGGCTAAAGTGAACTCAAGGACCGGGAGAATTCTGATCTGTTATCAATATTCACCGTCCCTGGAAAAAGATCTTCACGGTTTATTAAACTGGCGGACAGACTTACAGGCGACCGCATCAGATTTTGCGCTTTCATTATCTTCCAAAGCAAGAGACTTGTTTGTCGATCTTGCCATTCATATTGCTGTTCCGAGCCCTTTTGATATGCTTGTTCCCATTGCATTAAAATCTCTAAGATAAAACCGGGGCAGTTGATTCCGCCTGTTTGCCGGCCGAATTCTGGTCATATTGATGTGGAATGAACGGCGGAACGGCTTTACATTTAGTCAATTTCTCTTAAAAACAAAACATGATTGTAAGTGCAACACCGGGCAGGGTTAGATTTCGGAGCAATGGTTACCGGGGATCATCAATCTCTCAGTCGATAGCATCTCAACTGAATCAAAAAAAGGGTATTAACAAAGTCACCGTCAATAATAACTCCGGGAGTGTTTTAGTGGAGTACGATGCATCCGAATATTCTACTGACCAGATCACCGATTTGATTAGGGAAGCACTGTCTATTCCCGCGATTCATCGTTCAACTTCTCATTCACCAAAGACCGGCAGGTTTTTAGCCGGTTTTTCCCTTGGTGGGAAGCAACCGGGCAAAGCAATGCGAAGCAGCCTGAACAGCGGGTTGATTGCAACCCTGGTCGTCAGCATGATGGCAATTATGGGAAAAAACAAAAAACTGCACACCCAAGCCGGATTGGCGTTTTTGGCTTTGGTCGCCAAACACGCCTTGGATAACAGAAATAGGATTTTCCGCTAAGGCATTAGGATCAGTTTGTAGGAGGCGAGCAATGAGGAATAGTTAGTGTCTGCTAACATTTTTAATTAAATGGTATATTGTCTCGGCAGATCCGAAATCTTCCGGGGCGCTTAACGCTATTACCTTCATAGCCAAGTGTCCGGGTAATTTATTAATTTAAACAAATAGAGGAAGCAGTATGACAGCATTTTTTTTGAAACCCGGTTTTTTGTATTCGGTAGGTGGAGCCGTTGTTGCGGCAGCAGGGCTAAACCTTGGTAAAGTCCTTTCTCCTGTTAAACCGGCTGTTGTTGGAGGTTTGAAAGAGGGTTACATGTTTAAGGACTGGTTTGTGGGCAAGCTGGAAACATCCAAGGAAGACCTGGAGGATATCGTGGCTGAGGCCAAACATATGTATGAAGAAGAATTATTAACCACTAACCGCTCCATTGAAAGGGAAAAACAGATCCTGGAAAAAGTTGATGAAGTAGTCAAAAAGCGATCGGCCAAGAGTGGAAGCAAAACCAAGAAAAAGTAAAACAAGGAGATAGAAAAATGGGTTACGAAGTAGGAAAACTTTTGGGTTACCCCGTTGCGAGATTTGTATTGGGAGCAGTTTCAACCATAGGCAGTTCTTATCTTGTCTCCAGAATTGGAGAAAAACAGGCCGCTGAAACCCGGCTGGAGCGTCTTGAGAAAATTGTAGACCAGCTGGCTGCTGAACAGGAAGAGGCTACAAAGAAGAAATAATGCAGTATCACATTATCCATGAGCTGCCCAAAAGGTTACGCGTCCGGCTGCAGGTAGCGCCAAATCTGGATTTGAATGGGGAATACCTGAAAAACATGTTTGACGGTATTTCCGGATTCAGCCAGATGGCTTATAAGTCGTCTACAAAATCGCTGGTTGTGGAATACAATGGTGACCCTGCCGACAAAAAGGCCATTTTGGACCAGCTATCCGCTTGTTGTATCAGTCACTTCGAAAAGGGTGCTAGGGAAACGCAGAAAAAGTCGGAAGATCCCAAACAACGGCTTGCCACTAAAAAAAGGGCTTTAGTCGGGCAACTTGCACTGCGCTTGCTGAGTCCCTTACTTCCCCTTCCTATCAGGGCTTTTCTCCTGGCAAAAGCATCTTACCAGGTAATTTCCAAGGGTGTTCCGCCCCTGGTAAAGGGGAACCTGAATGCCGATGTGCTGGATGCATCTGCGGTCAGCGTTGCCCTGGCTTTAAGGGAGTTCGGGACAGTCAAGACCATCTCGTTTTTATTGCAGGTTAGTGATTACCTGGAAGATTGGACAAAACAAAAGTCCAAGGAAAGCCTTACCGGTTTGTTTGATATGGAGAACGAATGGGCTTGGATTCTCAAAGACAGCATGGAAACCAGGGTTCCTGTCCGTGACATTAAAGCAGGTGACACGGTTGTTGTGAGAGAGGGACATAAAATACCCGTGGATGGGCTGGTATCGAAAGGTGAAGCCATGGTCAGCCAGGCTTGCATTACCGGAGAAGCACTGCCGGTTCGTAAGTACAACGGGGTGACAGTTTATGCAGGAACAGTGCTGGTGGAAGGTAAGCTTTTAATCGAAGCTGTAAAAGTTGCCGGTGCCACTCGTGTTTCTCAGATGATTAAGATCATAGAGGAATCGGAAGACCTGAAAGCTTCGCTTCAAAGCAAGGCGGAGCATCTGGCTGATAAGATAGTACCCTATTCTTTTCTGTTAAGCGGATTAACCTGGCTGACGACCGGGTCTGCCTATAAAGCTGCTTCAGCCCTTCTGGTTGATTATTCCTGTGCTATTAAGCTGGCCACGCCGTTGACCTTGATGTCATCAATGATCTCTGCCTCCAAAAACGGGGTGTTGATCAAAGGTGGTAAATTCATTGAAGAGATGGCGACTATCGACACCTTTGTTCTGGATAAAACGGGCACCTTGACGGAAGCAAAACCTGAAGTCTTGGATGTGATTCCCTTTAACGGTTTTTCCAGGGAATACCTGTTGCGAAATGTGGCTTGTGTTGAAGAACACTTCCCACACCCTGTAGCCACGGCAGTGGTTCGAAAAGCCTCGGAAGAAGGTTTGGATCATGAAGAAGAACACTCGGAAGTCAACCATATCGTTGCTCACGGTATAGCTTCCGAAGTAAACGGTAGGGAAATACTGGTGGGCAGCCGTCATTTCATTAATGAAGATAAAAATATCGATTTGAAAATCGCGGAAAAAGAGACACAAAAATACCTGGCTGACGGCAGGTCCATCCTTTATGTGGCTATTGGTGGTGAACTGGCCGGATTAGTCGTAATAGAAGATCCTTTGAGAAACGGTGCCGGGGAATTTGTACAAGCACTGCAAAAAAGCGGTGTCCGGAAAGTGGTCATGTTGACAGGGGATAATGAATCTGCTGCTTCAAAGGTTGCCAGGGAAGTAAATATTTCCTCATATCACAGCCAGGTCTTCCCTGAAGACAAGACCCGTATTATCAGGGAACTGGGTGTCAACGGACATAAGGTTGCCATGGTAGGTGACGGAATGAACGATGCCCCGGCGCTGTCGAGTGCTGACGTAGGTATTTCCATGCATCATGGAGCGGACATTGCCAAAGAAGTCTGTGATGTCCTGTTAATGAAAGCTGATCTGGATAAAATCATTTTTGCCAGGGATCTTTCTCAAAAGACATTGAAGAGAATTAAAAATAACTATTTTTCCATTGTGGGCATCAATTCACTTTTGATCGGCATGGGAATTATGGGTGTGGTTCCCCCCGTATTCTCTGCTTTTATGCACAATGCAACCACCGTTGTGGTTGCTGCCAATTCACTGAGGAAGTTCTAGTCAGTGCCGAACGGAAAATCGCTAATCCCTTATCCATCCTGCTTTGAAAGCCGGATTCAGTTGGAGATAAACGTGCTGCCGGCTTTCAGTGTTCGGTTTGAGATATTACAATGACAAATAAAAAGCCGGCTGAGATACGAATGCTGAAAGTACTAAAGGTCCAAGTACCGAGTTGCTTTAATAATACTTATTGGTATGGCTTAAGCTGGTTTCGCTCAGGCACCGGTTAACTCAAACCCTGAATTACGGAATGTTATACTTTCTACAATTCATTTCCTCAACTATACTGGTCAGGCTCAATTAAACGCATCAATCCATGTAAGAATCTTCTGATTCTTAGTTCTTTTTGCCTTGAGTTTTTATGGTCAAAAACTATCCCGCAACATTGACGGAGGATACCATGGGTAAGGAAATCAAGCTTTACAAAAGCAAGGAACAAAAGTCCCGAACTGAAGTAGGCGATCAACTGCATCTGATTGCCGATAAAATCAAAGCCGGAGAACTCATTCTACAGGGTGAGAGTAGCCGGTTGATCCTTGATTTCCCAGAGGATTTGACCCTGGAGATTGAAGCGGAGGACAAACGAAAAAAACATGGAATCCGTCACTGCCTGCAGATAGAAATTAAATGGTATGACAACGGATCGGCTCAGCCGTTACAAATCACTTAAGCGATGTACGCTATAACTCCTGCCAAGCAAGAGTGTTTCTCAAACGATCACATCCTCATTTGGATAATGACTTAAAACCAGCTCAGCTTGCCACTGTCCCTTCTTTCCAAGGACATACCAATAAGAATGAAGCTGACAGCGCAGGCTGCTACACACAGTCCCGGCGGCAGATACCAGGTCCACATCCCGTTGGCAAAACCACCTCTTTTAAATGCGAAGTGCATCATGGAGCCCCAACTGATCGCTGAAGGATCTCCCAGGCCCAGAAAGCTCAATGATGTTTCCACCAACATGGCACCGGCAACAGAGACGACGAATTTCGCGGAAACAATATCCAGGACATTTGGGAATAGATGCATCAGGAAGATCCTCCAGGTAGGAATGTCAAGAGCTACCAGGGCTGTGATGAAATCCTGTTCGCGCAGTTGTAGGACTTTTGCCCTGACGGCTCGCGCTGTAGAACACCAGCCGAGTATTGAGATCACAAAGATAATATTCCAGATACTGGGTCCCAATTGAGACGCCAGAATGATCATTAAAGGCAGTGTTGGAATTAAGAGAAACAGGTCGATGGTTCCCACCATCAGTTCGCCGAACAATCCTTTCAGATAACCGGACAGCATCCCGATCAAGACACCGATGAGAGACGAAACCAGGGCCGCAATGATGCCGATGGTCAGGGAGATTCTTCCGGAATGCAGCAGCTCCGAGAATATGTCATATCCCATGTCATTGGTTCCCAACAGGTGGCTCCAGGATGGAGGGGAGAACGGCATAAAGCTTTCCGTCAGTGAATGAGGGGCAATCCATTCGGCCAGCAGTGATATAATGGTGAACAGCGTTAGGCAGACAACACCGAGTCTCCAGAATTTTGGTGCCGTAGTAGCGGCTTGTATCTCAATGTTCATGGTATCTATGTTTTCACACGGGGATCAAGGACACCGGATAAAACATCCACCAGTGTATTGAAAGTCAGTACCAGAATGGTCAAAACCAGAAAACACCCCTGAAGGACGGGATAGTCCCTGTTAACAGCCGCTTCGTATATCAGAATTCCCATTCCGTTGATCGAAAAGACAATTTCGATCAGCAGTACTCCCGAAACCATAAATGCCAGGTGCAGGGCGATCAGGTTCAACACGGGCAGACTGGCGTTTTTTAAGATATGGATCCACCAAATCGAGTGGCTGCCGATACCGCGAGCCCTTGCATAAAGAACATAATCTTTTTGTTCCTCTTCTATGGCATTATTGCGTACAACCGTATATTTAAACGCCGCTGAAGAAAACGAAAGAATCAGAATGGGTAGTGTCAAATGATGGAGCACATCCAGCGGGCAGGACAGAAAACCACCGCCGCATTCAACCGATTTAAGCCCACCCAGGGGAAACAGGTTCAGTCGAAAACTGAAAAGATCTAACAGCATCATTCCCAATAGAAAAACCGGTATCGCATACAGGGTGAGAAATCCAACGGATATTCCCAGGTCAATGGCAGAGCCGGAAAACCTGCCTGCCAGGAGACCGAAACCGATAGCCAGAAGTGAAGAAAGGATGACAGTAGGAAACAGCAACAGCAGGGTCCGGCCAAGGTAATCCTTTATCAGGTAGGTGACCGGTTGGTTGTGATAATAGGAGAACCCCAACTCTCCTTTGATGAGGTCACTCCAATAACCGAGGTATTGCTTGTATTGAGGTTCGTTTAGTCCATACTCGGTTTCCAGTTCCCGGTAATCCTTCTTGCTCAGTCCGACCACATCCGGTCCCAGGATCGTAAACAGAGGGTTTCCGGGCATCATTCGCGGAATCACAAAATTCAGGGAAATGATAAAAACCAGGCTAACCAGTAAACGGATTGATTTTCGCAAAAAAAACATGACGTTTTATCCCTGGGGTGCGGCTACAGGCGCCACCAAATTAAAGCCTTTAATCAGAGAAGAGCTCTCCATTGCTTGCGACCATTGTTGCTTCCAAACATTTATATTCATTAGTTTTTATTTGCTTTCAGGCTAAACCAGGTTTTTTCCCAGAGAAATCCATACATCGGATTTTCCAACCAACCGGAGAATCGCTTGTGATAGGGTTGAATCATCTGGTTCCAGTATAAAGGAATTACCGGGGTCATTCTGGCGTTGTAGGCCTGGAAATCAGCGGCTGCTTGAAGATAAGCCTTATCATTCGACGCCGCATTCATCCGATCGACAATGGCGAGAAACTCCGGATCATTCATGACCGACCACCCGATATTTCGACTATCGATATAACCACTGCCACAGCCGGCCCACATCATCATTCCCCAGGGTGTTGTCCTGGAAAGCAATATGGTATGGTTTCGATCCCTATCACTGATTTGACGAAACAGTGTGTTGTCTACCGGTTTTATTTTAAGCGCTATACCCACGGCAGAAAAATAGGTTTTGAGACGGTCGGCCAGTCTCATGCTGCCGTCCGTATCGGTGCGAACGACGATTTCCAATTCCAGGTTCCGGTTGTCGGCTTCCCGGATGCCATCATTGTTTGTGTCAACATAACCCAACTGCCGGAGTTTTTGTCTGGCTGTTTTCGGATCAAATGCGAAGGGCTCCGTCTTGACAAAACCAAAGGTTCCCGGGGGAATAAATCCTTTGTTGGGAACAGACCCGTAACCGGCAGCAAAGAGATTCAACAGCTCCTGGTAGTTGATGGCGTAGCTCAAGGCTTCCCTGAACTCAGGACGATCGACCATTGGTTGCTTCAGGTTGAAAAACAACATATTGGGAACACCGCGGTTGTTGATCAAATGCAGTTTGACCTCCGGATTGTTTTTCAGGGTTCGCGCCTGAACGGGATCGGTACCGGAAGCATAAAAATAAGGCAGATCCACCTCTCCTTTGCGAAAGGAAAGATTCAGGGTATCCGCATTTCGGAAAAGCCGAAAAACCACCTCACCGACATTGGGTTTTCCGCGATAATACTGTTCAAAGGCTTCAAAGCGGATAACACCGGCTGATTTGTCAAATGCCTTGAACTTATATGGACCGCATCCGATCGCGGCCCGGGGTCCATGGAATTTTTTCGGATCTTCAACCGTTTCAAAAATATGCCGGGGAATGACCCTCAACACTAAAAGATTGACCAAAAAACGGGGATTGGGTTCCGTGAGATCAAGGACCACCGTGTGATCGTCCCTGGCTTCTATTTTATCGACCAGTTTTAGGTGCCAGCGATAGACCGGAATCTTTTCCAGTAAATAACGCATGCTGAAAGCAACATCACGGGCCGTGACGGCTTTACCGTCATGCCAAACGAGATCAGGCCTTAAGTGGAATATCCATTTCTGCGCATCATCCGTTTTCCAGGTCTCCGCCATGTCCGCAACAATGGCGCCTTTTTCATCCAGTTGGACCAACGCCCGATGTGTTAACATAGCGCGCATCACCCCATAGTAATAATCATCAATGTTGATGGAGTTTACGGTCATGGTTGTTCCAACCACCAACCGGGGAATGGGATAGCTGGTTCCCAGTGTGTTGATGGGAGAAAGGAGTATTAGTAATCCAAAAACAATCATAAACGGATACAAGTACGGGTAGTGTCGTTTCATACAATGGCTTCTGATCAAAAGGTGATGAAGAACAAGCATTGGTTGGAGACCATGCTTATTGGTGATAATTGAAACATAGCGGCTTAATTTGGCATTGAATCGGTTTGGCTCAAGTGAATAATTTCTCCTGAGTCGATGAACGCCATGCGGTTACAAAACTGCTTTACAACCGAAAGATCATGAGAAATCAACAAAATGCTGATCCCTCTTTCCGTTTGCAAATTCTTCAGAAGGGATAACACCTGGGCTTGTACCGAGATATCCAGCATTGATGTCGGCTCATCAGCAATCAGGATTTCAGGGTCCAGGCTTAAGGCTCTTGCCAGCACAACACGTTGTGCTTGTCCACCGGAGATTTGATGGGGACGTCTGTCAAGGATTTCGTTGGACAGGTTGGTTAAGGCCAGTAGCTCTTCCACTTTCTCTTGAGCGGACTTTCTCGTGGTGACGCGATTATGAACCCACAGGGGCTCCGTTATGGCACTATAAACGGTTTGCTTGGGGTCCAGGGCTTGCAGGGGCTGTTGAAAAATGATCTGTAGCTTTTGACGAAAATATGACCAATCCTTTTTGGAAGCTTGCAGCAGATTCTTGCCCTGAAACAGGACACGGCCACCATCGGCTTTGATTAAACCCAGTATTAACCGGGCAATGGTTGATTTGCCGCTACCGTTTTTCCCCATTAATCCAAACGCTTCTCCTGTTTCGATATGAAAGCTGACATCGCGCACAGCAGGGACAGACTTACTCCAAAAGCCGTTGGAATAGGATTTTGAAAGCTTTTCAACAACCAGCATGATGACACCTGATGACGGAGTTCTCTCCGGTTTTTGGAATAGGTAGTCCGGATCTGCAAATTTCAGTGACTTGAAAGCATCGAGGAGAAAACCGACAACCGGGAAGTGCCTCGGAGAAACTAAACGGTTGACCGGGAATGGGCTGCATCCCCTTATCAGGATGAGCATTTAACAATCCCCTGGTATAGGGATGCTGCGCTTGATTTAATATCTGTCGGGCCGGGCCTTCTTCCACAATTTGACCGCCATACATAACCAGCAACCAGTCGCACTTGCAAGCCGCTTCCAACTGGTGCGTGATCAGCAACAAAGCGCTGTTCCGGTACAGGTCCTGTAACTGTTCCAAAAATAGTTTCTGACTCTCTACATCCAAACCGCGGGTCGGTTCATCGGCTATGACGATTTCCGGATCACCTGCGAGTCCGATCGCCAGCAATACCCGTTGTGCCATCCCGCCGGAAAGCTGATGGGGATAGCGTTTGCAGATCGTTTTCGGATCTTGAAACCCAACCTGCTGCAACAGGTCATGGGTAAGCTCCTTTGCCTTTTGTCCTTTGACCCCCAGGATTCGCCTTAAACTCTCCTTGAAGTGATATCCGACATTTAGTGTTGGATTAAGATGGCTCACCGGGTCCTGTGGAATGAACACGACTTGGGTTCCCCGGATTTTATTCATTGCCGATTCGGAAAGCGTTAAGAGGTTTTTTTGTTCCTTATAAATCACATGTCCGGTTACAATCGCTTCTTTCGGCAACAAACGAAGAATGGACAAAGCAAGCAGTGATTTGCCGCAACCACTCTCACCAACCAACGCGGTGGGTTGCCCGCGCCTCAAGGTGAGATTAATGTCACTGACGATGGGAAGTTGTCTCTTATCACGCCCAATAAAGCTGATGTTAAGGTCTCGAAGTCGTAAAGGGATATCACTCATAACAACACTTGGGAATCATTGGTCAATGTTTGGTGTTACTTATTTGCAATATGTAACACCAAACAGACACTATTTTGAAAAATGTGTCAAGTGTTGATCCATTATCCCGTTTTGATTGGTTAGGTTTAATTCAGGTGAAAGGTCAGAAGGGTTCGATAATTTGTTCTGCAATATGATTTCTTGCAATCCTGTCTCTTTCAGTCCTCATTCGCTAATAAACAGAAAAGCGGTTTGTCTCCGTTAGCATGATGCATTTGATGAATTCCTCTTTGCTTGAAACCCCTGTCCCCTATCCTTGTTTTCGAGTAAAATAGATTCTGTCGGACAAGATATTCCTAAGCGTTCGCAGGCTGTCGTTTATCAATGCCGGGGAGTTTGAAAAGCTGTCAAGGCTTCTATGGGTTTGGATTTAAAAGGGGAACAGATACATAACAGTCAGTTGACAGGGGAGGCGATAGCAGGCTGATTATTACGGGAACCGGTGTTACGCTACTTTTTTTTGAAGTTGATAATAATCTCGGTGGGATGAAGTTGTTCAAAATAGTAAGATTTGTTGAGGTTTTTTTCTATCTTGAATCTATAGGCGATCGAGGAGGTTGGATGAATGTGTACATCTTTGTTCAATGTATACTCGATAAAAAAATCACTGTCGTAAACACTAATCCTTATTTCCTTGTCGGTTGAAATAGCTTTGACATGGCAGGGAACAAAAAAATTATAACTCAAAATCCCGCCTTCAACCAAGCTATAGAAATCCTGAACATATTGAACTTTGAATTCCTTGTTGTCTATTGAAACGGAAGTCATGTAATGATAATTCCGCATGCTTTCAAACGCCTGTGTTTTCAATATTTGCTCTTCTTTCCTGTCAATTGTTCCGTCTCTGTTGGAATCAAAATCCATAATGAAAATACTGCTGGTCATTTCATCAAACTTCCAACGCAGTTGAAAACCGGCCAGACCTTCGTTATCAAATATGACGGTAACATGATTTTCGATGAAAACATGAGGGTGTGCAAAAGCATGCATCTGACAGGGAAGAAAGCATGATAATGATGAAATGAAAACCGTCAAAACACTGAATACTCTGCGACTCATACACTACTTGTGATATTATGGTGACAACCTCCAAGCGATTTCTTATGAAACTGTCTACAGATTATTCATGTTTGTCAACGCCGGCTATTTTTGGACTTAGCGCACGTATGATGGGGGTCAGGCTTGCATCTTCGGATTTTTAGGTAGACCTCACAACATACTAATTTTTAGGATTTGGTATCAGGTCACTGGACTAGCTTTATAGGCATTTTATCAACATCGAAAATGGACATTGAAAACAAGCTTAAACTGGTTTAATTTTGGATTTACAAACCAAAGATCTTCTCTAATAGCTTGGTACATGGAGTTTAGTTGTTACCCGTAAAAGGCTGATATCAAAACAAACATCAAATCAGTTATGTTGGTTCCGTTTATAAGATTTTTAATGTGGAAGGTTTTGATTCTCTGCCTGATTGTCGGCTTTGCAACAGGCTATGCCGTCAGTAGCAGGGCTGACACAGATGCGAGTATTGACGTTGCATATACTGTCAGGATTGATCAAGGGCAACAGCAACTCAAGGTATCCGCTGTATTCCAAAACATTCAAACGGAAAAGCTTCTTATTGGATTTTCAAACAGTTTTATCTGGTCGAAGTATGCAGGCACCAATCTGGCTGATAGAATTAGC
Source organism: SAR324 cluster bacterium (assembly GCA_028280735.1). GTDB lineage: Bacteria > SAR324 > SAR324 > XYD2-FULL-50-16 > XYD2-FULL-50-16 > JAHJTV01. The sequence continues at coordinate 7,332 of JANQLH010000145.1, read as the reverse complement.
GAATTAAATGTGACTCCTGAAAAGGTAAACATATATCCGAATAGTTTAGATGACGATCTTGATTTATATTCGCTTGTGCTTAATGGCCAAAAAGGTTTTACACTTTCATATGTTCTCACTACCGCAAAGATTCCGTATGACGTTCATTTTACAGCCCTCACGCCGAGTACTCTGCATATTCCCGGCCTGGATTTTTTCGTAAAAGCTTTCAAATCCCGGCAGGAGGTCGCTATCGACAATACAGGGTTAAGCTTGTTTGGTAATTATACTATCAGAATTGAAAACCTCCCTTTGGGTTGGGAAATTGTTTCGAGCTACCCTCAAATTGATGAACAGACGGTTGTAATAGATGATAGATGGGGTGGGGAGATTCTGTTAAGTGCCGGTTTATATCAAAAAACTGAGTTTACTATTGGCGACGCAACTATTGTCATCGCTTTTGACAAACAACTAGCCCTAAATCACGAAGAATACTACCAGACCATTGAAGATGTTTTTCAACACTATTATTCCATTTACAGACACATTCCTGAATCAGAAATCCTGGTTGTAATTAATCGTGATCCTAGTGTATATCAGGGTGCAAGCAGATCGATCGGCGGCCAGGTTAAACGGCAAAACGTTATTAACAGCGTGGGATGGGGAAGGCATATTAATCAAAACCTATTAAAAGGAAAACTGTTAGGTCATTTAGCTCATGAAATACACCACATTTGGTTATCTCATGGATTTGACCTTAAAGAAAACTGGTATTGGTTCCAGGAAGGGTTTACCGAATATATCAGCGAAAAATCACTTCTCGGCTTAGGATTAGTTTCCCGGGAGTATTTTGAAAAGGAAATTGCAGCCCGATACAAGCAATATGATGCTCTTTCCATTAAAAGCGTAACTACCCTGGTGGAAGCCTCGCTAAAGGAAAAACCCGATTCGGACGAGATCGCCCTAATCTATGGCAAAGGAATGTTGGTCGCTTATCTGATAGATAAAAGACTGCAATCACAAGGTAAAAGTATCGAAATCCTTCTGTCTGATTTCTATAGAAAATACGCTCTTCAGAAAACTCCCGTTGGAAACCAAGAAATAATTAGTCATATCAATTCCTATTTGGGTGACCATACCTTTACGAAAACTCATGTTCTCGGAACTGATTCTATTAACTCTACTTCTCTTTCACTGGGTTGGAAGTATTACTGGTGGATTGCGGAATACTATCTTCCTCCCTTAAGCTTTCCTTACAACATTTTGGTTGCCATTGTTGTAGTATTAAGTGCTTTACTTCTGATCGGACTCCTTATTCGCTTTATAAGAATCAAAAAGCTTGAATCCGCATCATAGGTTAATTGAAGGGTTCAATACAAAAAACTATTAGCTGTATCTCCCTTACTAAATCCTGACGGTAAGTTATTGATTTACGATAGAATTAACGCACAATCGTTTTACCGGATTTCAAACTGCTGGAAGAGCAATAGAGTTTTTTATCCTCACTCGCATTATCAGCCACTATCTCAGCTTTAGCCCGCATTCCTCTCAGCCTTGAAAAGCTCTTCCAGGGGTTTCAGATACACCCGTTTCATCACATGAACCAAACCGGTAACTGTAAATAGTCCGTCCGTTATTATGTTGTGAATGTGGGGCTGAAACTATTCCGGGTATACTCCAAAAGTATGTACAGCCATAACGACACCGGGAATTCCATCTTTTAGTCGGAGCAGTAAAGTGCGGCTTTTGTGTTTATTGAAATCCTCAATCCAATATATAATTACTAAGGTTTTACTGAATGGTGCCCGAACGAAAACCAAGTTATTCCGTACCAATAAGAGCTTCAAAGCAGCTTGGATCTTGGAGGATTAGTGCTTTCAGCATTCTGCGATCAGCTCTTAGCCGGTTATAGCTTGTAATGAAGCGACCTTAAGCCGAACGGTGAAAGCCGACTGCCGGCAGCACCTAAATCTTCAAGCTAAATTCCAACATCAGGCACAAAGCTGGATAGGGTTTGGTTATTATTCGTCCAGGCACTAAAATAGGTATCTACGTCAATCCGGCAAGGGTATTAAAATCCTCAGGAGTCATTATGGACAGCAGCAAATCACCTGTTGTAGAAGCTCAAATGCTTATTCGAAAACCTGTTGCCCAGGTTTTTGAAGCTTTTGTAAATCCGGAAATTACTACAAAATTCTGGTTTACAAAGAGTAGTGGTAAACTTGAGTTAGGGAAAAAGGTGCGATGGGATTGGGAGATGTTTGGAGTCGGAGACGAACTTACAGTCAAAGAGTTCGAAACAAACCGCCGCATATTGGTAGAATGGGAAGAAGATCCAACCAGTGTAGAATGGACATTTGATTCCTATGAAAATGGAACAACATTGGTAAAGATTTCCGTGAATAACTTCCCTGGCAGTTGCAAAGAAGTTTTACCCGTCGCTGTCGATTCGAAAGGCGGTTATACCATAGTCCTGGCTGGACTCAAAGCATGGTTGGAGCATGGTATTGAACTCGGTTTAGTCCGTGACCAGTTTCCTGACGGGTGCCCGGGGTGATGACTGGCGCAATAGGGGAGTTGATGGGGTGATCTGCTCCTTACTGCCCGTTCCTTTATGCAAATGTCAACATTTCAACTACGTCCCCCTTTTTAATGAGTTAATCAGTAAGCCTGCAGTGAAAGAGCAACTGAAAAATAATACTAACGAAGCCATAGAAGCGGGAATTTTTGGGGTACCAACCTTGGTTGCAAACAAGGAAATATTTTGGGGATTCGATGCGACCGATATGCTGCTGGATTATCTAAAAAATCCCGGCTTGTTCGAACATCCTGAAATGCAAAGGGTTAGCAACCTGCTGGAATCCGCCCAGCGTAAAATCCATTAGCTTAACAGAGGCTAAATCGTTGCCTACTCCCGTATCGCCTCCCCGGGATTAAGCCCAAACGATTAACAATTAATCTCTGTTCTTAAAACCAACTTGACAGGTTAAAAAATATTGCCTTTAATAAGTGTACATATGTTCTTTTATAGGTGTGTAAATGTACATATGACAGATAAACCCTGTGGGATTTATCTGTCATTCGGTAATAACTAACGAACCGGACTGAATCGATTCGATTCACTATTAAATGATTCTGTTCGTTTAACTGCAAGGAGCATGAGAGATGATAAAGGTTTCAGTGAGCATTGATGTCCCGGATTTAAAAAAAGCAGAAACGTTTTATGTTGAAGCCCTTGGTTGCAAGAAAATACGTGACCAGGGAGATAACATGGTTGTTCTTTCTGCGGAAAACACCGATATATATTTGCTACAACGAGAATCGGGAACAAAACCTCTCAAATCAGGTGCTGTTGTTCGTGACTATGAGCGTCATTGGACACCGGTCCACTTGGATTTTATTTGTGACAATGTCGATGAACTTGTTTCAAAAATAACAAAACTGGGAGGACATCACGAGGGAGGAGAAAGCGGAGACTGGGGTTCTATTGCTTATTGTGCAGATCCTTTCGGCAATGGGTTTTGTGTAATCAATGAATGAAACAGGGAGGAATCCGGGTCAGCAGGAGACTCGGTTTGCGTTATTGCATTTCCGTGAAAATCGGGGGACATATATACCGGACTGTAGGCAAACTTTTTTCCTGTAATTCCCTACTATTGAAAGATTTATCCGGGAATTCCCCAAGGCGGTTTAATAATTGATAACTCAAGGCTACTGCGGGTCTGTTGCGGGCGCAGCCGGGCAACCGTTACTTCTACCCTGAAGCGGACCGGCAGCCGGCCTTGGACGAAGTCAAATATCCAGATTCCCGGCGAATCCTTTGTGAACATCAAAATCTTGCATGCGGCCACTGAGAAACGGCGCTGGACGGAAAACTTAGTGGAGTGAATTTGAGGCAAGCACCTTTAAACCTAACGTTTTTTCCATAGGTTCAAAATCATGATCGTCGTGAAGCAAGGAAACATTGTTTTCAATGCAAAACGTTCCAATCAGAACATCGATTGTTTTTCTGATAGTAATTCCTTGTTTTCGCATTGTTCGATAGTTAGAGGCAGATGCGATTGCATTATGGTAGCCACCTAATTGAACAAAATCCAATGAACCAAGGAATTCCTTAGCAACATTGAAATCATTGTTAGCTTTAAATCCTTGGAGTACTTCAGTTAAAATTAGGTCTCCAATTAAAACCGGTTCATTTTCCAAATATTTGTCCAATGCATCCGTTTGCCAGTTTACATGACCATTGAAATACGCAATCCAAACCGAAGAATCAACAAGAATCATTTATCCAACCTCATTTCATCGAGACTTCCCTCCCATTTCAGTTTACCTCGGAGGGTTTTTATTTTTTGTTGTTTCTTAAGTTTGACTAATAACCTCAAACCTTCCTCAACGACAGCTTTTTTAGTTTTGAAACCGGACAACTTCATGGCTTCATCCATTAATTCGTCGTTAATGACGATATTTGTTCTCATTGCTTTTCCATTGTGTATGTTTATAATCTATCATACACATTTGGTGTTCAAAGTAAAAGCAACACTTTAACTTATCGCCTAATAAAGGGCTATAACGGGCGGCTATCCCTTCCGCTGACTATCGAGAAAGCCAGCCTTGGCAAGTCCATGATCGTTACCATAAGAAGACTCTCAAAGTACAGCTAAGCACAAATGTGGAGAACAAAATGAATATTTCGACAAAATCTGACCAGGGACATCATTGAGGTTTTTCTTTTTTGGGACTTATGATAGATACATCTATATCTTCAATTATTTAGATTTGGTGATCACGATTGAATGTTGACTATGAAAACCTCTTTAGACCATTTACCTGATATCAAACAGGAAGAGCTTCAGGATATCGTCACTATTATCCTGGAGAAAACAGGAAAAAAAACGGAAATGATTCTCCTGTTTGGGAGTCACGCAAGGGGGGATTGGGTTGAGGATCGCTATACCGGGGAGGATGGAATCGTCTATGAGTATAAAAGTGATTTTGATATTTTAGTGGTGACCACATCCGTTGAATCCGCCCAAAAATGGGCTTACTGGTCGAGAGTCGAGAAAAAGCTTCAACGCAATGAACTGCTTCGCACCTGGGTCAGCCTCCTGGTTATCGATATTCGCACGTTAAACAATGAACTGAAAAAAGGACGTTATTTTTATCAGGATATTCAAAAAGAAGGGATCATGCTTTATGATTCCAAGCGCTGTGAACTGGCCGAACCAATGGTGTTAACGGCAGAAGAGCGGAAGGAAGAAGCCGAACGACACTTCCAGAAATGGTTTAATAGTGCCAACAGTTTTTTGATCGATTTTAATCATGCTTTTGAAAGAAATGATCCATTAAAGGCTGCTTTTGAACTCCACCAAGCCGCCGAACGGTTCTTTATGACAATCCTGCTGGTTTTCACCGGGTACAAGCCTAAACTCCACGATTTGGAAAAGTTGAACAAGCTGGTGATTATTCAACACCGTTCGTTTGTGTCGATTTTTCCTCAATCCACGGAAGAAGAAAAGCGGAACTTTATCCTTCTGAAGCGAGCGTATATCGATTCAAGGTATGACATGGATAACTTTGATATCAGTAAAGAACAGCTGGAATGGTTGGCAGATCGAGTCAACAGGCTCAAGGAATTAACTCAAAAAAACTGCCGGGAAAAAATCGACAGTTTTATTAATCCATGAACGCTTTTGACGTCATAAACAAAAAAGCATTCATGGAGGAAAGGCTTTCTCTTTTTCAAACGCTTTTTTTAATACTGTTCAAACTGGTGGTCCTCTGTTTCCTGCTCCCCTAAATTCACCACCACTCCTGTCATTTCCTGCAGACCGGCGTTGTTTGCATAATCCAGTTTCGGTAAATTGGCGGGTTTCCCGGCTTTTTGTCCCTGGCGATTCGGAGGTAACCTGCGCTGGGTATAGGTCACTTGTGGATGTGTATTGTAATTTTTCCCCTGTTCAATTACTTCCTGGTCCACGATGAAATATTGGGTATTGTCCTTTAACTGGATAGCTTGAGAGGATAGTTCTTCGGATGTGGAAGCCATTTCTTCGGAAGCGGAGGTATTTTCCTGAATGACCTGGTTGAGCTGCTGCAGGGCCTGGTTGATCTGCACGACGCCCGAGTTTTGCTCAGCGCAGGAAGCACTGATCTCTTGGACGAGTTGAGAGGTTTTTTGAATATCCGGAACCAACTGGTTTAGTTTTGATCCGGCATTTTCGGCTATTCTGGTGCTGGAGCCAGAAAGCTCTGAAATCTCACCTGCTGCAATCTGGCTGTTTTCCGCCAGCTTTCGTACTTCAGCCGCCACTACCGCAAATCCCTTTCCGTGTTCTCCGGCCCTGGCAGCTTCAATGGCGGCGTTAAGAGCAAGGAGATTGGTCTGGCGGGCAATTTCACCAATGACGGATATTTTTTCGGCAATCTGCTTCATGGCTTCTACGGCTTCATTCACCGCTTTTCCGCTTTCTTCGGCATCAACGGCGGCTTTTAAGGCGATTTGTTCGGTTTGTCTGGAGTTATCGGCATTTTGTTGAATGTTGGCGCTCATTTCTTCCATTGAAGCGGAGGTTTCTTCGATAGAGGAGGCTTGTTCACTGGCACCTTGGGATAGCTCTTGCGATGACGCACTAATTTCCTGGCTGCCCGAGGCAACATAGTCGGCTGAAAGGGCTACTTCCTTCATCACCGCAGCCAGTTTGGAAACTGTTTTGCTGATGGCGTTGGCCATTCTGCCGACGGCGTTGTTTTTGTCCAGGTGTTCCTGTTTGACACTGGTGGTCAAATCGCCTTTTTCAACAGCATCCATTACGTCGACCATATCCACAAAAGCACTGTTATCGGAAACCACTTCAAAACCGCCAGTGATGTTTCCTTTGGCGTCCATCAAATAACCGCAGCTCGCTCTTACGGGAACTATTCTTCCATCCCTGGCTTTGGCTTCGGTTTCGGCCACAATGGTGGTTTTATCCTGCATGCATTTTTTGATGGTGCAATCCGGGGTGTTGCAAACGGGTGTTTTGCATAAATCCGCACAGGTCATTTTGCCCACTACTTCATCTCGTTTGTATCCCAGAAAATCCAGTGCGGCATCATTGATATTTTGAATGACCAGGTTGGTATCGGTTCTAAAAGCGGCATCCGCCATCACGGAAAGAAAGCCTTCATCCAGGTTGTCAATCGTGTTGATGACTTCAAAACCACCTGTGACGTTGTTGTTTGCATCCGCCAGGTACCCGCAGCTTGCCCTTATGGGAAGCGGCTTTCCGTCCCTGGTTTTAGCCACAGTAGCACCGACAATGTTTTCCTTCATCTCCATCGCGTTTTTGATTGTACAATTGACCGTGTTACAAG
>JANQLH010000132.1 GCA_028280735.1 SAR324 cluster bacterium | reverse complement strand
TTGTTCGATTGGTTAAATCGAAAATCGTGGCAAACCGATGTTTCCCATTGCCGGTTTTGATCGTTAAGGGAGAAATCGAAATCGACTTTGCTGCCAAATCCCCTGCTATCATGAAGAAAATGATTAAAAAGACCACACAGGATTTAACAATCGGATATTTGTGTATCATAGTGATATTCCGCCAGGAGAAGAACAAACCAAAGGATGGAAGCTGCTTTTTCTCGAATAATTGCATCGAATTGTTCGGCTCGAAAAAAGATTGGTTACCGGTCTTATGCGTATCGTTTGCTTACTGTTGATTCTTTAGAAACTTTCAAAATAGAATCAATTAGTTACAACCTTTACCGTTGAATAACCTAAGAGTTGAATAGTATCGTTATTCTTCTTAGATTCTGGCTCTGCTTGAATGATAGAGGATGAGCAATTTTAGGTCAAGAATTGAGAACAACGGGAATAAAGCGGCGTGAAATCGAAGCGAAGCAAAAACCAATAATCTTGATCACACCCTTTGTTTAAAACGGCAGTGTTTTTACACCGACATTGTAATAACCTTTTTCCACCAGTTCGCGTGCACAATCCCGGCAACCATGTCCGGCAAGATGACTGTTGGGAGATTGAAGGAAGGGACCGTGTATCGGACAGATAATCGTCATCTTCCGGTTTGTACTCTGGTATTCTTCAAGTTTGTATTGATACCTGTTTTTGTGCATTTCCCTTGCTCTCTTTAGAAAGTTTTCAGCTCGTCTTTGACGATACTCCTCTTTGGCACATTTAGAACATCCGTATCCCTTGAGAAAACCGCGGGCATTTTTTATAAACACCCCATGTACTTTACATGTTATCTTCACTGCTGTTTTTGAATGAACATAATCGGATTTCTCATATGTATAGCGATCTCCGTAGACTTTTTTTGCATTTTCAATAAACCGGGTCGTGGTATGGCGAAGCTTATCCGCAGTTTTCTTGCGACCGCATTTGGGACAGCCTTTTCCTTCAAGATGGGTAACCGCTCGCTGTAGAAATACTCCATGCTTTTTACACCGGATTTTTACGGGCTTGTCAGCGGATTGATACTCTGTTTCTTCGTACGAATATTTGTCTCCATGCACTTTCCTGGCAGTATTGATGAACTGTGAGGTATCTTTTAACATCACCTCCGATCTTTTGATATTGGCACACCCCGGGCAGCCGTGACCGGAAAGATGCGTGTTGGGGGGCTGGTAGAATACCCCATGGTCGGGACAATTGATTTCAACCGGTGTTTTGGTTTTGATGTATTCGGCGTTCTCATAGGAATACTTGTTTTGGTGAACATGATTCGCTTTCTCAATGAATTGTTCCGTCGTCATCCGCAATTTGCCGGCTCTTCTTGCAATACCGCATTCCGGACAGCCCTGGCCGCTTAAATGCGATACCGGTTTTTGTTTAAAATTTCCATGGATTTCACAGCTTATGATTACCGGTGTTCCTGTGTTTTGGTAACTGACAGCCTCGTATGAATACCTCGTTCCATGGACTTTTTTGGCATCTTCAATAAACTGCTCTTTTGATTTTCTGGAAGAATCCCCAATTTTGCGTTTCCTGCATTCCGGGCATCCGTAGCCTTCAAGGTGACCGGATGGTCTTTGTTCGAACGGCCCGTGTATTTTGCAATGAATCTTTATCTTTTTCATGGCTCCCAGGTATACAACATCCTTATAATCATATTGGCTTCCATGTACTTTTTGTGCTTTTTGAATAAATTGTTCTCTTGTGTATGGTTTCGGCATTGGTTTTTACCTGTTGAATCGGTTGCTGATACTTTATTATGCCATCATCAGAAATTCAGTTGCCCGGGGGCACCTCCTCCGGCAAAGTATCCTCTTTTTAAAAGATCCGGATAACACTGCATGCAATGATGCCCGTTAAAATGGCTTCCGGGATATTGCTCGTAGGGTTGGTGAACGGGACAGATAATCGTGACATGCTTTATATGGTTTATATAGCGAACCAGCTCATATCCATAGTCATAACCCCGGTAATCAGCCCGTTCGTATGAATAACGCTTACGGTGTACCTTTTCAGCCCTCCTGATGAACTGGTCTTTTGTTTTTCGGCGCTTGAGACCCTTTTTTTGTTTGCTGCACTCGGGACATCCCTCGGATACCGAAAAGCCGCCTTATCCGTTGAATGGTTTTTTGAATGATTTTTTTTCCGCTCCGGTCGATCAACCCGGAAATCGCTCCGGAATTAAGCCAGACATTTTGAAAAGTCGGTCCTTTCTACCATGATATTAAGAATATAGAAAGGACACTTATCGGTCCGATTCGACCATAAAAAAACAGAGGACAAAACTCAGTGAATCTTGTTCATGACAGTCCAAAGATATCGCCTGAGCCCTTCATTGCAGGCTGTGCCAGTTAAGAAAATGGGACGGGTTCAGAACTTCTTCAGCAAAATACCCGTCTTCCGGTTTTTGTGAATCACCCAAAATGCTTACTCTTTTTTTCAGAGATCCTTCAAATGTCAACTTTTCAACTACGTCCCCCATTTTGTCACATTCAGCAATTCAATCTCATTTAGGCTGACTTCTTTAATTGACACCTCGTAATCTTTCTTCTAATAAGAAACGTTTAAAGGGTGTTTTTTATAGGAAGGTATTCTTTCCCCTTCGACGCAGACAAGCCTTTTAATAATTGTCACAATAAAAGTTTGTCGTAATTTTTAAAATCCTCTTTTCAAGTCCCTTTTTCAGTAGCTTATGAATTGTTACCTGGCTTTCGATATAGTTGTAAAAGTTACCTATAACTTGGCTTAAGCGAGCTAGATTTTCCGTGAACAGCTTTATTCCCAAGGAGGAATCTCATGAGCAGGTTTAAAACCATTGTTTCAGTTTTTTTGACATCAGCATTGCTTATGGTTGGGTGTGTTTCGACTACAAAGACCAGCAATTATCAGGCAGGACCTGCGGTCTTTACACTTCAGCTTCTTCATTTTGCCGACATTGACGGAAATGAGGAAACCGCTCTCTCATCCGTGGATGAGTTTTCCGCACTTATGGAAGCTTTCAAGTCTGATACGACCTACGGATCATCCACGTTGGTTGTGTCTTCAGGAGACAATATTATCCCCGGTCCCCGATTTTATGCGGCTGAACAAAGACCGGTCAGGGCTGTGACAGGAAGCAACGAACCTGGTCATGCTGATATTGCCTTTATGAACTACCTCGGCGTTCAGGCGTCTGCCATGGGAAATCATGAATTGGACGCAGGCACAGGTGAGTTTGCCGATGCAATCCAGATCGAAGAGAAAAGCGGGGTTAAATTTCCGGGATCATTGTTCCCCTATCTTGCGGCGAATCTTGACTGGACTACGGATAGCGAGATGGCCAAAAGAAAGGGCAAAGACGGATCTCTTGCGAGTAAAATGCCGGGGAAAGTGGCCGATTATGCAATCGTTGAAATCAATTCGGAGAAGATAGGACTGGTAGGCGCTTCCACTCCTTTGCTGGACACCATAACCAACGTTGGCGGTATCGGAATTAATAAAAAAGACAGATCAATCAAAACACTGGCAGGGGTGATACAAAATTCGGTAAATGAACTAAAAGCTGAAGGCATCAACAAAATCGTTCTACTGGCTCACATGCAGCAGATCCAGATAGAGATGGAACTGGCCACTCTCCTGACGGATGTGGATATTATTGTTGCCGGAGGTTCCAATACACGCATGGGTGATTCTACAGACAGCCTCTACGGGGCAGATGATAAGTTCACCATGACCTATCCCTATGAAACAGCAGATGCTGCCGGAATGCCTATTCTGGTCGTTAATGTGGATGGGGATTATAAATACCTGGGACGCTTGGTCGTTTCCTTTGATGAAAACGGTTACATCGTGCGAGATAGCCTGGATGAGAAGATTAACGGAGCCTGGGCCAGCACAAGCCAAAACGTTGCGGCCGTGGGCGGAACAGCCAATCAGAAACTGGTTGCCGTGAGAGACGCTCTTCAGGGGGTTATCACTTCTCAATACGGAAACGTGCTTGGGTACACCAATGTCTACCTGGATGGTCGTCGCTCCCAAGTCAGAACCCAGGAAACCAACCTGGGGAATCTGACAGCTGATGCTAACCTTTGGTATGCAAGGCTTCTTGCAAAAGAAACGGTTGATGTTTCTCTCAAAAATGGTGGCGGTATCAGAACGGAAATCGGATCAGCCGTAGTCCCTCCCGGCGCTACTGACTACAGTCGTGCGGTTTACTCGGCACCTGCTCCCAACAGGGAGGTGGGAACAAAAAAAGGAGCCGTTACCGAAGGTCACTTAAGAGCCACCCTTCGTTTTGATAACGGCCTTGTCACCCTGACAGCCACCGCCGCAGAATTAAAAATGCTCCTGGAACATGGTGTTTCCCAGACTGCCGCAGGAAAAACCCCCGGACAGTTTCCCCAGGTTTCCGGAATGAAGTTCAGCTTCGACGCTTCCCGTCCTGCCGGTAACAGAATTCTAACACTTGAGGTTTTGAACGAGAATGGTTCGGTGAAAGATAGGGTGGTTTCCGGTGGTGCCATTCAAGGCAATCCTGGAAGGACTTTCAGACTGGTTACCTTGAACTTCCTGGCCAACGGCGGAGATAAATACCCTTATGCCAAATTGGCTAAAGCCAACAGAAGGAACCTATATAAAGGCATGGGATATGGCGAAAAGGTTGATTTTCCGGATGAAAATCTATCCAAGGATCCCGGTAAAAACAAATCCTTTAGCCGCACCGGCCATGAACAGGACGCCCTGGCCGAATACCTGATGGCTTTCCACCCCACTTCCGCCAAAGCATTCTCCAACGCTGAAACCCCACGCGCAAAAGACAAGCGGATTTCATACTAGTCAACATGCTTTGATGATCACTCAATAAGCCCCGGTCAACCCGGGGCTTTGCTAACGGAAGACTGTAACGGCCAATTTAAAAACTAACCAACATCCAGCACCTAAGATCCGCCCGCATTTCCACTCCCGGAAGAACAAGCGTCTCTTGTTCCTGCCGGAATTAGAGTTTTATCAATCCCAGTCCATGTAGAAACACAAACGCGATTGAAACCGGGGCAACAACTCTTACCAAAATCATAAAAGTTGATAACCAGGCAGCTTGAATACTACCGCCATTGGTAAGTTCATCTTCAAGGTCCTTCCGCTTCAATTTCCAGCCAACAAACAATGCGATTAGCATTCCGCCAAGAGGCAGTAAGATATTGGCAGAGATGTAGTCCAATAATTCGAAAAAGTTCTTATCAAAAAGCTTAAACTCGCTCATTGCACCAAAAGACAGTGAACAAGGAATTCCCAGGGCAGTAATGGCAATAATCGCAATAATTGTGGCCTTCACGCGAGAGATTCTGGATTGTTCACAAAGATAGGTGGTGACAACTTCCAAAATGGATATTGAAGACGTCAACGCTGCAATTGCCAGCAACACGAAAAAAGCTATCGCGAAAAACGACCCTAGAGGCATCTGCATAAACACATTGGGAAGTGTAATAAACACCAATCCGGGTCCGGCACCGGGTTCAATACCGAATGCAAAAACAGCAGGAAAAATTGCTACACCTGCCAACAACGCAATAAAAGTGTCCGCAAAAGTAATATTAACAGCCGTGTTTCCCAAGTTGTTGTCTTTTCTGACATATGATCCATAGGTCAGAAGTGTTCCCATTCCAAGACTAAGGGAGAAAAAAGCATGACCCAAAGCTGCAATCACACCTTCTGCACTTAATTTGGAGAAGTCGGGTTCCAATAAAAAAGCCAATCCGGCACCGGCCCCAGGCAGTGTCACGGAACGAACGCACAACATGACTAAAATAACGAGCAATATCGGCATCAAAATTTTTGTATATTTTTCAATACCGTTTTTTATTCCGGCAACGACAATCAATCCTGTTATCCCCATAAATATGACTTGCCAAAAAATCGGCATCGCCGTTGATCCGATAAAACCATCAAACATTCCCTCTAGCTGCTCGGCCGATTTTCCGGTAAATTCTCCTGTCAGCGCTTTCACGGTATAATCCACTGTCCAACCGGCAACGACACCATAAAAAGCAAGAATCATAAAGGCGGCAGCCAATCCCATATACCCAATCAAAAACCAGGACGACTTTGGTGCCAGTTTTTTAAATGAACCGATTACTCCTTTCTGTGTGCGTCGTCCGATCAATAATTCTGACAACATAATCGGAAGACCGATCGCAACAATACAGACAAGATAAACGATGATGAACGCTGATCCACCATGAATTCCGGTAATATAAGGAAACTTCCATATGTTTCCCAATCCAATGGCAGAACCCGCAGCTGCAGCAATTATCCCCCATTTAGTGGTAAAACCATCTCTACTTACATTTGAATTAACTGTTACATCCCCCACATTTCCTCTTTAGTTTAAACTTAACTTAAATAGTAACCCGAACTCAGGCGGAATCCCGATCACATAACGACTAGTAGGCACTTTTAATTGCTAACTAGTGCCTGAGTAAAAACCGGTCTAGCCCCCACCAATAAAAGCTTTAAAAGCAGCTTGGCTCTTCGGGGTTCAGCGCTGTCAGCATTCAGCGATCAACTCTCAGCCGGTTCTTGCTTATCTTTGTAATACCTTTAGCTGACCGCCGAAAACTGACGGCTGACAACACGTTAATCTCCGGGCTGAATCCCGGCATCTAACACAAGGCTGGACAAAGGTTTAGCGATTTCTCGTTCAGACACTAACTACTATTTCAAAACAAAAAAACTGTGAAGGTAGCAACCAAAAACCTTTTCGTAATTGATACCAACCCCCACTATTGTTCAAAAATAGTTTTCAAATCCAAAAAATCAAACAAAACACTTTGAAAATGTGGCGTGAGCTATTTAATCTTCCTCACAACTCGTCAGTTGTTTTGGATTCCCATAGAGAATTAATACCGTCCTAGGACGGTTAACCTGTTTTCCTGATAGAGGGAGTTGACCATGGCAAAAAGCAATCCGCATCCTGAGATCCAATTCACTGAACCGACATTTGATGCGCTTTACCGTTCGTCGCAGGAACTCGGCGAGCGCCGATTATTAATTTTGCAAGCAGCTTATGATGTTTTGGCAACAGAGGGGTACCAGGGCTTTACCATGCGGCGTATTGCCAATCAAGCGCGGATGCATCTAAAAACGCTCCAGCATTATTATGCCACCAAAAAAGATCTGTTGATGGAAACGCTGCGCCATACCATTTTGGAGAAGTATCGGGAATTTTGGGAGCTGCTTTCCCGGAAACGGACCGAAAACCCGAGGGAGATCTTTCGGTTGGTCGTTAGTTATTTTCTGAACGACATTAAGGGCCCGATTACCAGCCGATTTTTTCCGGAGCTATGGGCCTTAGCCACCCACGACTCAGATGCCGCGTTCGTGATGGATCACCTTTATTCTCTTTACAGAAAGAATATGAATGAGCTGATTCGAGCCATCAATCCGACGTTGTCAGAGCAGAAAAGTGCGCAACGAACCGTCGCCGTCGTTGCCATGGTCGAGGGTCTGATTCTGTTCATGGGTCACGGCAAGGACCGCCCCCCGGAGTTACAAGATGTTGAAGAAGAAATCATCAACGCCGCCATGCAGATTGTTCTGATGCCTTAGCAGGAAAACAGGAAGCGTTTCCGGGTTTAGTCTGACGGTAGCAAACGTTCCCGCATGACAGGTCCGGAGCAAACAACCCCCCACCAAAGAAAAAAAAGCTGACGTTTCAAAAAATCCAAAGATCCAAGCCTGACCCCCTTCTTTTGGGAAGGAGATTGTTAACAATCACTCATAATCGAGATCAACTTTGATACCTAGGAGTTTTTCACTGTCAGACTGATCGGTAAGAGTTAATACCGTATTGCGGGCTATAATGCTATCATACTCAATATCATGTAAATGTCTTTTGATCTCTTCAAGTTGGTTCTGATTGACAGTAGCTATATACTGATTCTGGCTGTCAGTAAAAACACTATGTATGATTTTAAACATTTCGGTTTTATGTCTTTCATCGATACCATCAAAAAGCCTGCTATCATGGAACAAGAAATTAATTGAATGACCAAAGCCCTTTATTAGGGTCGTTAGATCATAGCAAAAGATTTTTACATTGTTGATGCCATCTGAAGAGTCGGCTTCTATTTTTGCCTCAATGTTGTAGCGAAGCATATTTTCACCATCGTTGTTATATACGGTAATTCCAGAAGCGGCATGAGGGTATAAACGCTTTGCCAAGCTTCTAAAATAATCTTGGATCTGATCTATCAACGGTTTTATTTCTTTGAGATAACCATCTGTTTTTTTAGCAGAAATTATCAGGTTTTCTTTGAGTTCCAGACTCTTATTGTGATATTCATCCATAAGAAGGTCATATCTCTTCAGCCTGTCTCTTTTGTTTCTTAAGTCTGATAGCTTATCATTAACCTTCACAAACACATCTAAGGCTTGGTGAGCCCCTAAATACTGTAGTTTTTCATTTAACCTATTTTGGAGTTCTTGCTTTCTTGCAAACTTGCTTTCAAGTTCTTTTGCTATACTAGACTTCTGCCGAATCAATTTATCGACTCTGTTTTCTATCAACTGTTGATAAAACGTCTCAATTTGTTCAAGATCCTTTTTCACTCTGTCTGAAAAATAGATTTTCGACTCATTATAAATCTTTTCAATGGCTTCTTTTCCAACATCTGGAGAAATTTTTAAGCTCTCGTCAATATTTTTTAATTGATTCTCCAACAGTGTTATCTGATTTTGTGTTTCTGAAAGAGTTCTTTCAATTTGATCAGCTTCCTGTCGAACATCATAATAATCTTCCGCAACTTGAAAATCCTTCAGATCCTTTTCCAGTTTGCGGATCGTATCATCCAGATCGCGCACCGTTAAAGTGACATCTTTATCCCTGGCAAAAAAGTCCCTAATCAAAGGATCATCTTTTATGTTTTTGGAGTGTTTTTTAATATGTTCTTGATCTTTTCTCAAATCATGTTTCTGCTTCGCTAAACCTGTATCCAAACCCAGTAGAAAAGCATTGTACAACTGAGCTTGATATTCCGATCCTGTCTTTTGAGGTTTGAAATATGAAACATACGATTCCCTCTTTGGTCGAATGAAAAATGGAAGTAACGAACGAAACGATAAAAAGCTCATTCTTTCAGGAATTTGGAAACAAAGTGACTCAAGTTTTCGGTTGAACTTACTAATAGATAATTTCTCATCATTTAACAAGATAACATCAATGTCTTCGAACGCTCGCAAAGCTCGAAAATGTTGCTGATCAATTTGAAAGTCGAGGGTAAATGACCAATCAGGGAGTTCGTCTTGAAAAGATTTGTATCCATTTTTACTTGCTCCCAGGCAAAAATGAATAAGTGTAATTAAAAGAGACTTTCCAACTCCATTATATGACTTACCAGTATCGCTTTCTCCAGGATTTTTTTGGACGGCTGTTATGAATGTAAGTCCATTTGGATTAAAATCTATTGTTCGAAAGCTGCTTTTATTCGAGCTTAGTTTTATCAATCGCATTTGATAACCTCACCATTTTCTTCCTTCACGGCTTCAATAGAATGCAGGAAAATAACAGCTAACACCAAATTATCAAAACTATGCTTAGCCACGATTAGGCCTTTGTTAAAGTCAGATTGGTATGCTTCCCACAAGCGATCTATACTTTTGGGTTTTTCTAATTTGCCTAGAAGATAAGCTCCAAATCCCAAATACGATTCTGAAAAACTAGTGTGCTTTGCTGGCAAAATCATGTTCATTCTCCTAGCTGTGGCTCTTCAAATATATCACATGCTTCAAAATATTTTGCCATAATCACTATTGTAGCCGTTTGATACCGGCTCTCACTTCTGGGACTTGCCTCAGCTACTATGAACCAAAACATTTCATCGCCTACCAGATTATTTTGTTTTCCGGAGTCGTAGATTTGCCTGATCTTAACTTTTAGGGACTCTGCAAGAAAGCTACTATTATTATTCAGATAATTTTCCAGATCACCAATCATGAGATATCCATTATTCAAATATCTAGCTGGAATCTCTGAAATTTGATTGAATTGAATTTTATCATCCCAATTTGGCACCACAATGTCACTGTCTTTGACATCCGGTAAGGGCAGGGACATGATATGATCAATCACTTCTTTGAGAACTGAATAATCCAGTGTTTTGATATTAATAGGATCGGGTAAAAACCCGATGATCGAAAGTATCTGGTCTTCTGTTAAAGAGAAAAGTATATTCTCAAGATCTTTTGCAGTCTTAAAGCCCGTTTCTTTTAGCTTATATTCTTGACGAATCAGCTCTAAGGCTATCTCACTATCGGCATTGACTCCTTTATAACCATCATTAAACACAAAATAAAACTCATTTACCGGATTCCATTGCTTAATCAGTCCTGTAAAATCAGTTTCTAGTTTTTTAATCACCTTTGAATACGATTTTTTCTCTTCAGGAGCAAATACCTGAAAAAAGATCCCTTTGCTTTTGATGTAGCCATCGTTTTTTCGGTCACCAATTATCCCCCAGGGTTTAATTTGCTGAAACCCGGGTTCTGCATAATTCATGACTTGGGTAAAAAGATCTTCAAACCGAACACCGTTTGCCTCATGTATTTTCAATTTGAAGAGGAATCTAGCCAATGTCTTTTCAGCACTATTCATGATTATCTTTACATTATTACAGTTTGCGCCAACATTCCATGGATGAAGGCTTCTATGAACAGCTTCATTTTGTTGAGGATGCTTTCACCGAATTTATCACTATGCAGGAATAATAAAGGGTACCTTATTTTGAGAGTTCTTTTCCTGACCTATCATTCTAAAGATACATTTAGTTAGACATGGCATATACTGATCTGCTTCTCTAAAATCAGTAACTTGGATAATTTAACTCCTTATTGACTTTTGAAACATAGCGCTGATTAAAGTTAAAAAACCAGACTTTTGGGAGATGCGTTTTTAAAGTAGCCTCTTTTTACCAGATCCAAGTGGCACTTTTTACAATGATGACCGCTCAGGTGTGTGCTGGGATTTGTTTCAAATGGACCATGAATGGGGCAAATAATTGTCATCTTTTGGTTGTTTTTAATATACGTGGAAAGATCGTATTCGTACCTGTTTCCATGTGTTTTCCGAGCATTTATCAGGAATGTTTCCCTTCTCTTTTGGAGGTCTTTTTCTTTTCTGCATTCTTGGCAGCCGTTACCTTTCCAATGAGAATGCGGGGTGACTTGAAAGGCTCCGTGTTTCGGGCAAATGATCTTTATCTTTTTTGTATTGGACTGGTACACTGATTCGCTGTAATCATAATAATCGCCATGAACCTGTTGAGATCTGTCCACAAAGATCTTCACGTCGATTATGGGCCTTCCTGCACATGCAGGACATTTATTGCCCTGGATGTGCATTGCCGGGGCCTGCTCAAAGGCACCATGCTCTTTGCAAATAATGGTTACTTTTTTACGGCCTGAGCGATATACCACCTGACTGTAGTCATAAGTATTTCCATGTACTTTTTTTGCTTCAAGAATAAACTGTTCTTGGGGTTTTCTCAGTGCCTTGGCTGTTTGTTCTTTCCCGCACTTGGGGCATCCACTTCCCGATGTATGATTGATAGGGTTTTGAAAAAAAACTCCATGACGATCACAGATAATTTTAACATCCGTGTCACTATCTATATATTCCACCTGGCTGTAGTCATACCGATCTTTATGAGTTTTAATTGCCTTTGAGATAAAATAGGCGGTATCTTTAAGCCTGCTTTGT
>JANQLH010000117.1 GCA_028280735.1 SAR324 cluster bacterium | reverse complement strand
AGAGCGGTACGCTGATACCGGGTGCTTCCGGATGTCAATCGGCTTTCTCCGTTCCCTATGACCAGAAGTTCAAAGATAAGCCAATGTGTATTGTCGGGTTGATGGATGTTTTTGTCCGTCGTTTTGTCCCGGATGATATGATTATGTTTTCAGCCCCCGCCAACCGTTTTGTGGAAATGGTTAATAACATGGATGGAAGTTTTCTTGATGTCAATTTTGAAAACCCGACCAGTTTTTGATACTTGAAAGGTTTCGGGGTCTAACCAGGAATGACGCCGTGGCAGGACTCAGCTTGAACCCGGATTTTTTTAGAATTAAAGATATCCCGAACTCTCACATCAAATTATCTGAAATTAGCAGTTCGGATTGTTCGTGTTCGACCGATTAGGATAATTCGGAAACCAGGGTTTGAAACGCAGATATTCAACTACAGTGTGGATGTGACACTGCAGAACGACAAAAAAGCAAGGATCTCGGCTACCAAAATGAGAAGTAATGAAGAACGGAACAACTTGCTGTTCTGCTCGAATTCACCGGGGTGAAGAAAAAAGTGCGGTTTTACTTTTCCGAAATCCTATCGCTATAATGCGATATGACGGAAACATAAGGAAACCTTATATGGTTGTAATAAAGCAAGAACGTGTTTTTGCGATAAATAGCTATTAATTTGACGACATTGAGTATATTCTGTATTAGATAACCATTGAATTTGTGGTCACATCTCACACAACCGATGAACAGCGCTGTTCATGAAGATATGCGCTGTGACTGCAGCAATACTAACATTGCAAGGGGAAATCAATGAAGGTAACTGTTATTGGTGCCAGTTCGGCTTTTTCAGTCGGAGAGTTTAAAAATGCAATTCCAGTTGATAAGTTACAGAGTCTCATACCCGAACTCACCAAAAAATTCGGCAAAAGCGGCGGCAGTGAAGATAAGATTACCAAGTACCTGAATGATTATTTTGAAGAGCACAAGGAACACCTATATGCCCCAGCCTGGCAATCCAATTTTCTGATAGAATTCGATCAAAAAAATATCCGGGGTGATGACTCTCCCTATCGGCTGGTACTGGATTTCGGCAGCGATGTGCGTCATGCCCTTGCCAGTGAGGGTCTCGATTTTAAGGACATTGATGCCTATTATGTCTCACATCCCCATGATGACCACATTGGCGGTGTTGAAGGGATTGCATTGAAGACCTTTTTCAATCCCTTTTTTACCAAAAGAAAAGTAGCCTGGCTGGATGGTGAGAACATCATCGATAAAATAACGTACAAAGCAGCGAGAGGTCAGCTTTATAAAGTTCCCAAGGAAGCCAAGCCGATTATGTTCGGTCACCGGGATATTCTGGATGCACTTTGGCAGGCAGCCGAGCCCGGGTTGTTAACCCTGCAGCAGGTAAGGGAAGTGACCCTGGACACCTATTTCAATACCAAAGAGATGATGGAAAACGAACCGCTGACCTTTAAAGACGGGAAGCGGACCTGGCAGGCTTACATCGTTCTTTCCATGCATGTGGTTTCAGGAGATGCCACTATGCCTTCCTACGGATTGATCTTTGAAACCGAAGACACCATTGTCTTCTTTCCGACAGACACCCAGTTTATGGTTCCTCCACAACTCAGGGGCCACTATATGAAGTCGGACTATATCTTTCACGATACGGAGACCTCTCCTTTTCCAAGCGGCGTGCATACCAGGCTGGAAGAACTCAAAACCCTGCCGGCAGACCTGAAAAAAAAGATGATTCTCTATCATTACGATTCGACAGTCGTTCCTGACGTTGACGAAGGAGAGTTCTATGATATCGCATACGCAGGCAGCACATACGAGTTTTAGTCCCATTTAAGTTCTTTCCGAGGTCAAACCAACGCGATTGTTTGACCTCAAGCTCCTCATTTATTGCCCCCACAGCATCTTTTCCCGGTGTAACGCTCGCAGGCTCGCTTACTTTAGTGTGTTATGAAGTTCGCTTTCAGGGAACGGCAGGGATAAATCCGTCTCTCAAGGATTGCCGAAACAAAAAATTGGACACAGCAACAAAAAAGCCTGGTTAGATTCCGGAACAGGTCTCTGCCCAGCTTTAGTGGTTATCAGGAATGATCATCACCAAGTTTTTTTGTGTGTATCATGTTAGCTTACAAGCACAATATTGTGCTCCTTCAAACTAATCTTCAGCAAATTGGTGAACAAAGCACACAATTTGCAATTAGGTAGCTATTACCCTTCAATTAATTGAAAACTCTGACCGGAGAGATAATTATGATCACCAAATCAGCTGAATCCAATGAAGATTTTTTAAAACTGCTTAAAAAATGGCGCGGTATTGAACGTTCCACCATCAATATGACTGACAAGACCATGATGAAGATCGATAATCCGTTAATTCTTGCTTTGATGGATACTATTAAAAGGGATTCGGAAAAACACAAAGAGATCCTGGGATTGATCATCGACGGCCTGGAAGGCACAACCGTAATAACCCATGAAGACATGGGCGCCCTGACCCATTTTATTGAGAAGCATGCTGAGATAGAAAAAGACTCAGTCGCCATTGCGGAACAGGCGTTAAGCAAAGTACGGACCGCATTGCCCAAGTTCCTGCTGACTTACCTGCTCACCGATGAGAAGAAACACGATATGATTATGGACGGGTTGGCTGAGCTGAAAGCGAAGATTATGACGCCGGGATAACAAGATATTAAGATTGGTGGATCTGTTTCGGGTGATCCACACAACACATTATTTGGCAGGTTGCAATCGGAACTAAAAAACCGGATTAAACAGGTACACCTGTCAACCCGATAAGTGCTTGAATAAGCAAAATGGGGAGAGTGGATTTAGTAATAATTAGTAATCGGACAATTGTGTTTCACAGCGCTCATTTCTTAAGACACTTTCAAGCCGCCATTTACGTTAATTCCAGCGCTGTGCCCCAGTCGTAGCTTCTGCGGATGTATTTCATAAAGATAGAGGTTTCCAAACGAATAATACCTTCGATCTGGTTGATTTTATTCAGTAGCAGCACGTTTAGATCATCCAGGGATTTCACTATAAACTCGGAATCGATGCACGTTCCATCCGTGGTGTGAACCAGAAACCAGAGTTCTTTCAGTTTTTTCAATTCCTTGATCACATGATCCATCTTAACAGTGTCCACGTGAATCCTGATCGCTCCCACTATGTTAAATCCCAGCTTCATGGGATTGCTGACAGCTACAATTTGAATATACTCCTCCTTAATCAATCGATTTAACCTGGTGCGGACAGTCCCTTCCGAGATGCCGATCTGCTTGGCTATCTCCGTATTGGAGATCCTGCCGTCTTTCTGCAGGAGTTCGATCATTTTGCAATCGATTTTATCAATTTTTTTCTTTTTATAGGTCTTTTTTGCCTGCACGCTGTCTCCTTGCATAGGGCTGACAATGACATCAATTAATTTCTGTTGTTCGGCTGGTATGTCAAGCGCTATAATACAGAAAACCGGGAATAATAAGCTTTAATGATTCTGTAAAAACGAAAAATTACGAAAAATGTAGAATTGTAGCCATATTCTTAGCAGATAAATTCGGAAATGAGTAGGCTTCTCCCTGAAAAAATCTTATGAAGACAGTATTTACCGGCTATCATGAGATCAGATTAAAACTTCGAATATCGAAGCTTGCACAGGGCTACTCCCATCATAATTGGCAAGCAAATAGCAATATTTCAAGAACAAAAAACTTCGATTTAATATGTTTCGAAGATTTTTAATCTAAATTCTCTTTTTTCCGTAGATTTTTTCTGGATAAAAATTGACTTTTTACAAAACCACCCCTAGAATGTCCAATGTGTACAGCTGCTATGCTCCCTTTTTCAACAAAAACAAGTGATGGAGGGGATTTCCTGTCCATTCCGGTAAAACTGCCAAAGTTTATCAGTCTAATTCCTGTCAACCCCTGAAAAACCTATTCTGGAGGATTAATATGACACTTCCGTTGATTAAGAACTTTGTGAATGGTGAATGGATCGATTCCACTTCCACCACGACCGGTGACGTATGGAATCCCGCGACTGGAGAAAAGATAGCCACCGTTCCTTATGGCAATAGTGAGGATGTGAATAAGGCAGTACAGGCTGCCAAAGACGCATTTTGGGAATGGCGTGCAACTCCTCCGCTAACAAGGGCCAGATACCTGTTTCGTTTAAAGGATGCGTTTGAAGAAAATTTTGAGGAAATTGCCCGGGTGCTGACAACGGAACAGGGAAAAGTCATTGATGAAGCGCGTGGTGAAGTGCGCAGAATGATTGAGAACATTGAACATGCCACCGGCGTTACCACTATGATGACAGGTTACACCCTGGAGGATATTGCCAAGGATATTGATTGCTACGGGCACCGGCAGCCATTGGGCGTTTTTGCGGCTATCGTGCCTTATAACTTCCCGGGAATGGTTGCCTGGTGGTTCCTGCCGTATGCGCTGGTAACCGGGAATACCTACATCGTAAAACCATCCGAGCAGGTACCCATGACGCAAACCAAGATATTTGAAATCGTGGAGGAGGTCGGGTTTCCCGAAGGTGTGGTTAATATGGTTCATGGTTCCAGGGACGTCGTTAACGGTCTTTTGGATCATCCGGATATCAAGGGGATATCCTTTGTCGGTTCCACACCTACAGCAAAATACATTTACCAGCGTTGCGGTGAGACCGGCAAGCGCGTGCAATCCCTGGGTGGTGCCAAAAATGTTGTGACCATTATGCCTGATGCGGATATTGACCAGGCAATGCCTTCTCTCATCACCTCGTTTTTCGGTTGTGCGGGTCAGCGTTGTCTTTCAGGCTCAATCCTGGCACCGGTTGGAAGTGTTATCGATGAAGTGAGGGAGAAATTTATTGCCGCCGCCAAGGCCATGAAAATTGGTAACGGACTGGATGAAAGCGTAGCGATGGGTCCTGTGGGTAGTGCTCCCCATAAAGAAAAAATCCTGGGTTATATTAACAAGGGAATTGAAGAAGGCGCAGAGCTCCTGCTGGACGGCCGGGATTGCAAAGTGGATGAGTATCCCAATGGATACTTTGTCGGTCCGACCGTTTTCGATAAGGTAAAACCGGAGATGAGCATCTGTAGCGACGAAATCTTCGGTCCGGTTGTCAGTATGGTGAATCCGCAAAACCTGGATGAAGTGGTTGAACTGGTGAATTCCAGGAATTATGCTAATGCGTCCTGTATTTACACCCAGAGTGGTGCCGTAGCCAGAGAATTTAAATACAAGGCCCATCCGAGCATGATCGGAGTGAATATTGGGATAGCCGCTCCCATGAGCTTTTTCCCCTTCGGAGGATACGGTAACTCTTTCTTTGGTGATATCAAAGGACACGGAAGAGAGGTTTTTCAATTCTTCACCGATATGAAAGTTGTTATTGAACGGTGGTTCTAAGGGTCAAGCCAATATGGGGTCTGGCCCGACATAGGATCAGGCCCCAGTTTCAGGAGGATACAATGCAGTTAAACAATTTTGGCAGTATTTTGACTTTTGCTGAGGAACTGGAAGCAAAAGACGAGGCGTTTTATGCCTCTGCCGTTAACAATGTTGAATGCGCTGCATACAAGGCTGTTTTTGAACAGATTGTTGCGGATTGTAAAAAGAATCAAAAAACCGTTCAACGTGTTCGCCGGGAAAACGTAACGGAGATGATCCTGGAAGGTATCAGCGATTTCAGCAGCGAAGCCTATGAGTATGAGCATGGCGCACCCGACGACATGAAAGGTGCTGACTGCCTGGAGACAGCTAAAAAGTTGGAACAGAGAGCACAGCAATATTACCTCGATGCGGCGGAGAAGATTAGAGCTTTACGCATGATTTCAGAGCAGAATCATACACTTAAAAGGGAATCGACGGCCTGGATCACGGGATCGTGACTGTAAGAGAATCCGACACCCTTGTTCGTCTGTTTGTGTCAACTAACAGTAAAATCAGACACTTAGGGTTAGTTCGTTCGTCAGCTCGCGGTTAGATTTTGTAAGCAATTCCGACACCGCGTCACACCCGGCACTCGTATCTGCGCCAAGCCGCTAATGTCATTGCCAGATACGAGCTTTCGTGTGGATCTCATTCGG
>JANQLH010000043.1 GCA_028280735.1 SAR324 cluster bacterium | reverse complement strand
ACCTTACGAGATTTGGAGCGGGAAGGATACGTCAGCAGAAAGGTCTATGCTGAAGTTCCGGTGAGGGTGGAATACAAACTAACAGAGATGGGAAATAAGATAATTAAACCACTGTTTAACCTGGTTTCATGGGCCGACGAAAATCAGGCTGCAATTAAACAATCACGCCAAGCTTATGATGAAAAGATGCAATAGCTTTTTAAAAACGATAAAGGGTCAATTCTTCCTTTGACGTTTCTTTCCAGCTTGGTTTCATGAGTACAATCCGGTTTACTGATAAAAATCAGGTATACCGCAACCGGCGTTAGGTTTAGCAGGAAAACCAATAAAGTTATTGAATGGAAATATCATTACCGGAAACGGGTCGGCAACTTCTGAAATATACGCAGACCTGGTGGTTGCAAGACTGCTGATCAACAGCTTTCGATGAACTCAAGGCGGCGAATCTTGTATGACTTGTCTGGGAAGGCAGGTCGAGTTATTTAATTAGTGTCTGGCCGAAAACCAATTTAATCCATACCAATAAAAGTTTTAAATCAGCTTGGTACTTCGAAGTATGGTGCTTTTCAGCATTCAGCGATCAGCTCTCAGCCGGTTTTTACTTACAATTGTTATGTTTTCAGCTGAACGCTGACAGCATGTTGATCTTCAAGGTGAATTACGGCATCTGGTGTAGGGCTGGATAAGGCTTTAGTGACTTTCCGTTCAGGCACTAATTAAAACTATTGGGTAATGGAGTGAAACTTATGAGGTAGTTGATAAGTTGAAATTCGAAAAGGAGTGACGAAGTAAATGTCAACATTTCAACTACGTCCCCTATTCTAATTAATGTCCAGGGTGAATCAGCTTTAACTTTGGAAAGTAGGTTGAGTATTTTCCCAAATCTCTTGTGATTAAATCAAAATTAGACACTAACGCATGAGCACCTACGAAAAAGTCCGGCAATGGTGAGTGTTTTGTTCCTCTATTTTTTCTGTATTCTATGTATATTTTTCCGGCAAGAAACAGGGCTTCCCTTGGAATCTCCAATACTTTGATGCCAAGATTTGAAATAGCAGACTCAACATCTTCGATATTCTTAAAACCCATGGAGACTTCCGTGTATGCGATAGAATTAATATACATGGTGTTCTTTTGGCTGTATTGCTCAAGAATGCTTTCTGACCAGTCTCCCCAATTAAGATCATTGGTGAATAAGTCCAGCAAGACACACGAATCTACAAGTACGCCATTCATTCCGAGTCTCTGGTTAAAGCTAAAATTTCATTTGTCGACATTTTTGCATTGGCAATTCCTCTAAATTTGCTAAATGTTCCCTTATGTTCAGGTGACCCTATTTTGACGATATAGTATTTACCATTTTCCTCAACAAATTGAATTTCAGATTGTGGAGTGATTCCCAGCGTTTCCCTCACGTTTTGTGGGATTGTGACTTGTCCTTTCGATGTAACCCTCATACTTTTCTCCCGTTCAGTTGTCAGTAATACTAATGTAGTATTACTGATGTTTTATTTCAATAGGTAAATGATGCACGCTTTAAAAGCTGGCGCCTGGTTTTAGAGCTGTGTGCAAGGTTTTGGTGTTTATGATGGATTTGCCGGAAATTTGGGTATTTGACGCCATCGAAGGCCGGCCTGCGGCCTATTGTAAGCCTCTGTCGGTACTTTTTACAGGTCTGCAATGTGGTTAAGTGTCTCTGGATGATTATCAACAGGATGGAATAGAGAAATAGCTCGTTTATTTGGTTTACCTCTACCCCTGTTCCCGTTTTCCCAGAGTTCTACTTGGAGTGTGCCAATACTTGACGGGACATTTTATATTTTCCCCTGATCTTTTTTATATCAGTGGAGGCCGGTCTAGATGTCGAAGAATGCCGATGTTATGGGTGATTTTCCTTTATAAATGTCAAACTTAAAGACTCCAAGTTTTTTCCAAAGAGTCTGAATCCAGGAGTAAGGAGTCGCTGCGCTTCTGTGCTGCTCTGACTCCTATCTCCTTAATTCTTGAGGACTAATCTGATTTCCACTGGTAATAACTGCTTTTTACCAGGGATAGTTGAGCAATTTAGCTATGGCAGAGGCACCGATGTTGGCGCCTGTTCAAAAACGATTACCGAACCGCCACCCCCGGATTCCATAACATAAACCGTGCCCGTGCTGTCTACGTCCAAGTAGCCGGGGTCGATCACATCAATGGCAAATCGAGTGACAAAGCTTCCTGTTTCATCAAAAACCTGGACACCAACATTGGGGTAATTACTGGATGCCGGTATATGCCAGGGTTCATCAGTTTCAGATACATACACCAACCCCCGGTTATCTACTGCAATACCAAAGGGACTTCTCAGTTCACCAGGACCTGCAGGCCTGTTTTCACATAAGGCTCCCGGTTCAGCTCCAAGAGTTCGCCGGTAGTTGCCGGTAAAGTCAAAGGCTTGCACTCGGCAGTTCTTGTTATCAGCCACGTAGATTAACTCCTGGTTTTTATCTATAGCGATACTCATGCTTCCTACGAAATGACCATCATCTCCCGGCAAGCCCAAGCGGCCTTCAATAAATAAATTGTCCTTAATGAAAGAGCCGTTTTCCCGGGGATTCCACTTGTTGATGAAACCAGCTCGGGATACAGTGTACAGGTTGCCGGCTGCGTCGAAATCAGCATCATTGGCTTGGCATTCGCTTACAAGCGTAACCACGCCCGAGGTTTTATCAACAAGTCTGCAAGTCATCCCCGCATCACTGGGTATAAACAGGTCTCCTGCGGCTGTTAGACTAAGACCAAATGAATAAGCAGTGCTAAGGTTGAGATGCCGAATAAGGGAACCATTAGCCGCGAACACTTCTATGCCGTCGTGCAAGGCAAATATTTCAGAGCCATCGGGTGAGACTGCCACTCCATTTGGTGTTACCCAGTTGCTGCCCTCTCCCAGCCTTTGGGAAGCAATGTATGATGAAGCCGGGGGAGAGGTTACCGGAATGGCGATCCACTTTGTACTTGCACTGTTGGTTTCAACTGTTTTCTGAATGTAAAAGTCGTTGCTCATGAAAAAACCACTGGTTTTCTCCTGGATGGTGAACTTTCCGTTTTCCAGTTTTTTCACGACCCACTTCTGTGAATCATCACCAGTTGGAGGGCGGGAAACAATGGTGCCCTTATATTGCGCCAAATTGGTTTCAAATTGATCGCTATCGTCTGCATCCAGGTAAAGCCCATGATGGTTTGATCGGATGGTATAGGTATCCGGTTCTTTCTCCACGGCGCTTAAGGTCCAGCTCGTTCTGGCTTCCATTCTTTGACCGGCCAGATAATTGTAGGTGTCTCCAAATCCGACGCCAGCCGAGGGGTTGCCACCTGCATAGATGTGTTGCATGGCAAATTCACCCGCGGGGACTTTGAACGCATAAGAACCACTAAGATCTTCTTTGATTTTCTCGAAAACGATGATTTTGCTGACACCCGTCGGGTCAGGGTCACTACCGGATTCCATTACATATACTTTTCCCTCGCTGTTTACATGCAAGTAGCCGGGATCGATCATATTATAGGCAAATTGTGTAATAAACGTTCCTGTAGGATCAAATACCTGCACACCCACGTTAAAGTACGAAGTTGGCAGGCCCGGATAATACCAGGGCTTAAATGTTTCAGTCACGTATACAAACCCCTGGTTGTCAAGCGATATACCAAAGGGGCTTCTCAATCTTCCACCTCTGCCCGGACTATCCTCACATTTCATACCCGGTTCCGCGCCGATGGTTCGCTGGTAGTTTCCGGAAAGATCAAACACCTGAACCCTGCAGTTCTGCCCATCTACCAGGTACATTAAGTCACGGTCTTTATCAATGGCGATACCCGTACTTTGGCTGAAGTGCTCATTAGACCCCGGCTCGCCTGCCTGTCCATTGATGTATAAGCCACCTCGCAAAAAAGAACCATCCGCCTGAGGAAGCCAGTTCGTTACAGAGCCATGTCTATTTACAATGTAGAGGTTACCGGAACCGTCTATTTCGGCATCTGTACCGATACATTTGGGTATCACAGTGACAGTACCGTCGTTTTTATCGACAACCCTACAGCTCTGGTCTGTAGGAATGACTAGATCTCCTGTTGCGGTTAGACCCAGCCCAAATGCATAAGCGGTGTTTATATCAAGTCGGCGAATTAAAGAACCATCCGGTGAGAAAACATCGATTCCATCGTGCATGGCGAATATTTCAGAACCATCGGGAGAGACGGTCAGACCGTTGGGAGTAAACCAATTGCGATTATCTCCA
>JANQLH010000027.1 GCA_028280735.1 SAR324 cluster bacterium | reverse complement strand
AAAACCGTCGACGATGAAATCGATCAAGCTTTGTTGACCGATGACACAGATTCAGGTGCCGGCTCAAGTTCTAAGGAACTGGAAGCCTTAAAAGCCAAAATGGGTATTCAGTAACCGGGTAAAACAGTTGGTTTTTCAAGAACGGGGAGTAATGAAATACACTCTTAAAAACTTCAGTGTTTAAGGTTTAAATTATTTGATATTGCTTCTTTTTTTTGATAAGCTTGAGCAATAATTTTGCTAACTTCTCTAGATGGAGGAATATAGAAAAATGAAGATGAAGAAATCTCAGTTGATCGAAAAGCTGGTCCTGGAAATGGAAGATTATATTGACGAAACAAGCGCAAAACAGAAGACAGAGATTGCCAGAGAAACAGTTAACCTCTTTTTCAACTCCATCAAGGATGCTTTAAAAGATGGTGATAGAGTAGAAATCCGTGGATTTGGCTCATTTAGCACCAAGCAATATGAAGAATATGTGGGTAGAAACCCGAAAACCGGTGAAAAGGTGAAGGTGAAGCCTAAAAAACTGCCTGTGTTCAGACCTGGCCGGGAACTTCGCGATATGGTTAATAACTACTAGATCTAAAAAACCGGGGAAATATCCCCTGTTCCCCCGGCGTTAATACACATCATCGGGATCATCGGCAGGGCGTGTCTTCCATCTTCTGTTGAACCAGAAGTACTGCTCGGGATTTTTACGAATCTTGTCTTCCAGTTCATCGGATATTGATTGAGCCAGCCGTTCAAGATCTTGTTGTTGATCACCGGTAATCTGATAGTCAATCCTCTTCAAATACCCCTTATATTTAAACGGCGATTCACGCACGCTCCAAATGAAAAGGAGCGGTGCGTTTCTTTTGATGGCGAATGTTGCCAGTCCTTGCCCGACAACCGCTCTTTTACCAAAAAAATTAACAAATAAATTATCGTGAGGAACGTTCAGATCCCCTGCCATGCCTAAAGGTTTGTTTTTCTTTAAGGCTCTCATCATATCAAACGCTGCGGATTTGGCTTTGGGAATGGTTACGGTACCAAATTTTCTGCGGATATCGTTAATAGCGTTATCTATGAACAGGTTCTTCTGCATGCCGGTGAAGATATGCATCGGACGTCCAAGAAAGGAAATGGCACCCGTTATAAGTTCCCAGTTTCCAAAGTGATTTCCGGCAACAATCACCCCTTTTTGCTGAGATAACGCCTCTTCCAGCAGTTCCAACCCGGTTAGATCAATATAATTGGACAGTTGGTCCGGTTTAAGATGTTTTAAATATATAAACTCAAATGCAACTATAGCAGCGTTAATACAGGTCTTTTTTCGAATATCCTTGCGTGCCTTGTGGTCCAGGATATCACCAAAGGCTATTCCCAAGTTGGTATCGATAACCTTTTTTCTCACTCCCGTATAATAAAGCAATAATCCTAAGCAGACAGCAAGAAAGGCAATGATCTTTCTGGGAAGGAGCCCAATTGTCATTGAGAGCATCTGAAAGAACAGATACTCAATACGGTATTGGATTTGTTTCAAAATCGATCCAAAGGTTAGATTTTTGTCGGATTATAGTCCGGCCCTGATCATAGCCTGCATCGTTATTATTCCAACCGACTTCTGTGAATCATCCAATACAGGTAACAAATTAAGAGGTTTGGGGCTGTTTTTAATCTTTTCAAAAGCTTCAATGGCAAACACTCCGGCCGCTATCGTGGTTGGGCTGTCAAACATGATATCTACGGCCTTTAAACTTCTGAGCTTATTTGTAGTTTGAAAAGCTTTTCTCAAATCGTAGCCGGTTATGAGTCCTTTGAACAAACCTTGATTGTCTATGACAGAAACCGCATTAACTCCGCCTTTAGTGATGGTTGAAACGATAGTGTCAAACTGGTCATCCAGCAATACTACGGGATTGTCATCACCTGATTTCATGAGGTCATCAACCTTGTAAAGCAGTCTTTTTCCCAGCCTTCCACCCGGGTGAAACAAGGCAAAATCCCTACTGGTAAACTGCTTTTTCCTCATCAAAGTGACAGCCAAAGCATCACCTACTGCCAAAGCGGCTGTTGTAGAGGTGGTCGGCGCTAGATTCAAGGCACAAGCTTCTTTTTTAATCGGAGTATAAAGGACCACATGAGAGTGTTTTGCAAGGGTGGATTCCCGGTTGGCCGTAATAGCGATTAGATTGCATTCCATTTTCTTCAGGACGGGTAAAATTCCAACCAACTCATCACTTTCACCGGATTTGCCGATCAAAATCAAGGTATCTCCCTGTTCAACCATACCCAGATCACCATGCAGCGCTTCCGAGGGGTGCAGGAAGATGGCGGTTGTTCCGGTTGAAGAAAAGGTCGCGGCTATTTTACGGGCAATAAGCCCTGATTTGCCCATCCCGGTTAAAATTATCTTGCGGGGGGAATTAAGAATTAATTGAATAGCTGCCTCGAACGAGTCGTCGATGGAACCAAGCAGATCCTTCAAGGCGTCTATCTCCAGGGAGACAACCTCCCTGATAATATCAAGAGAATCCATGACCGATATTTATTTGAATTTTTCAGCGTCTTTGGC
Source organism: SAR324 cluster bacterium (assembly GCA_028280735.1). Classification (GTDB taxonomy): domain Bacteria; phylum SAR324; class SAR324; order XYD2-FULL-50-16; family XYD2-FULL-50-16; genus JAHJTV01. The sequence continues at coordinate 7,652 of JANQLH010000027.1, read as the reverse complement.
AAATTGCTCGATACCGATATCGGTCAGCGGATGTTTACCCATTTGCTTCAGTACTTTAGCAGGAACTGTCAGAATATCTACCCCCATGGTGGATAGCTCAACAACGTGATTAGGAGTTCGGATGGAGGCTGCAATTATTTTTGTTTCCAGATCCGGGTTATTGACCAGAATACTTCTGATCACGCCTAACAATTCCAATCCGTCCGAAGAAATATCATCAAGGCGACCCAAAAACGGACAAACGTAGGTTGCACCGGCCTTTGCAGCCAAAATAGCCTGGCTGGCAGAAAATATCAACGTCACATTGGTATCAATACCCTCAGACCGTAATACCCTTACAGCTTTCAAACCTTCTTCAATCATTGGAATTTTTATCACGATGTTGTCGGCAATCTTTGCCAACTCCTTTCCTTCTGAAACGATTCCCTCAAAATCCAAAGATAGAACTTCTGCATGAACGGGACCTGATACTTCTTTGCAAATGTCTTTCAGGATGTCGGTAAACTCACCATTTTCTTTCGCAACCAGGGTTGGATTCGTTGTCACTCCATCTGCCAAACCCAGTTCTTTAGCCTGACGGATTTCGTTAATGTTAGCCGAATCTACGTAAATATCCATTTAATGCTCCTAAAGGGAATGAATAAATTGCCTACTTTGATACCAGTTCTCTATAAAATTTCCAGTTATATCCTAAAACCAGATAGGCAAATGAAACAAGGAATACAGTCCAAAATAAAATCTGGGAATTACCCGGCATCGATCCAAACAGTGCTGCCATAATAATAAACGAAAGAATTACTACTTTTATCAGTTTTGGTATGGCCGGCAGGATAACTCGTCCAAAATGTATATATTTAATCTTCGAAACCATCAATGCTGCAATCATGATGACAAATCCAAGTTTGATGTATTGACTGATCTCCAACAATACAACAGATCCGCTGACTAAGGCTGCAGCCGGGGAAGGAAGTCCGCTAAATATCTGAACCCCGCTTTCGACTCCCGCTTTCCTCTTATTGATAATGAATCGATATAATCTAAATACTGTACAAATAAAATGCAAAAGCGCAAGACTGATCCCAAGAATGCTTTGGTTAAAAGCAGCCCAGATAACAAGGGCGATTGTACCGCCAAAGTTTGTTCCGTCTGCCAGATCGTCAAACAGCTCGCCTTTCGGTGTGCTGCCCCATTTATCGGCTGCTCTTCCATCAAACATATCCAGAAACTGGCCAAGAAAAACCAGTGAAAATGCCAGTTCAAGATAGCGTGCTTTCAATAGCCGCTGAATCCAAGGATAATCATTCAGAAAAGAAATATCAGGATTAAAAAAGCTGAAAACAAGAATCAATGAAATCCCGCAAAGTCCGCAAACAAGGTTCATCAGACTTAGAATATTTGCATACCAATAGTTCGGAATAACCTTGAAAAACATGCTGCAAAAAGATAAAAAGACGGCACCGTTCAAGGTTGCAACATAAATTACCCAGTGATTTTCAGGGTAGTAAACCTGTTGCATGGTTATAAGCACCAGCGTCAGGGCTGCAAGAAATGTTTTCGATTTTCCGAAAAGATTGGCCGCCTTGTTTGTTATGAAACGCCTTGAAATCGTTCCGATAATGTCAAAAAACAAAAACACAATAACAGCCAGCATGGGTATAACATCGACATAGGCGAAGTAAAGCAAGGGGGGGAAAATCAACAATTTGTCTGATAATGGATCAATGCTTTCCCCTTCGACCGAATGCAAATCGAAATGTCTGGCAATAGTTCCATCGGTGATATCTGTTATCATCCAAAATGCAAAACATAAAATACCCGCATGTTGCCAAATGGTTTCTGTTTCACCGGGGTACAAGACGATTCCCATATGATACAATAAGACCGAAACCACTCCCATGGGATAACGACAGCGACTAATAAAATTCGGATGAAGCCAAAATTTGGATTGTACCCATTTGGTGGCACCGGGTGTCCTGGACATCTTGAACAAAATATATCTTTCCAGGGCAAACATTAGCATTATGGGGATAACAGACTTGTAAACTACAGATGGAACAAGGTCAAAAAAGTGCATATCTATAAACTGCATGGCAATTATCAGGAAAAAGGTGAAAGTCGATTACTGATACTTATAAGGCTAAATACCTAGCAATTATTAATGAATTTGGAAAGTCAACTCAAATCATACTTCACAAATGCGCTTGGCTGTGTCAATTAATTATTAAAGCATTCAACAACCGGATTTTTCAGTATAAACATCGGATAAGGATCATACCATTCTTGTTATTGGTTAAAAACCACATCCTGTGCCTTTTGCCCCCGGCTTTCAAGACAGATTTTCATATCTACCTCAATAACTTTTTTGTTCACTTACTATTTATGAAAGATATTTGTAAGATCGTAAATGGCATAATTCCAATTATTGCAGTGGTTTTGATATTTTCAGGTTGCAGTGGTTCGAATACGGATATCGAATTAATGACCATGGAAGAAAAGTACGATACTGCAATTCAGTTCATGGACAAGGGAATTTATGCCAACGCAACACCGTTGTTTCAAAGCATCATTGAACAAAATCCCGGGACCCGGTATGCAGCATATTCCTACCTGAAATTGGCAGACGCTCATATGCTGGCTGATGACGGCAAGTTTGATGAAGCGGAAACCAACTACCGGATTTTTCTCAATTTCAAATCTTATAGCCACTTGGTTCCCTACGTTTTAGGAAAACTGATAGAGCTGAATTACAAAAGAAATACCAGTTTCTTTTTCGGCAGGGAATATGCATTTTCAAGGGACCCGGAGCATTTTAAAAAAATCATCAGCGAATACCAGCGATTCTTTTTTTTATATCCGGATAGTCTTTATCTGAAAGATGCCGAACAATATCTAAATGGGTCAATTGAGGCCCTGGCAGAGCATGAATTGATTATTGGGAACTGGTATATGGACCGCGCACTCTACGAACAAGCCATATTCAGATATAGATATATAATGCGGGAATACCCAAATTTCAACGGGTGGCAGCGTGTCATTGAAAAATTGATTGTTGCTTATAAAAATAATCAGCAACACGATTTAGCTGAGGAATTTCAGCGAGTATATGACGAGAAGAAAGTCGAAATGAAAATTGGTCTCAACTGAAATAATCGATTACGAATAAAAGAAATGGGACGATATTTGGGATTTGTTATGAGATTTTTTGGCATAAGCTATGTTAGCCTTTGGATTGGGATCATAGCCGGTATTTTCCTAATTGGGTGTTCCTCTACAGATCCCAAACCTGAGACGCTTGCTGTCAATGACGTTGACAAAGCAGTCTACAAGGACCTTGCATCCAAATACAAGCAGCTTTTCAAACAAAACGTAGAGTTGCGCAAACGTTTGATTAAACTGGAAGAGAAAAGGCAGAAAGAAAACGAGGAAAGCTCTGAAACGATAAAGAGTCTTGGTAACACTATTCAGCTTCTGGAAATCAACCTGAAACAAATGAATAACCGACTGCAAAACAACTCAGAACGATTAACACAGCTTTCGGCGCAAGAAACAAAACCCATTAAGCTTCCTTCTTCCGATAAGAAACCTTCCAGCGTAAAAATAGAAGAAGCTGAAGTTACGGGACTTTCTGGTGAGTTCAGTACGCCAAAAGGTTCCACTGCGATAAAAACCGTACCGTTGTTGCCGAAATCCACTGCCGAGAGGAAAGAACAAACGGTCATAATAAAGGAAGTGAAAACGGACCTGATGCCGGCCGTAGAGGACGATTCCAATTCAGTGTTCATAACCTCCGAGCCTAAATCTGCCTGGGAGGATCCGGATTTAAATCCTCCTACAGCCCCTATCAACCTTAAAATTGTAGCCGGTGCGAAGAAAAACTATCAACTGGCATTTAAAACCTATTCCAATCGGGATTTCAAAAGTGCCATTCGTTTGTTCAAGGATTTTGTAAAACGTTATCCCAGCGATAGGGATGCTGATAACTCCCAATACTGGATTGGACAATCCTATTATCAACTGGAAGATTACCTGAGCGCCGAACATGCCTTTCGCAAGGTGTTACGCAATTACCAGCATAAGGAAACGAAAAGAGGATACAAAACACCGGATGCGATTCTCATGCTTGGCAGGATTTATTCTCAACGAAATCAAACAATTAAAGGCAGATATTACTTCGAACAGGTCATAGCACGCTTTCCGACCTCAAGATCCGCAGCAAAAGCAAAAAGAGAGATTCAATCGATGAGTGTTTTTTGATGGAAACACTGTCAAACACTACCAAAGGACTTATCGCGCTTTGGATGATTCCCGGACTTGGGCCGATCCGCATACAAACCCTCTGGGAAGAGTTTGGTAATATCGAAGCGATATTTAATACTCCGCACCACCGGCTGGCTGAACTGTTAGGGGTTAATTCTTCACTAACTTCCAGCATTCCTCAAGCCATCGAATCGAAAGAACTGTTAAAAGAACTGGAGCTGATAAAGAAACATTCTGTTTACGTTCTCGATTTTACCAACCCCGCTTATCCATCGGTTCTTAAACAGATTCACAACGCTCCTCCTGTCATTTACCTGAAAGGTTCCAAAGATCTTGAATCCGGATTTATTCTGTCTTTTGTCGGTTCCAGAAAAGCTTCTTTTGCCGGGAAGAATATGTGCCGTAAATTGATTAAACGCCTGTCGGTCATCAAACCTGAAACCGTTATTGTAAGCGGACTGGCTCTTGGAATTGATACTGCGGCCCATTCCGCCGCGTTGGAAGCAGGGTTAAAAACAATTGCAGTGCTCGCCAATGGTTTATCGGATATATATCCGGCAAGAAACCGTGGGCTTGCTTCGCAAATCCAGCATAAGGGAACGGTTTTGTCCGAGTTTCCCATGACCACAAAACCTGTCGCCGGAAATTTTCCTTTAAGAAATCGGATCATTAGTGGTTTGGCAAAAGGTGTCGTTGTAATTGAAGCAGGAGAAAGAAGCGGAGCTACCATCACCGCCGGTTATGCCATTGAGCAAAATCGGGAATTGTTCGCTTTGCCAGGCCCGGCAGATTCAAGTTTCTATAAAGGTACTAACCGTTTAATTCAAAGGAGTCATGCAAAGCTGGTTATCGAAGCTGAGGATATTTTAGAAGAATTTGAAGTTTTAACCGCTCAAAGCAACAAAAAAAATAACGGTGTTGATCATCAAGCGCCGGAAAACTTAAGCTTGGAAGAACAACAGGTTCTGACGCTTATTAAAAATGGTGTTACACAAAAAGAGCGTTTAATCGACCAGTCTGAATTACCAATCCAACGACTGTTAGCAGTCATTACTTCACTGGATCTGAAGGGTTTAATAGTCACCAAACCCGGTGCAACATACGAAGCTGTACAATTCTGATTTTTCCGCTCCTTAGCTTTCCGAAATGAATAACAATAGTGAAAAATAGAAAAACATCACGAATACCATTCAAGAAATCCTTTATTTTTTCAGTTGGTTAAATCTGGTCAATCACTTGACTTAAAAAACAAACTTAGCGGAGCAGGTATCACGGGCTTTCAACAGACCTTATTCAAACTGCATTACCATGAATAGCTTATTTATTTCAGCAATTTTAAAATATTCATTGCTTTTGCCGTTATGCATTTTCGCATTCTCGCCAAGTAGTTCAGCAGAACGATTGGTGCATTTTTCTGCGATGATTCATTACGAGATAATGGAACAGAAATGGCCAGGATATGATCTAACCATGATTTTTCAAAACAGCTACGGCCTTCGTTATTCGTTAATCCAGGAAATGGAATTTTTGGAAACAATCACCGAAGAAGACGGAAGTGTCAAGAAAAACAATTTTGAAGGAGATCTACAGCTACCCATGGTCCTTAAAATGCTGGATTTCAGGACTTTCGAAGAAAGTCCATCGAAGGTATTGGACTTTGTTTCAGCATACGTGGGTGTCGGTTATAATACTTTGGAACTGACAATGAATCAAAAAGAGTACTATGCTGAGGCAGGTAAGCTTGTAAAAAAAACGAGAAAAGAAACGGTTAATTCCAGCGTTGGTGCATTTTCCATAGGCATGTATGGTGGGGATAGCTTCTTAGTGATCGATTTCAGGCTGAGGTACCTAAGAGGGACCATAGAATCTTCCGAATACGTCAAGGAAGAGAACGAGTTTGATAAATGGATGATGATTGTATCCCTGGGATTCGGAATCTGAATCATTTACCCGGAAGCAGCAAAGAACGTGATTTTCAGTTTGGTTTTTAAAGCATTGTGAAACCGTATTTTGCATTCCCTGGAATTTAGGAAAGGTTTTCAATTTTTGGGATTTCTCGACCGGACTTGCCTAGGGAAGGAGGTAATTTTTCTGGTGTTAGGCCGGCAACAAGGATTGGCTGAGCTTTTTCTATCGATTTCAAGTCAGTTTCGGCAACGATTGCAATTAAAAAGCAGAATCCGGATATTTATGCTATAGTGGAGATTATTCAACGAAAACTCAGACTGGACTTGAAAGCCATTGAAGTTGAAGCAAGCATTCTACATCGATCCGGTTTTCATTTTTTAATTTGCAACATCGCTCTAATGTCAGGATTAAACAATATCTTTTCAAGGTTTTTCTCCATGAAGGATGGTCTGATAACAAGTGATCAAATTACTAACGAGTTTATTGGCTGACCTTACATTGATCTCAAGCAGTATTTTGAAAAGTGGGTTAATCATTGGTATTGTTAAGAATAGCTGTGATTTCAGGTTGATAAAACATCGGTAAACGGAATCTGTTCACAAGCCAATTTCCCCCCGGGGAGCGATTCAAGCATTGAATGTTCTGACAAGTCTTTAGAAGAGATGGGTTCGCAGACATTTTTGGCTGTTATGACGATTGGCAGCCTGAAGAAATAAGCTTATAAAGTTGCTGAAATTTTAGACAAAAGGTATAAAGAATCTCTTGAACAAGCAAATGTGGAAGAGATATATATGGAGGATAAATTTACAAGGATCATACTTTCCAAACATAAGGAGGGTGATCTAACAATTAATCAAGGTCAAGGAGTTAAGACCAATCAGAGTAATAATCGCTCCTGTATTTGGCTTTAGGTATTCCTCCAAACCCACAGTTCATCAGCCTTGTCAGCTCCGATTCAGAAGCTTGGAAGTATTTTCTAAGTTTGTGAATATAAGCCAATGCAATTGATTCGGAAAATCATATATAGTGCGTGTGTTAGTTGAAATAAATTTTTCATTAGAGTATTCATCATAAGAATATGGTGTACAACATCATCACGATCATTAACTTTTTCACCTTGCATATAAGCTAATTTTCCCAGCGCTTGTATGCAGATGCCCAATCAGTGGGAGAAGAATTCATATGCCTCAGTGGGATCCGGACAAGTATTTTTCATTTAAAGACGCAAACAAAGAATGTATCCAGATTGCATCGGACCTGTTAAACAGCTACCCGTTGACGAGAGGCTGTCTGGAAACATTGGGGCAAGTGCTGAAAGACCAACTTCAGTTCGGCTTTTTCCACAAAGATTATGACATTATTGTCCAGGGAGAGTCCGGAAGAGATATTTTTCTTCTGTGTACGGGTACCATGGACGTTTTGGTGGCCGACCAGGTTGTCGTCCAGATGAAATCCCCAACTTTGGTTGGGGACAAGGGGATAGTCTC
>JANQLH010000501.1 GCA_028280735.1 SAR324 cluster bacterium | reverse complement strand
CAGGGAAGAACCGTAGGATGGGTAACGTAGTTACCCATCGAGTGGAATGTGATCAAAAGCCATACATAAAGAGTTGATGGGTAACAAGTTACCCATCCTACATTCTAAGCTGTTTTCCGATTCACGAATAATTTCAAAATAAAAAAGGAGAAGAGAAAATGGGACCGCTAAAAGGAATGCGGGTTGTTGAGATAGGAAGTATCGGTCCCGGTCCTTTCTGTGCCCAAATGCTTGCGGATATGGGAGCAGATATTATCAGGATCGACCGTAAAGTGCCGGCCGAAACTCCTCTTAATTCAATGTTTAACACCATGCTGCGCAGTCGTCGCTCTGTCACGGTCGATCTGAAGAATTCTCAAGGAGTGGAAACAGTCCTCAGACTGATTGAAAAAGCCGATGCTCTGGTAGAAGGATTCAGACCCGGTGTTACCGAAAGACTTGGCATCGGACCGGTTGTCAGTCTAAAACGAAATCCCAAACTGATATACGGCCGAATGACGGGCTGGGGACAGACAGGCCCTCTGTCTGAAACAGCCGGTCATGATATTAACTACATAGCCCTTTCGGGAGCCTTGCATGCCATTGGCCACAAGGGTCAGGAACCTGTTCCTCCTCTAAACCTTGTTGGGGACTTTGGCGGCGGCGGTATGATGCTTGCGTTTGGTATTATGTGCGCCCTGTTTGAGACTCAGCAGTCGGGCAAAGGACAGGTAGTCGATGCTTCCATGGTGGAAGGCTCTGCCGCCATGCTCAGTATGTTTTATGGTATGATGGCGGCAGGTGGCTGGTCCGATCAAAGAGGGACCAATCTATTGGATGGAGGTGCTCATTTTTACAGTACCTACGAAACATCCGACAACAAATGGATTGCCATTGGTGCCATTGAGCCTCAGTTTTACAAGTTGCTATTGGAAAAAGCGGAAATTATCGACCCTGCATTTGAAGATCAGATGGATAACTCCAAATGGCCTGAATTAAAAGCAATGCTGGCGGCGATTTTTAAAACCAAAACCAGGGATGAATGGTGTGATCTTTTGGAAGGCAGTGATGCATGTTTTTCACCGGTTTTAAGTTTTACGGAAGCAGCCAAGCATCCACACAATATTGCCAGACAATCCTTTGTTGAAATTGATGGTATAAAACAACCGGCACCGGCACCAAAATTCAGTCGCACCAAACCGGAAATACAGGGGCCACCGCCTACCCCCGGTCAACATAATGAATCGGCCTTGGTTGATTGGGGATTTGATAAGGATGAGGTTCAAAAACTGATCAAGGAAGGTGTGCTTTGATGTGGAACTGATGGGTAACAAGTTACCCATCCTACTTTTTTACAACACTTTTGCCAAAATGTGAGTTCGTAATCAAAGGTAGGATGGGTAAGTTATTGAAAAAAAATATTATCCATGCTGGAACCAATGACAACTAAAAAAACCTAAACCCGGCAAACTTGCCCGTCAATTTAACAAAAATAGTCATAACCGGGTGATCTTGCCCTTCAACTAAACCAAACGCGGTCGCTTTCTCTACAAATTGCCGGTTCATCACCCAATAATGTAATGCACGAATTACCCGTAACCGAAAAAATTCTTGATATCATAGTGGCACATGCCAAACGTAACAATGTCCAAAAGGTGGTTGGAATTAACCTCAGGGTAGGTGAGTTAAGCGATCTGGAAGACGAATGGATTCAGCATTATTTTAGTTATCTGGCCAAGAACACTGTAGCTGCAGAAGCCAAACTAAAGATCGAACGAGTACCGGTCGTTATGTCTTGCAACAGCTGTTCACATCGATTTCAGATCGATGTGAAGGAAATGAAGGACATTCAATGCCCGGAATGCAATGAAAAGAAATGTTCCCTGGTCTCGGGTAAAGAATATTACATCAAAGATATGGAGGTAGTCTGATGGAAGAAGTAAGACTGATTGAAGTAAAGGAAGACATCATGTCCGACAACGCTGCAAAAGCGGAAGAATTAAGGGCAGAACTCAAAAGTCAGGGCACTTATCTGGTCAACCTGATGTCTTCTCCCGGTGCGGGAAAGACCACCCTGATTCTGAAAACCATTGAAGCCATTGCGGGTCGTATTAAAGTCGGTGTTTTAGAAGCGGATATCGACTCCAAGGTTGACGCCGAAAAGATCGCAGCCCAAGGCATAGACGCTGTGCAGCTTAGAACCGGCGGATTCTGTCATCTGGATGCAAACATGGTAAACAAGGGACTGGACGCCATGAATGTATCGGAGTTGGATTTGATCATTATCGAAAATGTGGGAAACCTGGTGTGCCCGGCTGAGTTCGATACAGGAGCCACTAAAAACATGATGATTCTCAGCGTTCCCGAAGGCGACGATAAACCCCTTAAATACCCCCTGATGTTCACCGTATCCGACGTGATGATCATTCATAAAACTGATTACCTGGCCCTTTCCGATTTCAACGTGGAGCTGGCCAAGGAACGCGCTACTTCTCTTAATCCCAATATTAAAATCTTTGAAATTTCCAGCAAAACAGGTGAAGGGTGCAGAGAACTGGCAGATTGGTTGGTTGCAGAAGTAAAAGGTTATCAACAATAATTGTTCTGCAGCTTTAACTAATGTCCAAACGAAAACTAGTTGAAAGCATACCAATAAAAGCTTTCAAGGAAAGGCAACTCAATGCTTCGAGTTCAGTGCTTTCAGGGCTCTCAGACAGTTTTTGTTTGAGTTTTTAATGTCTTATGCCGAATGCTGGCGGCTGACAGCACGTTAATCTTCAAGCGGAATTCGGGTTTTTGGCTCAAGGCTGGATAAAGGTTTAGCGATTTTCCGTTCAGACACTAACTACTTGATACACTTTTGTTCAAATGAAAGAGACGTCTGAAACATCATCCGTGATCGTTTCCCTGGTTTGAGAATGAAAAAAAGACGGCTCCCTCATCCCTGGAGACGGGGGCAACGGGATGTAATGCTTTCCTGCGGAATCAGACTTCAAACTAACCAAACCGATAGAGTTAGGCGTCAACCTCTTCTATCTTGTCATCCACATCAAATTGATAATCCTTGTCTTTAACCGTAAGAACCGGTTGTGGTGAGTATCGAACCACCTTTTCGGCTACGCTGCCCATCAGTATATGCTTGATTCCGGTATGACCATGGGTACCCATGATGATGATATCGGTCTCATTTTCCTTGGCATAGCGAATGATCTCGGTAAAGGGATCACCTTTAGCGTTAATCAGCTTACACTGTACCTCAGGATCTGTCACAGAATCCCAGAACTCACTCAATTCCGCTTCGGCTCTTTTCGTCGATTCCAAAACAAGTTTTTGATGAAGCTCCGGAGAAAAGTAACCGTAGTCGTTTAACACTGCCAACGGTTCTGTCGGAGTGACCAACAGCAAGGTCAGTTTAGCCTGAAACTGTTTGGCAAACTTAATCGCATATTTAGTAGCTTCCTTTGACAATTCCGAACAATCAGTTGGAACCAGAATATTGTTTAGATTGATCATAATTCCTCCTCTATAAAACATAATATTGGAAGATTGACTACTTCTATCAGCTTGACAATCAAAAGAACCTGCCGTTTTTATTCCCAAATGACAAAAGCAGATGATTGAAACTAAACCCGGATATCAAGCAACAATTGCCATACTTGTTGCGGTTACCCGGTTTTATGATACTAAATATCGGTGTTGGATTCAATGGATAATCAAATCTCCTCAACTTCTCTTCCGGCCAGTTAACATCCACTGCCTGAATGCTTAGACAATCCGGTTTTTCCCTGTGCCTGATTGGTAAACAGGTAATACAGCCTCAAAGAAATTTTGCTGTCTTCCGTGAGAACAGTATGTTGCAGGTTGGGTAAACGATGTTTACCCAACAATCGGAATTAAAATAAAGTTCCTTCAAGTTTTCTTTCCGATAACTGCTGATAACGGATAGTCGAGGTTAACGGCCGATCACATAGCGATATGGATCAACTTCTTCCCTTAAGATTTCCAGTTCTTCTTTAGTCGGAGCTTGGGTCTCTTCCGGTTTTTTGGTCTGCAACAATTCGAAACCGCAATTGTTCTGCACATCCTTAAAAGTGTAACCGGGATTTAACGAGAAGACCCTCATGCGTTTGGTTTCCGGCTCGAAATCCATCACCGCCATGTTAGTGATAATTTTGTAAGGACCTGTTCCCGCGGGCAAACCGGACTTTTCCCTGGAACTCCCTCCTTTCAGCCAGCCGGGTGTTGTCAGGAAATCGAGCTTTTCGACAAATCGCCGTTTATCCTGTGGGGTCATGACCATCATACGCCAGCAGAAGGAAGCAAAGTCATTGGCTCCGCCACTGCCCGGTAATCTCACCTTTGGTTTTGCATAATCACCGATCACCGTGGAGTTCAGGTTTCCATACATATCGATTTGAGCCCCGCCTAAAAAGGTGTAATCAACAAATCCCCGGGCACAGGATTCCATGGTATCACCCATACTCCCGGCCATAGCTGCTTCATAAAATGTCCGTGAATCTCCCACGGAGATAGGCATTTCTGGAAGACGGGGACTCATGCCGCCTGCTTCAAACATTATCACCAGCTCGGGAGCGTTCATCTTTTGAGCGAGCATGGCAGCGGCACATGGAGCCCCGGTTCCCACACCCACTGTTGAACCGTTTTCCAATTCTCTGGAGGCCACGGCAATCATCATTTCCATGTCATTGTATCCAGCCATAGTTAATCCTCCTTAAACAGCATCATTTCCTTAGCCCGAAGATCTCTCATCTTCCTTGAGCCACCGTTTAGAATGATATAATCTTCATGATTTTCACATTCAAAAATATTTCGTTTGATAAAATCCCTGAAAACATCAGGATCTTTATCGACAGTCAGCCATTCCTTCAAATGTTCCTCATCGGAGAAATACTCGTAGGGCATTGTCCCCGGATAGGCACCGTAAGGAACTTCACACACGGCATCCACAAGATGGTACGGGATGTCTGTTGCAGTGGGATCTCGTTTTATTTCATCGTTGTTGATCAGTTTTTCCGTGGTGATGATCAATCGCTTGGAAGCATTTGCCAGGTCCAAATCGGAAACAGCAATACCCTTAAACCGTGAGTTCCCGTAAATATCGGCTTCATGGACATGAATCACAGCAACGTCCAGGTACAATGCGGGTAGCAGGACCAGTCTCTTGCCTGTAAAAGGACATTCTGCCAGTTTCGCGGCACTTTTTTTAAAGGTATCGGTCCCCATAAGATTCCTGCCCGGAAGATAAGAAACTCCCTGGGATGCCGCCTTCATCCGAATGGTCAGACAATAGTTGGTCCATTCAGTGATTTTAACTTTACCGCTTTCCAGGTATCGTCTGGAGCAGGCTGAGAGACCTCTGGCTTCCAGGCCGACCACATAGGCTGCATCCAGCCGATCATAAACTTCCCCGGCACTTAGAATCTGCATATCGTGAGTTGATGTATGTCCTGCAAATCCCAGGTTTTTTTTATTCTGTCTCACAATTTCATGACAGGCGGCCACAGGTGTACGATTTGCCCCAAAGCCCCCGATCCCAAGGTAATCACCATCACACACGAATCTTGAGACAGCATCTTTTAATTCCATCACCTTGTTCACCATCTTCCTGTTTTTTTGCCGGAAAAATGCCCTGGCTTCGTCAGGATCGGGATTGGTGAACAGTTCTCCCTCCCCCTGGTCGATAATATTCACAAATCAATCTCCAAAAAATAATTTAATCGTAGGTTCGCCACTTTGCGAAAAAATTATAAACTGATCACTTGTTGCTGATACCAATCTATAGCGATTCCACGAATTGGTTGTCAATTTGCCCTATCAAAGTTGCAGGGGTAGATTAGATTATTGCCGTCTCCATCAGAAACCGGTCTGCAAAGTAGCTATTAAAAATTCGACACCTGCGGACACCATATCCCACAATACTGATTTAATCGTATTCAGCACCTTCAGATTACGGAACATTTCAGTATCCTCTTCTGAGTCGGGGGATTGCGGAGATACATCGTCATTCCTTCTCCGTAAATGAAACGTGTTTCCTTAACGTCAAAGGAAGGTCTCAACACCTGATAAAGGCACCGTGTACGGTCACTCTGATGCGGTTACCCGGAATGATCCCTGAACGGATTCCAACAAAGATTTTCCATGTTTGTTCCTTTAAAGTTTTCAATTGGTGGTAAAAATTGTTCACTTTTTGCAATGTAGTCCGGTTATTGTTTTGATTCGGGAAACGCTCAAGTTCACGGGCGTAAAGAATATTAGCTTTGGAAATGAAAGGGCGAATACAACCAGGCAGCAACCGTATTCTCGCTGCAGAACAAAGGAAAATTAATGGAGCAACTAAATAGGCTTTGGAAGAAAGGTCAGGATTTTTTAGGTGTTAAATACCCCATCATGGCCGGAGCCATGACCTGGATTTCAAATGCGAACTTCGTTTCGGCCGTGTGTAACACGGGTGGGTTTGGGTGTCTGGCAGCCGGAAATATGCCTCCGGAATTATTGTCAGCTGAAATTGACCGAACGTTTGAGCTGACAGACAAGCCGTTTGCAGTAAATCTGATCACAATTTCTCCCAACTACCACGAACATCTGAAGCTGACCATTAAGAAAAAGGTGCCGTTTATTATCTTTGCAGGAAGTTTTCCAAAGGCTTCCGAAATAAAAATGGCCAGGGAAAGTGGAGCCAAAGTGTTGGCATTTGCTTCAAATGACTCGATTGCCAGACGTATGATCGATTCGGGCATTGATGCCCTGATACTGGAAGGAAGCGAGGCGGGGGGGCATATCGGTCATGTTTCCCTGATTATTCTATTACAACAGGTCCTTTTGAAAATGGACGAGGTGCCGATTTTTGTAGCAGGAGGTATCGCGACCGGACAACTGATGGCTCATTTACTTTTGGCCGGAGCGGCTGGGGTGCAGATGGGAACCAGGTTCATATTGACCGAGGAATGCGAGGTTCATCCGAAATTCAGGGAAGCATTTCGCAGGGCCAGGGCCAGAGACGCTATTGCCACACCCGCCATAGGTTCGGAACTTAATGTTGTTGCAGTGAGAGCCTTAAGAAACAAGGGAATGTCCATATTTTCCGATCTGCAAATGGATTTAATCATTAAAAACAGGGCAGGAGAAATTACCAAAAAAGATGCTCAATACGAAGTGGAAAACTTCTGGATGGGAGCATTACGCAATGCTGTGCAGGATGGAGATGTGGAAACCGGTTCGGTCATGGCAGGGCAAAGTGTGGGACTTGTCAATAAAATTCAAAATCTTAAGGAACTATATGACGAAATGATTGGAGAAGCCAATGCTGCCTTAAGGCTCGCAACCAAACGTCTTTGCGGCTAATTTCATTTGTTCCAGGAAAAAGCAGCCGAGCCGATAAACAGAAAGCAAAGAGTCATTATAGTCAAAATTATCAGCTGGCTGCCGATATCCAGCAAACCAGCGCCATCGTTCATAATTGCCCTTAAGGCCGTTAACAAATGGGTCAATGGAAACACCTGACTTGCTGATTTCACCCACTGGGGTGCCCCTTCCAGCGAAAACCAGACTTCCGACAAAAACATCATGGGCCAGCTGATGAAATTGATCACACCCGAGGTAAATTCCTCGCTGGTGCCCCTTGCCGCCAATGCCAGACCCAATGCCGTTAAACTTAAGCTTCCCAAAAAGAAAACCAGGAACAAGTTAAGATAAGAACCCACCACCTGGAAGGAAAACAGCAAATCACATCCAATCCAAACAACAACCAGGGTAAACATGATCAAAAAGTTTCTGGAAAGCATTTGTGAGGTCAAGTACTCCAGGGCAGTCAGGGGAGTGGCTTTAAGCCGTTTCAGGACTCCGTTTTTGCGATAACGCACCACAACATATCCCACGCCGTAAAGTGCACTGAACATCATGTTCATTGCCAGGATACCGGGAAAAAACCAATCAATAAATCGAATTTCAAACCCCTGTATCCTGCGTTTGTTGCCTACTACGCGATCGTCCGTTTTAATGAGACTGGCGTTAAAAATCTGTTCAACAATGTACCCCTTTTGCGATGTGTCACTAACCCAATAATCGTTATCTGCCGAATTATTGCGGACAAGAAAGTCGATTTTATGATGAGTCAGTTTATCAAGCGCTTCCTTCCGGGTCGAAAAGGGGATAAACTTGAAACTTCCCTGGTTTTTAAATCCCTCGGGAAGGATTAGCTGTTCAACCTGAAAAGTAGCTGAGTCGACAGGAAACACACCAATTTTAAACTCGTTATGCCGGTCCGAGCCAAAAATCACGGCAAAACCTCCAACCAGTAAAAATGGGAAGATAAAGTTCCAGCCAAATGCTGCCCTGTCGCGGAAGAATTCCCTGTTTCGGGCTTTAAACATTGCCCACATTCGTTTGATGTTCATGACTATTCCCTTAGTTTCCTTCCTGTCAGATTTAAAAACACGCTTTCCAGGTTTTGCGACCGAATGATGACATCATTGAGGTCGACCTCCAACGAAAGCAGATCGGAAAGGCATGTGTTTGCATCCGTGGTGGATATTTCAACCGTGTCCGGCTTTTGCCGATATGAAAATCGTTTTGGATCGGGAATGTTCTGGAAGCTGGCTCTAGGCAGTTCCACAATCACATCACCACCATGCTGTCGGATCAGGTCTTTTGGATTTCCCTGGGCAATGATTTTTCCATAATCCATAATCGCCACTTCATCGCAAAGATACTGGGCTTCTTCCATATAATGAGTGGTGAGGATAATGGTCTTTCCCATTTTTTTAATTCTGTTTACTACATCCCAAAGATTCCGACGGGCTTGTGGGTCAAGCCCTGTCGAAGGTTCGTCCAGGAAAATCAGTTCAGGCTCGTTGATCAGGGCCAAGGCCAGAAAAAATCGCTGCCGCTGACCACCGGATATTTTATCGTTCATCTGATCCAGAAATTCCTGCAGATAGCACAAATCAGCCAGAAAATCGATTTCTGCCGTATGTTGATAGAGGCTTTTAAATGTCTGCAGGGTTTCGCGAATAGTCATGTAACCCAGTAAAGCAGTCTGCTGAAACTGTATCCCGACCTCTTCCCGAAACGATGAGGATCTGGGTGCTTGTTTATATAACACCTTGCCGGAGCTTGGAGAGATTACATCTTCGATGACTTCGATCGTGGTGGTCTTCCCCGCACCGTTGGGCCCCAGCAATCCAAAACACTTGCCGGCCTCAACAGAAAAACTGACATCCCTGACAGCCTCCACTCGACCGTAGTTTTTAATTAGGTTTTTAACTTCGAGTATGGGTTTCATTGGGTGGTTAAAAATTGTATTGATACATGGATTCAGGATTGGCCGGCTGCGCCTGTCCATCCTGCATTTCTTTACTCAAGCTCTATTCCTTTTAAACCTGAAGGTTCGGTACTGCCCCAATTTAGTCTATAAAATCCCTTCAGCACACATTTTTCAAATGATGAATACTCCCAATCAACCGGACTTTTGACCAATCCGTGTTTCACCGGATTGTAATGTATATAATCAAAATGAATTCTCAAATCATTATCATCCCGAATCAAATGCTCCCAAAACCTCCGCTGCCAGATGCCTTTTTCATGTTTTTTGATTTTGGAAGTATTTCTGTTTGATGCATTAAAACCGTGAGAAAATGATCTTTTGATCAACCTCCATCTAATTGAATAATCAGAATCATTTTCTGGTAGTTTCCAAATTGTGTGTATGTGGTCTGGTAATACAACAATTGCTTCGATGGAAAATGGGTACTTGTTTTTGGTCTTCCTGAATGATCCTCTGAGAATATCGATATGCTTAATCAATATCGGTTGTCGATGTTCCGTCACGATAGTGAAAAAGTATGTTCCCCCGGGGACATAGACTCTTCTATAATTAACCATGATTCGGGGCTTGATGATGGGTAATAAATTACCCATCCTACATTTTGGAACGATTGGTAGGATGGGTAAGTTGATTAACCGGTAGAGTTTACATTCATTTCAGGTTGCTGAAAAAGTAATTTTCTATCGTTACCTCGCTTACCCATCAAATCAACGATACAGAATTCGCTGATGGGTAATGAGTTCCCCATCCTACAATTTTTACAGCGTTTATTATCAAATTGATCCAACTATACAAATACTTACCAACAAATTTAACGTCAAGGTGATTAAGCTCCCAAATGGTTTCTTTCCCCCAAGCTATTCATTTGCACTTTTGGTTATCGTCGATCATGATATACGGAAAAGAGTGTTGCTAACTATTGAAGCTCACCATTGACGAAACTGAAGCACTTATTCCTACCTCGAAAAATCAAAAACTGCCGAGATCGAATAATTTCAAACACCTGCCAATATGCCCGGTCGACAGCGAATACATTACCTCTCTTTGGATCATCACCTTGGTGAAAACCGATTACTTCCCGAAACAAAGGGAACCTACGGCTTGTTAATGCAGTTGAGACAAAAACAGTCAATCCGCATAGGGAAACTGGGTGTTTTTACCTTCAAACCCGGGTATTATTTATATTTCGGCAGTGCCTTTGGTCCGGGAGGCTTAAAGGCAAGAGTGGGAAGGCACCTTAGGTGTAATAAGAAATGTCGCTGGCATATCGATTATCTCCGCAGGTGGTGTTCACTGGTTGAAGTATGGTATAGTGTAAAGCCCCGGAAGCAGGAGTGTTCCTGGGCCGCTATCTACAATAGCATCCGGAAGGTGTCAGCGCCAATTGCTCGTTTCGGCTCATCTGATTGTGATTGCTTCTCCCATTTATTCTACTCCTCGGATAAAACCGGGATCAAGAATGCCAACCTTTGAGAACCTTACTAATGCGATCCTGCAGGCGATTAACATCAGCTTCACTAAGATCCTCGCATTTATAGGCTGATAGTATGTCGAATTTGCAATGTGGAGCGCAGGCACCAAGCAAGGCGGTTTTAAGTATTCTTCTGGTCGGTCTTCTCATAACCAGGTAATCAATCCACCAGGGAACGCCGTAGGTTGTGATCGCCAGCATATGTTTCAAGTTCAGCAGCCTGGCCTTGATCGGACCAAAGTTTTCAGTGTGATCATAGGCGATTCCCGGTCCCCAGACACGATCGAACCAACCTTTCATGATGGCCGGAAAACCAAACCACCAAGTCGGAAAAACCAGCACAATAGCATCGGCAGCTTGTAAATTCTCCACTTGTTTTTCAATAGCCTTGTAATCAAATTGATCACTGTAATAACTGTCGCGCTCTGCTTCGGTTAAAGCAGGCTGAAAAGAGTCTTGATAAAGATCTTCCAGGATAACATGATGATTCGCAGATTCCAGGAACTTATGTGCATGGCTTGCCAGTGAAGCACACAGACTGTTTGCCAGCGGATGAGCTGTGACGATCAGACACTCCATATCAATTTCTCGTAAGATGGAGTTTTACAAAGTTGTGGAAATGACTATATTGGGTGATGATGGTAAAAAACCTCTTCATCAGCTTTGGGTCTATCGCCCAGGTCCTTTGCAGCAGTCGCCAGAACATCGACTTAATCCCGGGCTCTTCTTTAAACAAAAATCGAAACAAGATCCGCAACCCAAACTTTAACTGTTTTAAGTCCCCTTTCTTTTTGTGATACAGGGTGTTGTGGTAGTCCACACCATTCAGCCAGTTCAGTAAACGTTGTTCAAAATGATGGGGCTGGTAAATCTTTTGAAACAGGTCTGCGTATAAGTGTTGAAGCCTGCTCTTATCCATGAGTTTCGGGATCACATTAGTCTGTAATTGCCATTCACCGCCAAAGGCAGATTCCGTGAGCCTCCCCTCTTCCTTTAGTCTTTCATAAAGGGCTGTGTGCCTGGGCGCATTCAAAAGACTAATTCCGGCAATGGGGCTGGCGGTTTCGATCAAGAATTCCTCCAATTCCGTGAAAACAGATTCATCATCATGATCAAAGCCCACTATCAATCCGATGAAGGGAACGATTCCGAAACGTGAGATGTTTTTGATCCTCCGGTTAAGATCCAGTTCGTAATTCTGGCTTTTATGCACTTCATCCAGGCTTCGTTCACGAACTGTTTCCACGCCTAAAAACAAAACTGAAAATCGTGCATCTGCGAATTGTTTCAGCAACCCTGCATCGTCTGCCACCTGAACAGTGATTTGAGTGGAAAAAGAGAGGGGTCTCCCCTGTTTTGTATTCCATTCAATCAGGCTGGTCAGTAATGATCTGGTGAAAGCTTTTTTACCCAGAAAACTGTCATCGGAAAAAAATACCGTGCGGGCCCCGATTGCGTGGGCATTTTTCACTTCGTTCATCACCTGCTCGACAGACTTGGTTCGATATCTTCTCCCAACGTATTGGATAACATCACAAAAATCACATTGGTTGGGACATCCACGACTGGTCTGAACATTTATGTTTACGTAATCGTCCGCGTTTATCAGGGACCAATCCGGGGCGGGACTGTCTTTCAAATCGATATAGCTATCCTGTCGATACAAGGTTTTTGTGTCTCCACCTTGCCAGTCTTTCAAAAACTCAGGCCAGGTATACTCGGCTTCACCGACAAACAGAAAATCCGCCAATCCAACGCATTTGTCGGATTCGATAGAGGCAAATGTCCCTCCCAGGGCAACTTTTTTTCCGGCTTGTTTGAAGCTTGTGCAGATTTCAACGATTCGGGCGGCATGCAGGGTAGCCCCCGTAACCACAACAAGATCACACTTACAGTGAAAATCGATCGCTGAAACATTCTCATCGGTCAAACGGTACTCAACATTAACTCCTGTCGGTGTCAATGCCATTAACGTGGCCAGGGCGGAATTGGGCATCAATGTCTTTGCTCCAAGAATCTCGGCTGTGCCCTGCATAGACCAGAAGTTCTGTGGATGCTTCGGGGCAACCAGATAGATTATCCTGAAATCCGGTCCCGTTCCATAACGTTTTACCCTGTTCCATCCCATGTCATGCCAGTTTATAGATGATTATTCGGAATTGAAAAAACTGATTATAAACAACTTTTTAGCATTGTTTCCACTCATAAAGTGAGGTTCGGTGCACCAAAAAGTTCCGGAGTTTCCGGCAGGGGGTCTTTATTGATGCTTTGTGTCGTCCCTAAGGGACTTGAATATCTTGATATGTCTTTGGAAGGAGAATCGGAGGCCCTGTTTTGGATCTGCAACCAGGTCAGAATACCTTGTGACGGCACTCATGTGAATTATACAAGGCAAATTGGGGCTATTGCCTTGAAAAGGCGCTTCCAGGGAAAAAGCTGGACCGGTTTTATATCTCACTGGAAGAGCCCGAAAATCCTTGATGAAATGGCTGTTACATTAAAAACTGAAAGAACAGCCGACCATTCCACCTGAATTATCGTTTTGATAAACACCCCACAATTTAAGCTGCTGACAGAAAAGACCAAGCTTAATTCCAAGCCCTAGCATTCCCATGCCGCCTTTATCATGGGTGGCACCGGCACCGATATCAAAGCTGAGAAAAGAAGTGCCGGAAAGAGCCGCTTCCCTGTACCCTGCAGCCAGTTTATCAAATTTAACGACCAACTGATCATAATCTGAGACCAGTTTGTTGTATTCCTCGACCTGTCGGGTGTATTGTTCCGTCAGGTTTACTGAACGATTCAGTGTGTCCTCGTGCTTCGCAATTAATACTTTGTATTCCTGGTTGAGAGTGTTGATTCTTTCAACCAGATCCTTGTACTCCTTGCTGATCGCCTGAAAATCTTCCGCATCTTTTTCCAGTTTTCGAATATACTCAGCAGTTTCCACAGGTTTGAAGCAGAGAAATTCATCGTCATTTGTTTTTTTGATATCTTTTTCATCAACAAGATAACTGGTCGAGCTTCCGCCTTGCTGTTTTACCAGCATGTCGGCTTTAACCAGGTAGTAACAGGGTTCTGCCATTACGGCTGTTGAAAGAAACACCCCGATGAAGATCATTAAAAGGCGCATGGATATCTCCGGAAAATCACGATTAATCAATTGCTTTATCGGATAGGTGGTCGTCTGTTTCGGAAAAGCTGCCCAGAAAATCGGAAACGCTGTTTGATCTTTTTCTGTTGGCAGCAAATTCCGCATCTTTTGCTTCAAGTTTTTTATCCAGTTCATCCTTTTTTGCCTGAATTTCTCCGTCACTGTTTTCCAATGCTTTCCGATCATTTAACAGTTTATTGCGCTCATTTTTGATACTAATGAACTCTTCGTTCAGCTCTTTGTTTTTATTCTCCAGCTCCTGATGACGGCTCCTGAGCGAGTTCAATTCGTTTTTTAGCTGGTCTCTTTGTTGATCCAGTTCTTTCATTCGCTTCCTGGCCCAATAGATTTGGTATCCCCTGAAAGCTACAACGGCAATACCGGCGGTAAACACGTACCATCTTACCCGCGAAGGTAAAAACCAGGTTGCAGCCAGGACAAAACCAAGGCCGATAAAAATACCGGGATCTTCCAGAAAAATAGTCAGCACTGTACCCATGGTGGATTCTCCTTCCTAAACGTTAATAGATTGGCGATTTTTACGGGCTAAATCGATAGCTGCAATCAACTTGTGAACAGGTCCGGAACCAAGACCGATCGCAACCCCTGAGATCGTCGTTCCCAACCAACCCCGAAGTATTACATCGACCCTACTGGTGGGTTCACATTGCACACAGTAATTCAGCTGATCAACCAGTTTGAATAGATTGAGGTCCACCCAAAAAGCGATTAAGATTCCCAGGATCAGGCCTAATATTTTAAAGCTGAAGGTAATTGTTTTGTTTCTGACTTTGTTGGCCGAAATTACCAGTACACCTTCATATCCCGGCAAATCGGTGCTGATAAAAGATGAGGTCAGGTATAAAAAAAGGTTTTTTTGATTCCCGCCCTTGTTTCTCAATACTCGATTTTCAAAGCGCTTCTGCAGGTCCAGGGAACGTTTGTTCCAAAAACCGACCCAATCCAGTCTGACTTCAAGGTAATCATAAATGCTTTTGATTATTTCGAGGGATCGCTCCACTATCAAGGCCAGAAATATGCTTGCTGCAAGCAAGACCAGAGATTCACTAACAAGTTCCATTTGGATTCCTTTTGCTTAGATATATAAAAATGGTTTTTTCTTGAACAGTTCTATCTGCTTTTGCACGGTATCAGACTTTTTCCAGGCTTCGCAAAAGAAGGTCACTTTCTTTTCAAATTCAATGTAGGGAAAATTAGAACCGGGACAAACAGTATGTCCGGGAATAGCCTCTTTGTGGGCTAAAATATCCTTTTTGAAATCCAGCTCAATACCTTCATACAAGTTCACCCAGAGGGCTACTAGTCTGGCTCCGGCATCTAACTGAACGGGGGTCGGCTTTTGGTTTCCAAATCTGCCGTCATAATTGGAATATTGGTCATTCTCCAGGGTATGAAAATTTCCGTGAAACGAAACTCCAAGGCTATAGGAGTTGTGCCCTTTGGCATGATTCCCCCTGCGATCCCAGCGGCAGAAAGGTCTGATGTTTCCATTGGGCATAATTACACAGTGATAACCGGTGGACCATTTTTTGTTGATCAGAAACTCATCCACAACGTCCTGGAAACTCAGATTGCTGGACATGGCTGTATGGTGGAAAACAATCAGTGTGGGATTGGTGGTTCGAAAGTTTCGATTTTCAAGGCTGGAGGGATTGACACCACCGTTATACGAAATCGGTAACCAGTTAGCCTGTTCATCATCCAAAACCTCCGGTTGTTCATCAAGAGTAGCTTGTTTTTCTGTCTTTTTAATCGGATCTATTTTCGTCACTTGTTTGGCTTCCGGAGTAAATTCGGGAATTTTTCTGGTGGTTAAAAACCGGATCAAGGCATGAATGGGATGACTCCCCCCTCCAATCACAATACCGGAAAACAACACATCCAATGCATGCGGAATTCTGACATCGGATAAAAACATGGATAACAGGCGCAGGTTAAACATTTCCGCCATGGCAACACCGAGTCCGGATGCCATCAACATCAGAAAGACCTTTATCTGCAGTTCGTTGAGTGTTGGCGGCGATGCCGGAACAATGAGGACGGGCGAGTATCTTTCAAAATTCTCTTCGGGTTGCCCCTCCTTGTCGACAGTGTCGTCTTTCTCTTCCCGGGCAGGCTCTTTGACGCCGTCTCTCACCTGAAGCTTGTTTTCATCCCCGGTTTCATCATAATCCTGCAGCGATTTGCGGATTTTCATCAGGGTTTCATTGGCTTTTTTATACACTGCCTCTCTTTTTTTGTCCTTGCGTGTCTGCCTGGAAGCCTTACTTTCGTAGCTTAGAATCTGCTTCAACATTTCCAGCAAACGCTCAACCAATAAAGAAGAGCTTGCAGCAATTGTCAATGCATTTATGACAAGGGTTACTTTATCTTGCATGGAGATTCTCTTTGAAAAGATTGCCAGCAACAAATTGTTGCATCGAGTTGCACTTTCCTTGGTGATTAAAAAGCGGATGACAACAAATGAACCATAGAATTAATTCTTTGATTTTACGGGACAACCCTACCAGGTTTTGAAGATAATTGAATCTCGTTTTTTTTGAATACGCTAAAACCAAAGAATGGTGCTAGCTTAGAGAAAAGAAGTAATCTTGATAAGACTTGAAAATTTTCTTTCCAAGTTCGTTTATCGATTTGTGGCGATTAGATTTTTTGTCAATATTTCCTAAATCAAGAAGCTAAAATCAGAGGGGGGGGGACGGAAGATCGGGACGAGTGTTTTGACGACACCTGTCCCATTGTTTGGATCATAGCAATCCGCGTTTTTGGGCCATCAACCTCATTTGCTCAGAGGTGTTTGCCGGGGGAGTTCTATATTCTCCGGGTTTCGATTGCAGTTTCATTGCTCCCGTGGGGCAAGTGGTCACACATAACCCGCAACCGATGCAGCGATCTGAAGTAACCAGTGCGGTTTCATTTTCAGTGATGCTGATGGCATCCATTTGGCATCGTTCCAGGCAGTCTTCACAACCTGTACAGTCCTCATCAGCAACAAAAGCCAGGTAGTTGGAAAACACCATTTCCGCCGGTTTGGGATGCTTGTTCAACGCTTTCAGGATACCGCAACAATCCCCGCAACAATTGCACATTCCACCGGGATTTTGTGAGGTGGCAGGTTGAGTAACCAACCCTGCATCCTGACAGGTTTTTAAGATCTCAATTCCCTCTTCGAGGGAGATCTCTCTGCCGATACCCCGATCAAGATAATATTGCCCCATTGAACCAAACATGAAACAAACTTCCTTGGGTTTTCCGCACGATTCATCCAGCACTTCAGTTCGTACCCGACAGATACAGTCGGTTACCACAATTTTGGATTTGTTTTTTAGAATTTCCACTGCATCATCAAACGCGGCGATGTTCTGCGTGAGTTCAATGGACTCATTGACAGGAATCGTTCTCAGAAAATAGTCTGCGCTTTTCTGCATGGCTTCATCAAAAGCTTCATCAAAATAACGACTTGACATTTCCGCCAAATCCCGACTGAGATTTTTGACCTGAAATTCAAAAAGCCCGTGCACAAATGGAATGGCCGCAAACATGACCTTGTTTTGCTTTTTCAAACGAAAAAGCAGTCCTTTTTCCGCCATGTCATTTAATTGAACCTCCACTTCATCGACCGGTCTCGACTCTTGTTCGGCAATCGCTTCAGGACTTGCAAGGCTGTGTGACATGGATAGAAACAGCCGGGCATCGTCCTCATTAAACAGATTTTGCAGAATCTCAATTTCTATTCCCGACTCGGTTTTCGGAAAACCCATTGAAAAATGATCCAGTTTTTCCTGCAACTGACGATAAAGTGATTCATTCATGCTTTCTCCCGTTGTCGTTCAAATGCCCGCCTGTTCCCTGGAAGGCAACAGCTGTAACAGGTATGTAACGAATTATTGATGATTTGAGAAGTGACTCCAACATTCAGTCAACATTCAGCGAGTTAAACAAAACCTACTGC
This sequence comes from SAR324 cluster bacterium, assembly GCA_028280735.1. Taxonomy (GTDB): domain Bacteria; phylum SAR324; class SAR324; order XYD2-FULL-50-16; family XYD2-FULL-50-16; genus JAHJTV01. The sequence continues at coordinate 2,310 of JANQLH010000501.1, read as the reverse complement.
TTGTCGTTAAAGAACGAAAGTGGCATAAATGACAAATATCGTGCAATTTCGGTCTTTGTTTTCATGCAACATAATCAATCAATCCACGCATTCAAGGGTTGGCATATTATTTCACCGATAATCCGACTACCTATAGGAAAACCGACCAATGACCAAAGTATCGTTTTTAGCCTTAACCGGCTGCTATTTCTCAGGTATCAATTACCTGATCGATGCATTTTCCATTGTTGACCAATGGCACCAATATAAAACCGGGAACTATGATTCACAACTTTTTAAGACAGAGATTGTTACTGAAGACGGAAAGCCCGTGGTTGCAAATGGCGGAATCAAAATAGAACCGCAAAGCAAGCTTAGCTCCATTGATGAGACAGACATGCTCCTGATCCCCGGTATTCAAAACCTTAGTTCTCCCTTCATTAAAAACCAAGACAACGTGATAGAATGTCTCACCGGAATGTATTCCAGGGGAATGTTGATAGGAGCCGGCTGTACAGGAGTATTTCTGTTGGCTCAAAGCGGATTACTTGATGGCAGGAAAGCAACTACCAACTGGCGGTTTTCCAAGGCATTTGCCAGGCAATTTCCCAAGGTCGATCTAAGAATAGACCAGGTACTGACAGAAGATGGCAACCTGGTCTGTACCGGCGCCACATCATCTGCCTTAAACCTGGTTCTGTACATATTGAGAAGATACTGTTCCGAGGAGTTAGCCCAACAGGGAGCAAAAATGCTTTTGATCGACCCCGGACGGGAAAGCCAGAGCCCCTATATCAATTTAAGTCATTCCACGGAACACGGCGACGATGAGATAGCCAAGGCTCAACAATGGATGAAAGCTAATTACGCAAACAACATTACGATTGATGAGATTGCAGAATTTGTAAACCTCAGTTCACGTCATTTTAAACGACGGTTCAAACAGGCTACGGGAGACTCCCCATTGCACTACCTACAGACCATCCGCATTGAAGCCGGCAAAAAGCGATTGGAAACGACCAAAGACACCGTCAACGAGATCACTTACCAAATAGGGTATGAAGACAGTAGCACCTTCCGGAGATTGTTTAAAAAACAGGTGGGCTTAACCCCAAAAGAATACAGAGATAAATTTCTGGTCTCCTGAAACCTATCTCCAAGGTCATCAAGGCAGATACCATCTCTTTTATTCACCCGGTCCGGTGGAACAATTGTTCCACTATTTTAAAAGGCTGGTTCGACAAGGTCCGGTCACATGGTTATGCTTATTATAACGACCTTGGAAAGAGCACTCAAACTTCAAGAAAGGAAGCCCTGGTACTCTGTGCAGTGGGACATCCTCTTGATCACCTCGAAGAAACTGGCATCGCCAAAAGCATGAGGACAATCATGCTCAAAGACAGGTTGTTGGGGATCGGGCTGCAAGAAGCAAAAATGGAGATATTGGGTGGCATGATGCACAATGACGATTCGATGAAAGCGGCTAACTTGGAGACTGTTTACAGGCTGGGCAGGGAGTATTTTACATAGTTATTATGAATGGAAATGTTCACGAGCACGATAAAATAGAGGAAACACAATACCATTCAATTACACAAACATAATTATACATAACCTGGAAAAAATAAGAATATGGCAAGCCACGAACTGATTTATTATGTTGCTCAGAGTGTTGATGGTTATATAGCCGATGTTAACGAAAAAGTAGACTGGTTGGATGGTTTTGGTGACGAAAACGAGGACTTCGGCTACCACTCCTTCTACGATAATATAGATTCTCTGGTGATGGGGAGTAGCACTTATAAATTTGTAGAACAATACGGAGAATGGCCATATCCGGGTAAACCAAGCTGGGTTCTTACCGGCAAAAATCGTGAGGCAATGGACCCGCTGATCCGGATATCTAATCAAAGTCCCGTAGACGTGTTACGGGAAATAAGAGATTCCGGTTTTAAAAGGACTTGGTTAGTGGGCGGAGGCAAACTGGCAAGCTCATTTTTAGAAATCGGTGCTATCACAGAATTTATCATTACCATTATCCCTGTCCTTTTGGGCGATGGGTTTCCTGTTATAGCAGACTTAGACAAACGACATAATCTGACAATAACCAAAAAAACTGTTTTTGATTCGGGTGTGGTACAACTGCATCTTACAGACTGTGTCGTAAAAAGATTTTAGGTGATTATGGGCAGATTTTGCTTCTTCGTCATTCCGGGCTGGACCCCATAAACGCTAAGGTGTTTTCCGATATAACAACAATGAATTGCGCTTAACGCTGACAGCGTTCATTAAATTAGCCTATGGTCAGCGAGCTTGCGAGCGCCACCATAG
>JANQLH010000478.1 GCA_028280735.1 SAR324 cluster bacterium | reverse complement strand
TTGAACTGCCGACCTCTTCCTTACCAAGGAAGCGCTCTGCCCCTGAGCTACCCGGGCTCAAATCTTCCACGTTCATGAGGAATGGTGGGGAGGGGAGGATTCGAACCTCCGAAGGCGTCGCCGACAGATTTACAGTCTGTTCCCTTTGGCCACTCGGGAATCTCCCCACTGAAGCTGATGGTGCTGGCTGGAGGATTCGAACTCCCGACCTGCTGATTACAAATCAGCTGCTCTACCAACTGAGCTAAGCCAGCACTTTAACGTAAAATATTCAATCTAAGACAGAATGAAAAAACTGTCAATATCTTTGTAGCGGTTTTTTGTGTCCAAAAAAAAGAATGAATCCGAGCCTGCTTCTGCAAGCTTTCGCAAATATTATATACCAAGACTTCGACATTGCAATAATGCGTTACAATCGTAAGCAAATTATCTCTCAAGTCATCGTAATTGCTCACTAAAACCAGAAGGCACCATATTTTTAGACTCCAGGAATTCCCGGCATATCCTTTCTAAAAACAAATCGGCAAAGTAAAAGGCGACATAGCTGTTTTCTATTTTTGAATTGTAACTTAGACTGTGACATGAACGATGATTTTTAAGATTGATTTAATGACCATTAACAAAACATTCACTGAAAGGATGTAAATGAGCAATTTTAAGTCGGGATTTGTAACACTGGTTGGCAGACCGAACGTTGGAAAATCCACTCTATTAAACAGCCTGATCGGTCAACAAATTTCGATTACTGCAGACAAGCCCCAAACCACAAGAAATAACATCAGGGGAATCATCAACGAGTCGAACTATCAGGCTGTTTTACTTGATACCCCGGGAATTCATCTGCCAAGAAATGAACTGCACAAGCGGATTGTAGGATACGCTCTTCAGACGATAAAGGATTCTGATCTGATTTTCTTCATAACAGAACCTCTTTCAAGCAAGCAAAGCGATATCAAAAAAGGTGATGAAGAGATCTTGAGGCACTTCGATGGAAAGTTGAATAACGCTGTCCTTGTTATCAACAAAATAGATCTTGCCAAACCGGAAGATGTCCTGAAAACAATTGCATCCTTTAATGAACGTCTTTCATTCATTGAAACGGTTCCGATAAGCGCGTTGAAACGCAAAGGGACAGATACCCTGGTTTCGTTCTTCACCAAGTATCTTCCGGAGGGTATCCCTTACTTCGACCAGGATCAACTGACAGATACTCCGGAAAGGGTTATTGTGGGGGAGTTCGTTCGAGAACAGATTATGAGAAACTGCTTCCAGGAAGTTCCCTACGGTGTGGCTGTTATTGTCGATGCGTTTAAAGAAGGAGAAGAAAAGATAAAGATTTTCGCCACTATTTTTGTAGAGAGAGAATCCCATAAACGGATAATCATCGGCAAACAGGGAAGTATGTTAAAAAAGCTGGGGCAGTATTCACGAAAAAAAATCGAAAGGTTGCTGGGAACAGGGGTTTTCCTGTCCCTGCACGTTAAAGTGGCAAAAAACTGGATTAATAACCCCAAAAAACTAAATGAGTTCGGGTATTCCAAATAGAGGCTGATTATTGGCCCGATGGAGCTTGCGGTTGTTGTTGAACCCGGATACACCGTCCAACAGAACCGGTTTGACAGATTGATCCGTCAATCCACTGCGCCCCGGTAAAATTTGCCCCTGCTATTTTAGCTCCTCCAAGGTTCGCACCAACCAGTGTTGCTCTTATAAATGTCGCACCGATCAGGTTCGCATTTCTCAAATCAGCGTTTGCCAAATCCATCCCGGAGAGTTTGGCATAAGCCAAATAGCACCCCTTGCACCTATTTGTACGTAACAGGGTGTTTTTGTTTCTTTCGACATTGAACTCGTTAAGAGCGGATAAACGACTTGCCCTGGTGAATCCCATTGCGGAAACCGTACATAGACAACTGATAATAATAACGAATATTGTTAGTTTTCTGAACATTTTATACCTCAGGATCCTGTCTGGTTTGCAGTTATTCTTTTTTTAAATGATTAATGCGAAATCTGTTCAAAAGTTTCTGAATTCACAAAAAATCAGGTTTTGGTTTTCTCAAGTTTGGCAAGCAAGCTGTTGAAAATGGCAGGATTAATACGTTTTTCCGGATTTTGCTCTTTCTCCTTTCCGGATTGGATGATGCTATATTTCGGCAGAGGATTTTTGAGGCTGTTCAATTCCAGAAGTGACTTAATCACTTCGGGTTTCAAATTAAAATTCTGAGGTTGTTTAGGTGATGCTACTTTCAGAACCAGTAAGGTATTCAGACTTTTATTATCTATGCTTAAATTGAGTGCATCTTCAATGGGGATGAGTTTATTTAAAAATACTATTTTATTGGTAAAAAGATCAGGAACCTGATTATTCAATTCAGCTTTCATGGTGTCCACCTTTTGTTGAAATTCCCTTTCTTCACTATCATCCAAAATCAACTTCACAGAAGTCTCAATATCGGTTTTGTCCAGTGATTGAATCATAAGAATCTTTTCTTTGATTGGCAGATCGAGAATATTGAAGATGTTTTTATAAAACGGTTCCAATTCCCTGGTGAAGTTTGTCTGAATGTGTTTGGCTACAAAGGAAGGAAATCCCTGGGGGAACTCATCTTCAGGTTTGATCTGAAGAATTAACTTCCAAAGATGCTTGGGAATTTCGCCTACGTTTGAAGATTTTTCTTTTGAAATTTGTTCAAACAAAATGTTCAATCTTTGCTTTTGTGCTTGTAAATTTTGATCGGAGTCTTTTTTGATAATTTCAATTCGTTCTTCAATTCCTTTCTCAAATTTGTTGATGTCATCGGCAATAACATTCACCGTATCACTTTGCTTTAGGCGATCCATTTTCCCTTTGCGTTTTTTTAATTCCCGTAGTTTTTTTTCCGCTTTTTTTCTTATCTCTTCAATTCTTTTTGCTTCCAACTCCTGGTCGTTTGCCACTCGCTCCTTAAAGCGTTCCATAATCTTGTAGCGAGCTTGTCGTTTTGCTTCCGTGCAGTTCATCATGCTTGTCATGATGCTCATTAATACAAATTGCCTGACTGGCAGCTGAGACAGCTCATTTTCGAATTGGAGAATCGCTTCGGGATCATCAAATCTTGCATCTGCCCGTTTGCCGTCTTCTGCTTGGGCGATTTCAGAATCTTTCTGTTTTGCTTCGAAATGAGAGAATTTTTCTTTAAGTTTCTGAATTTTTTTGTCTAATTGGAGCTCATCGTCCAAAAGCTTTGTTTTTTGTTCCTCGAGATCTATTTTTTGTTCTTTTCCCAAAGAATCTGAACTGTCTTCCTTTTGTTTGATTGCTGTTTTTCTTGCTGTTAGCTCTTTTTTTTCCTGAACCAACAATTCTTTTTCTTTGGCTAATTGTTTTTTTTCTTCAATTAATGCCGGATCTTCTTTCTTTTCTTTTACATCAGCTTCTTCTGCTTCTTGTTTGTGTTGTTCGATTACAGGAGGACGATTGATATTCAGAATGTAGTGTTTAACAAAGGTACTCCATTCAGAGCCTTCGCCCGGGGTTTCTTCCAGTTCATATGTCAGGGTTGTCTGATCCAACAACGGCAGATTGTAGGTAAACGTTTCAAAGTTACCCATTTGGGTTTTAATATTCTTTTTCAGAGGCTCATTCTGCTTTTCTTTTGCCAATCGTTGAAACGGGACTCTAAATGCGCGTTTGGTCCTGTCTGTTTCAAAGGAGCCCAAAAACACATTTCGGTTTTCGATAGCTTTGGATAACACGGGCTCGAATATTGTCGTCAAGTACCTTATGGCATCGGTTGAAACCGTCGACACAATCAGAGTCAGGTAGTATCTGAAAAGAAACTGTTCGATGGCAAGATAAATAAAATTATACCAATAGAGCGTATTCAACTGGGAATCAAAACTTTCTATTCCCATTGCATCATCAAAGGCATCCTGATCAGTTGCCACATCCTTTGAAAGCGATGCTTTACCAAATTTGAATGGTTCGTAAGCTTCGACAAATTTTTCCAGGTCTGACTTTAGCGGCTCCAGTTCCGAAACAATTTCCTGATATGATGATGTTTTTGTTATTCGTCGCAAGTAGAGATTTAGTTTATACCGGTCCCAATTAGCAGGATCAGCATAATAGCCTGCAACCTTGAAGAAAAGTTTGGCTGCTAATCCCTCAGTATGGCGTTGTGTAGCCGCACCCTTAGCTCTAAGTTGGACAACAGGCAAAAGAAATTTTATTGGCGTCCAAGAGATGATAACGGCATCGTGATCCGAGTTTAATGACATTATCTCATCGCTGGACTCGTCTTCGTGAAGCTCGGGAAATTCGGTTTTTAGTCCCGTATAGGTTTTAATATCCTTTAAAGACTCCAGATAAACCAATCGATATAATTTTCTGGCGTTTTTTGTAGTAAATCGTAACGCCGCCCGGGTGGCCTTCATTTGTTCCATCAGGGACTTTTCTCTAAAGATGGCAAGTCCCTGGTCCCCTCGTTTGATTTTTCGAAAATAAATCCACTTCGATCCCAATTTCTGATGCGCTATCAGCTTCAGAATATAAACCTTGTTTTCAGGTGATTGCAGGGATAGTGGCTTGATCGATGGTTTGCCCAACATAGGAAATATAGTTGTTTTTACAAAAACAAGTGGTTCATAAAGTAATCTTCGCTAACAAACTAAGAATACCAAGCACCTATTATACCTTTTTTTGCGGTCAGATGTAAAATAGACAAGGGAGAATTCATTAAAAATCCTGTTCACTGTAACTCACAATTTGCTAAAATAGTATTAATTACTAGATGTTCGATTTGATGTTTTTTACTTGCTTTCATCTATTCATTTAAATAAACACTAACTATTACTTAACACCTCATCCGACAAGTATTTAGTAAATTTCTCGTAGATTTGAGTCTCTACTGATTAATCTGTCTTAACCGGAATACAAGTCTTATGGAACTTAAAAAATCAATTTGTGACATTAAGCGTAGCCGTTTTATTTTATTGATATTCAGCCTGTTTTTTCCGGTATTTCCCCAGGTAATCCTAGCGGGGAGCGACTATCAAAACAGAATTATCACCCATTACAATGATGACAACATAGTACTAAAAGAAATCCGTACATATCCCAAAGCTAAAGCTCTTAAACTTGGACATTATAAAACGGTTACCCATTTCAACGAAAAAGAAAAAAAGATCAAGCTGGAACGTTTTTTTACAGAGGCTTTTGCAAAGAAACAAGGTTTGATTCAAGACACTATTTTTTATGATGACAAAGGAAAGCCAACTCATATTGAGCGCCGGTATACAGACAAAGCAGCGGCTAAACTGGGAGTGGATAGGAGCATAGAGTATGTAGGGAAGTTAAAAAAAGAATCAACCCCTTCAAAAATTGAACAATACAGCTCCGCAGAAGAAGTTAAACTGACAGGAAAATACAAAAGAATCAAACATTTCAAGCCAAGCGGCCGATTATATAAAGAGGAGATTTTTTACCTGATTGATGACGCCAAACCTGATGAGTTAATGAGAGAGGTGATGAACTATAACAATCGGGGCAAATTGATTCGAAAAGAGAGTTTCTATCCGGATGTCGAGGCCAATCCCCTTGGGTATTATCAATCTGTTTTTATGTATGACAACAAAGGAAGAAAGAAAAGAGAGGAATGGCATTTGACGAAAAGCCTGGTCGCGCAAGAAGGAATAGAAAAACAAGTTTACCTATTTAACAACCAGGGAACTATTTTCTCACAGGAAGCTTATTATGCCGAGGATAGACCCTTTAATGAACGATATACCAAGGTAGTGTATTTTTTTAGTTCAGAAGGAAAGAAAAACAAGGAGGAACGGTTTTTCACCAAGAAAATCTTACAAAGAACCGGCTTAAAAAAACAAATAGTTACCTTCAATTCCAAAGGTAAGCAGCAAAAAATCAACACCTATGATCAATCAAACAAACTGGTCAAATCCACTAAGCTCTAGTCTTAACAGTTGCAAAATTATCCGTAATTAACTTTGCCAATCCAGTTCTTTTCTCTTCTGGATAACCTTTCATCCAACGTTTCTTCGTCATAGCTCATCACATTGGCATGCCGACTGAAATGCTCCGCTTTTTCCAGTGTATTGACATTGACTATTCCAAACAGATTTCCGTTGATTTGAGAGGTCGCAAAGGGAATGCTTCCACATACTCTGCACACTTTGAATTGGGCTGTTTTTGTTTCGAACTGATATATCGAAGTTTGAGATTCATTTTCAATCGTTACCGACAATTCTCCATGTGGGTCCGAGATATAACGAGTTCCGGATTTTATGCAATAAGAGCAATCACAGCGTCTTATTGAGAATTCCGAAATCTTCAACTCTGTTTTAAACTCGTATTGAATGTTGCCACAATGGCAACACCCTTTGAGTATTTTGATTTCACTCATCATCCTCTTCTGCTCCTTCATCAAAAACCATGGTGGTTCCATCAATATTGATCAAATCGCCCGGTTCCAATACTTTGGTTGTGACAAGCCGGTTATTGACGAGCATCTTTCCTTTGCCTTCCAAAGCATATTTTTTTGATGAAGGATCAAAAACGATCGTGGCATGATTTTCCTCAACCGTCGGTAATCCGGCTATTGTCATATCCGCGTTGGGCGAACTGCCAATAATTGTCTCCTCTCCACCCAATGTAACAACCTGGGTAGAAAGCTTTCCAGCACCTGCATTTAGCACCTCAATGGACGGACTGCGATGCTGTTTCTCAAACTTCAAACGAGAAATCCACCAGAGCAGAGTTCCGGCAATAACTACAGCAACCAGGAAAAACAAACTGAAAGATTCGGAGGGTTGACCAAACACTCCACTGGAAAAATAGGTTCTGGAAACAGTATCACTAGCGGAGCCCTGCTTGTATTTCACCTGAACAAACTTACGATCGGCAGGATCCATCGTAGCCCGATAGCTTGCAATGTACTCCCGTTGTACCTGGTTCATGATTTTGGAATATACCTGCCCTAGCTGTTCTGCACCGTGAGCATCGAACGTTACACCACCTGACTGTTTGGCAATAGTTTTCAAATGCCTGTCTTTCTTGTCCGACTTTTTTCCAAAATTGATTACATAAAGGGAGATGCCTTCCAGCTGTAGCTTTTCCAGCGGCGCCGTATGGGAAACAAACTTAGCCCCGAATTGCTCGTTAATTTTTTTCGTATGCGGATAGGCGGGATTATTGATTCCGTCAGAAAGAATTATCACAGCTTTTCTGCCTTTTGTAATTCCCAATTCTTCGATTGCTAAAGAGAGGCTGGCATAAATTTCCGTATAAATAGCATCATCTTTTGGTCTTTCTATAGATTCAAGTTGTTGTTCAACCATGCCGATTTGATTACTCGGGGCGGCTAACAGTTTGTAATAGGAGTTATAAACCGCAATTCCAACCGTATCGTTCGGATTTTTTATGCTATTTATGAATGTTGTTACTGCCTTTTTAGCAATTGTCATTCTTCTTCCGGCTTCGGAATTTGTTTTTTTCCCTTCCAAAGTCCAATACATACTTTCCGAATTATCAATTAACAACAAGAAATTAACTCCTCCTGTATCGTTAATACCTGCATTAAACCTTGTTATTTCTTCTACCGGCTTGAATGACGCTCCGTCTGATGATTCCAATATTTCAAAATTCTCCTGCCTTAATCCCGTAATAGGATTTCCCCTGTCATCAGTAACGCTAAGGTAGAGCTTTACCTGTTGATTGAGCAGCAAATCGCCGGAGTCCACCTGGGAGATTCTTATTGAGTCGGCAAAAACCAAAGGTGCAACCAGAATGAACAAGATTGCAGGAATTAGTTGGTATCTTTTTATCATTGCTTACTCCCTTATTTGTAGAAAAAAAGAAATTTTGCTGTACCAATTTGCAGCACATCCTCAAACTTCAAGGTGTGCTCTCCAACTTTTTCTTCGTTGACCAAAATTCGATGACTTTCCGTTTCCTGCCTGACGTTTACTATATCTCCTTTAACCACCAGCTGGGCATGTATGTCGGCCACATCTGTGTAATGCAAAAGTTGAATGTCCGCTTTTGGTGATGTTCCAATTTTTATTTTGCGTTGAACCAGCAGATACTCCTTGCCTTTTAGTTGCCCATTCAACAACCTGAGAACCCCGTTTGACAATCCTTTCTCAAACAACCCGTAAAAAAGTCCGATCAAGAATCCAAAAACCATCATTCCAGCTAAGCGGGAGAAAAGCATTCCGGAGAACTGGGCGCTTAAAAACTCCATGGTCATACCTCCCAATGAGCCGCCTACAATTCCTCCCAATACAC
>JANQLH010000469.1 GCA_028280735.1 SAR324 cluster bacterium | reverse complement strand
CTGTATCTGCTTCTTCTATTTCTGTAGCCTCATGCTCGGATTCTTCTGGTTCTGCAAGCACGGTATCTTGCTCTTCAGTTTCCTCAGATTCAACTTGAACTGCCGGGGTATCTTCGGGAGCTGTATCGGATTCAAAAGCATTGTCGGCAATCTGATCGGTAGATTCGCTGTCTTCAGCAACCACTGTGGTTGCCTCTATAGCGTCTGTATGCTCATCTTCGGATGCCTTCTCTTCCGTAACAGCAGGTTCAGTTTCTTCAGTTTGCTTTTCGACCAGCTTTTCCTGGTATTCAGCAATATCATCAGCTTCCTCTGCTGAAGCTTCCTTGTCTTCCGGTTGTTCTTCGGCGGAATTCTGTTCAGAAGCTCCTGCGACCTTTGCACCCACCTGTTCTTGGTCCTCTTCCTGCTCAATGACTTCGGCTACCGGATCTTCCTCGGAATCAGTTTCAACAACTTCTGGAGGCTCTTGTTTTTGAACAGTCACTACTCTTTCCACAGCTACTTTCTCCGGCTGCGGGGGGAGTTCAAATGTTGATTTTAAGGGCGAGGCTTTGCGCTCTTTAACAGAATCTTCGAACTCCTTGGCAAAGATCGTTAGGGTACTGTCCGATGCCTCGCTTTTATAATGGATGGCGATGCTCGGTACGTTCAGTATTAGGATAACGGCGTCACTGTTGTGATCCGTATAACAACCATAGACAAACTGGTTGGCAAGGTTAATGGGCAATCTTCTTTGTAAGTCCGATGTAAGCGAATGAGGATCAAACATGCGATCGGTAGCCACAAATGCTTTAAAATTACTGTTTTCAACCAGGGCCATTTTCCAGTTCGGTGTTATAGAGGAGACTTCACCGTAGCACAAGGCCAGATCTAAAACTGGAATGATTTCTCCCTTGTGTTCCACAACCCCCAATATCATTGGAGAAACATTTGGGATGCGTGTCAAAGACCGGATATCCAGGTTATCTTTCACTTCTGTTTTGGGTATGGCGTGCTTCACCCCGATTAGCGATAACTCAATAACTTCAGTGTCATTTGATCCCGGTTCAAAAGAAACGGTCGGATGGTATTGATCACTTTCCTGTTCTGTTTTTTCATCTGCTCCGGGTAGAAGCAGTGAGTAGCTATCGATGACCGGCAGAATTACATTTTCATGGATAATAACACTTTCAAGCCATTTGGATTTGACCAGCGGCGGCAGGGGTTCTGTTGATGTATTTGGCTCTAGCTCACCTCTGTCAGAGGAGACAAGAAAACAGATTGCCTGATCTTCTATGTGAGTCGGCAGGACAAAACTACTCTGATCTTCTGTTGAAAAACCAATTCTGCGTGTAAGTGAAATCAATGGAACTGCCTTTTGATTATAATAGATCAATCCTTCTGCGAATTCCGGTAGTTGGCTGATCGGGGCAATTTCTTCAGGCCTGGCAATGGCATTCTCGATAGCTGATGCCTGAAGGGCAAACGAATGGTTGTCGCATTCCACAAAATGTAGTTTTTTGTCGCCTTTTTTTGGGGTGGATGTCTTTAACTCCAGATTTTGATCTGAAAGCACGAAATCAGCCGATTGAACAGCGCTGTGAAGAACTGCAATGTTGATTATTGGAATGAGTTTCGATTGGAGATGGATACAACTATCGACAATGGCAGATTGCGCACACTTTTCAATTGGAATTATGGTTTTTTCATCTGTCTCTATGGATTCCGGTTCGCCATCTATCACAAATCCTGCAACATCTTTGTCACCGGGCATCACAAGTACAGTTCGAGTTTCACCTTGAATTTGAGGATAGCCCATGCAGTAGGATAAATCCGCAATGGATAAAAACCGATCGTTAAGCCTTGCTACTCCTGGGATACATCGGTTGTTGTAAGGTAGATTGTGCACTGCCAAATCGGTTCTGACATCTTTGAGCTCATTCTCCCAAATTCCAAAATTAGCATTAGCCAGTTTGAGCAACAGTAGTTTTCTCATAAATCGATTGCTTGAAAAGGGTTGAAAAACGATAATCCGTTATTCGCTTTAAATGCTGATTGTACTCTGATACCAGGATGTATCCGATTGATATTAGATAAAAAGATGTCTTTCGATCCCACTGAACTCGTTTACTTTATGTTATTAAAAATGCCCTGTAAAATGAAGGAGTCTGTCTTGCTCTACCAATGTCTTTTTTGTCAGATGCGTATTTTATAGCACAGCTTAACCCAATTCGAAAATCTGTTTTCGTTATTCAAATCAAATGGAAACGATACCGGTGTCAGAGCTATCGGAACAATCAGTCAAAGTAAAACCATTCTTTTATACTTTGATTTTTCAACTTCTTTATTGTCTGCTTTTATCGTGCTAAACTATTGACAGGTTTGCAGAGCACACAGTTTAGTCCTGCATATGCGGTAACCATTGAACTTCATACATAATTCCAATGGGTTATCGCTTACCAGATTCCGAACAATTGTTCAAACCGGAATGGACACTGCAATGCATGATAAAAACCTATAATCTGTGGTAGAAGAAGGTTCTAACAATCTGTTCTTAAGGATGAAATAATCCTGTGGTTCATTCCTCATAAAGCTTGGAGCTCAAGGTTTATGGCAACAAAAACAAGGCAAGGATGAAACGCCAAGGATAAACATCATGCGAAATTATTTAATACCCAAGGAAAAAGACCTGTATACAAAGGAAGAGGTCATCCCCAAACGTTTTTTATTCAAAGCGATGTTTTTCATTGGGAGTCCCCTGTTGGCAGGTATGGCTGTGACTAGCTTTTTATCCGGAAGATATCCGCAGTCTGCCCTGGTTACCACGCTTTTGGTAGTCATGGTTGGGCTTTTTATCTTAGTCAAAAGGGTGACTGATATACATAAGGAACACCTCCTCTACACTGTTTTCTTTGTGATCTTTTACCTGTTTATGGGTTATGCGCTGGTGCTGGTTTTGGGAATAGAAAAAAACCTCAGTCGTGTCCCCTGGTTCTATTTGTTTCCTTTCCTCATTATGGCTGCTGTTGGGCATAAAAAGGGACTGGTCGGGATGACCGTGATGTTTCTGGCCCTGGTAGTCACTCTTGTATTCATCCCGGGAAAAGGCACGGTCGAGTTTGAGGGCTTACAAATCCGGTTTTTAATATCTGTGGTGATCATCACCGCGATCTGTTTTTATGTCGAATTTCAAAATAGAAGCTATTTAAAACGATTAGTTTCCCAGCGAATGAATCTGGAAAACAAGAACCAGGAGTTAAAAGCAGAGATTACGGAACGGGAAAAAGCAGAGCATCTTCTCAGGCAAGCCCAAAAGGATATGGTGGAACAAGCACATAAAGCGGGTATGGCGGAAATCGCTGCAGATACCCTGCACAATATTGGCAACGTCCTCAATAGCGTTATTACTTCGGCCCAAATCATCAAAGAATCCGTTAATCAAAGTCCCTATGGAAATTTCTCCAAGGTTTGCCAGTTAATTGAAGAACATGCTGATGATTTGCCTACTTTTTTTTCCACCCATGATAAAGGAATCAAAGCTATCGAGTATATCCTGAAACTCGATGAGGCTTTTGCCGATTCTTATAATGAAATTGGCAGCAATATCGACCGCCTGGCCGGCAAAGTAGACACCATCACGCAAGTGGTTGTAGCCCAGCAAAACTATGCGGGAAATGAATTCTTGATCGAATCCCTGAACATAACCACCATCCTTGAAGACGCTCTTTCACTGGTTCCAAGCCTGTTTGTGAAGCAGTCAATTCGTTTGGAAAAGCACCTGGAACCGGTTCCGGAAATCAAAGCCCAAAAAATCAAACTACTGCATATCCTGGTAAATATTCTGAAAAACGCGGCCCAAGCGCTTATGCACCAGAAGTCTGATCAAAAACAAATCATGATTCATCTGAAACACTCTGATCAACGAGTGGTACTGGATATTACCGATAGCGGCCAGGGTATTGCTCCCGAAAATCTTGGGAAGGTATTCAACCATGGATTTACCACAAAAAAGGACGGTTTTGGATTCGGACTTCATAGTTGTGCCAATTACATGGCGGAAATGAATGGAAAAATCTCGGTCCATAGCGACGGACCCGGCAGAGGTGCAACCTTCCGTCTGGAATTTCCTGCTGCCTGAGAGTATATCAATTCCCCACACTTCACACTCATCAATAGTTCGACGGTTTTCCGTGTTGCAAACTCCAATTTGAACTTCCGATTACAATCTAATTTCCTTTTTCAAATCTGATTTGCTGCAAATTTTTTTTCACGGATTATTATTGTAATCTAAAGTGTTTTGTACCCAACGAAACCAGGCATGATCCCAAAGGTTTGGGCAGGGCTGAGACAAACCCTCGTTCCGGCGTTTTAACACCGGCTATAAAAATCGAAATGCGGGACTCCCCGGTGTTGATTGAAAGAAATTATTTCCAGAAAATTCACTATTCATTTGGTATCGAAAATTAACGATAAACTTGATATATTAAAAAATAAAAATGTATTTTTATCTTGCTTTTTTTTTAATTTAATGAATAATGTGCTAACTCTATTTTAAGCTTTGGTATAAATAGCTAAACAGCGATAAATATTGAAGCTACAAGAGGAAAAACCGCGGTATTGCTACCTTTTCTATAGGTCCCCTGAAAGGTTCCGGGGCTTTCAAGCGGAAATCCGGTTGGACGGATAGAGTTAAGCTTATGTGACTGAACAATTGTGTTTAATTTCAGTTTTTTCTTTTGTTTGAAGAAGATACTATTTGCAAAATGAATAGTATCTATAATTTTAAACAACTGTATGGGAGAGAAAAAATGAAGAATAAGTTGAATTTTTCATTACGAAAAAGTTTGCTGACAATTTTTATTTCCATTGTTGGAATATTGTTGGTAACGGCCGGTTATGCGGCGAATCGTGTTGACCTTAGTAAAAAATCAACAGTTGGTAAAAGCGTTGCAACACAAAGTGCTGAATCCAGCTTGGGGTTGTCCAGAAATGAAGGCCTGAAGCTGTTGAGACAACGAACAGACCTCAACGGAATCACACATGCTCGTTATCGCCAGTTGTTTAACGGCATTCCGGTTTGGGGTGAGCAGATTATCATCAGCAAGGATGCCAAAGGCAGTGTGATGAAATTCCGAGGTATCCTGGTGGAGAATATCGATCGAGATGTACAAACTGTCGGATTGGTGTCAAGTTACGATACCAAGGTTGCACTGGATAAAATGAAGCAGGCTCTTGTAAAGACAAATCCGAAAGTGACCTGGATTTTTGAAAATGAAACATCGGAAGTGGTTATTTTTGTTGATGCCGATTCGGTGGCTCATGTAGCTTATGCCGTTTCGTTTTTCGCCGATGACGTGAAAGGTGGTGCCCCAACTCGCCCCACTTACATCTTTGATGTTGAAACAGGTGAAATGCTGTATACTTTCGAAGGTTTGGCCCATGCCCAGGGAACCGGACCCGGTGGAAACCAGAAAATCGGACAGTATGAGTACGGAACAGACTACCCGGGGTTTCAGGTCTCTCAAAGTGGCAGTACCTGCACCATGAACGTTTCGGATGTAAAGACGGTTGATTTGAATCACGGAACCAGCGGATCAACCGCCTATTCCTACACCTGCCCAAGGAATACACGCAAATTCATCAATGGTGCATATTCTCCGTTGAATGATGCACAATACTTCGGAAAGGTGGTTTTTGACATGTTTATCGACTGGTATGGTGTACCGCCTCTGACGTTCCAGTTGACCATGCGAGTGCACTATTCAACGAATTACGAGAACGCTTTTTGGAATGGTTCTTCGATGACCTTTGGTGACGGATATACCAGGTTCTATCCATTGGTTTCCCTTGATGTGTCAGCTCATGAAGTGGCCCATGGATTCACCGAGCAAAATTCCGATCTGATCTATTCCAATCAATCCGGCGGTATCAACGAATCGTTCTCCGATATTGCAGGTGAAGCTGCTGAATTCTATATGAGAAACACCAACGACTTCCTGATCGGGTATGATATTACCAAAGGTTCCGGTGCGTTAAGATATATGGAAGACCCACCGCTGGATGGCAGATCGATCGGCAGTGCAAACGATTATGTTCCCGGAATGGGCGTTCACTTCAGCAGCGGTGTGTTCAACAAGGCGTTCTATACACTTGCCAATACAACGGGCTGGGGAACAAAAAAAGGATTTGACGTATTTGTCAAAGCCAACCAGGACTATTGGACGCCAAGTACAAACTTTGTCCAGGGTGCGGAAGGAGTTCGTGACGCAGCTATCGCATTGGGATACAATGTTAATGATGTGGTTAATGCATTTGCCGCTGTTGATGTTTACATATCCTCAGGTCAGGGCCCCACAGCCAATTTCAGCTACTCTGTCAATGACCAGACCGTAACCTTTACAGATACCAGCACAAACAATACCGGAACCAATGTATCCTGGGAATGGAATTTCGGAGATGGCGTGACATCCACCACACAAAATCCTGTCCATACCTACTCAAATTACGGTGATTACAATGTCACACTAAAAGTGACAGACAATGCGGGGCTGTGGCATCAAACAGCAAAAACAGTTGGAGTGAATGCTCCGAAGTCCGGCTGTGGTATTGATCCGGATTATCAGGAAAAAACCACTGTCGCTGCCCTTGGTTCCATCGACCGTGTCGTTTGGCCCCTGGCATTTGCAATCCTGACTTTAATCGTTATGGGATTTGTCAGAAGAAGGAAGTCTCGATAGGGGAATTACACTGTTGTTGGGGACAACAAAGAAGCTGATCACTCTATTCCGGGTCATTCCGATCGATGCTGCAAGCTTCGCATCTCATGACCCGGAATCCATTTGCAATCAATTGAAATAATTAATGGACCCCGGATCAACAGACTGTGTCACAATAGAAAAACCTACAATTTTCCAAGAACCGTAGGATGGGTAACGTAG
>JANQLH010000462.1 GCA_028280735.1 SAR324 cluster bacterium | reverse complement strand
AATAGGATGTTTATTTATATTTATTATATCAATAGTATAACAACTATTATGCTGAACTCAAAGCATTAATTTAGCAAAATCGTATTGTGACACAGTCTGCGAGCCCGGAGTGACAAGTGTGACTAAACGTCGATTAAATTTGGAAAAATCATAGTTTTTTCCATTACGACACAGTCTGCAAGTCCGGGGTGACAAGTGTGACGTTTCGTCTATTAAAATAGAAAAACCATAAATTTAACTATTGCGACACAGTCTGCTTGCCCATTCAACATTTTTCTAATTTTTACCAAACCATCACCTCCTGACTTCCAACTCATCCCCAAACCCAATATAATCTGGATTTTAATGTCTGATTGTGATAAAACTTCCGGAAAAATTGAAGAATCGGTTCTTTTTCAGATCACAATTAGGGAGGTTACATCGCTATGAAATCTTTCAAATTAGCTCTAACTGTTTTAGTAGCTCCTCTATTTGCAGTCAGCTGTTCCTCAAATGGCAATTTTCCAAAGCTTGGGGAAATAAAATACGATGAAACCAAAGACCAGACCTATATTATTGATGACTGGTACAGGCAGGAAGGAGCGCCCATGGCCAAACTGGGTTTTTGGGGTCGCATTATCAAAGAAGGTGGCAGGGTTAAGTTCCAACCGGTTGATCTTCTAGCCAAAAACTTCAAAATTGATCGCTACCCCATGCGAATCAGCCAGGGCAATCACGAAGAGTTCAAAAAACTGGTGGTAAATGTAAAAAAGATCACCCCCACCTACGGCGATGTTGAAACCATTAAAAACGAGGAATACGACCTATTGGTATTGGCACCCAGCGTTTTAACCGAATTGGAAGACAGGTTAAAAGAGCTGTTTCTTCAGGAAAACAGCCGATTACCGGATAGGATAAAAAGCGAGAATTTCAGATTCGTGTCCAAGATCGTTGTGGTGATGCCCCATGACATCGCAGAAGCCTTGTTTTCAGATATCACAGGAGATATCGACTGGAATCTCTCGGATTCTGTCCCCAAAATAGAATACAAAGACAAGAATAGGAGAGTCTCGACGAATCTTCGTAATGGCCAAATCATAGCCTACCAATTGTCCCAGGTCTGTTGGAAAGATGGCTTGATAATCGAAACAGTTGAGGACAGAGGGCTGGAAATCGACAATTGCCGACCGTTTAACGCCCAACATGGACAAGAAGAGGAGTAAAACCCGTCTAGTTCTGTCTCCAGAATGTATGGGGTTGTTATTGATAAATGATCCATGACATAATACCGCTTATGTTCGCTACAGTCACAATATATGAAATAATTGGATTAAAATTCAAACAACTTTCCTCAACACGACGGATGGCGTATCTCCTCGCCATCCCGGGCTTGACACGGAATCTAAACAGGCGTTACCGGCTTGCTGGTTTTGGATGCCGGATCAACTCCGGCATCACATGGCGCAGTGAGCGGCAAAATATCAAATCTTTACTTACCAATAAAATCTCTCCCCATAATTAACCCATGATCATCTATTACAAACAAATAAAACGGTTGTTGAATTTATTCCAAACCGGTGGATTTCCTAAGATCAAGATCATCAGGGCACTGTTGGTGGTGATTGTTTTGAACTTGATGTTTGGCTGTTTCTTTTATTTAGCCGAGCACAAGGTTCAGCCAGACTTGACCTTTGCCGATGCTATCTGGTGGGGAATTGTCACCATGACCACGGTAGGTTATGGGGATTTTTATGCACAGACCGTCTGGGGCAGATTTGTAATATCGTATGCTTGCATGCTGATCGGAATTGGTCTGATTGGGTATGTGATTGGATTTTTTGCAGAATTTTTTTTGGATGTTATCTCAAAAACAAAACGGGGACTCATGAAGATTTTAGAAGAAAATCACCTGCTGATTTGCAACTATCCTGGCGAAAATAAAGTGATTGAAGTTGTTCAGGAAATCCGTTCCATCCCGGAATATAAGAAATCGCCAATAATTTTGATTACTGAAAACCTCGATGAGATGCCGGACAGCCTAAAAGCCATAAAGCTTCAATTTGTTCATGGCAATCCCATGAACGAGGATGTGCTCCACAAGGCGAACATTCTAAAATGCGCCGGCGTTTTCATCCTTGCCAACCAGGCCAGTAAGCCAGATCCCGATGAACGTTCATTTGCCGTGGGTACAATCATAGAATTGATAGAAAGCGAACACGGAGTACCCATCAAAACAATTGTAGAAGTTGAACATCAAAAAAACCTCAAGTTGATCAAACGCTCCTCGGTTAACAGCATGATCTCCAACGACGGTGTTACTAGTCGGCTGCTTGCCCATGAGTTCAACTACCCGGGTATTTACGATATCATTCAACAGTTATTGGATAGCGATGAAGGCAGTCAGTTTCACATTCAACCGACCCGACTAGTCGGGCAGCGAGTTGTTGATATTCAGATGGAAATCATCAAGCATCCGACCAGAATGCAGGTTGTTGGAATCATTAAAAATGGCAGGAAAATCCTTAACCCTTCCAAAGAGCAAAAAATAGATGCGGGTGACCGACTCATTCTATTGGCCGACCATATCAGCGATTTTAAAGAAATTGAGAACGCTTTGTTAAACCGCTGAATAATCCCCATTGATCGATCAATGCCGGCTCAGCCATTTTAGCGGGTGTTGGACCGGTGCTCTCCTGGCAAAGCAGACATTGGTAATCGGAATCGACCTTGACAACCTGTCTATTGGCGGAATCAAACTCATGACCGCCCAGCCGTTGCCGTAGTTGTCAGACCCGGATTGTTCCCGGAATTCGCTGAAACAGATGCCCCATTTATGACCTGAACCCACGGATGTCCAACCTAACCGTGATACCCATTTTCACTTTGCCTCGACACGGGGACACTCCCGTCAAATGCGCTTCCTATGAAGATGCAAGCCTGAGTTTGGTGAATATCCAGGGAGCAATAAACACAGTATAAAGCCCAATCAAGGCATAGCGTATGAATCTAAAGAGTGGTGCCGGTTCAAGCTCTGAAAACAGGGACTTAAGCCCAATATAGATCACAAAAAGAATGAGTATTCCCACGACATAAGACAGTCCCCGTTTCACCCAGGTTTGCGCTAGTTGGAATCCCAAGTATCGCTGCTTGAGGGATAATCCTATCGCTCCTCCCATAAGAGTTGCGCAAATCACCACTTCACTGGCTGAAGGATCAGGAAACAGCAACAGCATCAGTAAAGGGCAGACAATGGAAATCAGCAACTGCATAACAAGACCCAGTCCGGACGCCCAACTCACCAACCGATTCTCGAATCTAAGGATAATCACCAGCAAAATCAATCCGATGATATACCCCCCCACCAGATCCGTGGGAAAATGTACTCCCAGGTATACCCTGGAAAGAGGGACCAGTATGATCATTGCTATTGCCAGCACCCTGAACCAAAGGTTCTCATACCATTTGTAGAGATACCCCCAGACGAAAAGGGCATTTTGAGTGTGCCCACTCGGCATCCCGCCACCGGTGGCGTTAACAATGGCATTGACCGAGGGGTCATAATCAAAAGGCCGGGGAGCCGCTGCGATTGATTTAGCAACCGAATTCAAAAAGCCACAGATCAGAAAAAAGACGGTTAAACGCAACCCGATTTTTTGATCAATTGTCCAGATAAAGAGGGGTAAAAACAACATGTAAAAGATTTGATCCCCTGTTACCGTAAGCATTACAAAAGGTAAATCCAATAACGGGCTGGCCTGCTGCATCCAATTGATCAGATCGATTCCCCATTGATAGGTGGCTTCCATTTCATACACTCCTTTTTTATTTCGAAACTCAAAGCAATGACACAAAAAATACTGTCGTATTATCAGTATTTCTTATTTATGACATAAGAACTATTAGGGTTACAGTTTCCGGATTTTGTTTTAGCATGAGCTCTTAATTACCGAAAAAAAAGAACCTGTTCCATCAACTCCTGTTTTACTTACCAATCTCCTGAATGTCTTCCAATGAAAATCTTCCTTTTATATGCTTCAACCGTTCTAATTTGGGGATCAACCTGGCTGGCGATTACTTTTCAGCTGGGCATTGTCGCACCGATGGTCTCGGTGGCTTATCGTTTTACACTTGCAGCCGTGCTGTTGTTGATCTACTGCAAAATCAGGGGATTGAATTTGAGCTATCAGCCAAAAGATCACATCTGTTTTGCCTTGCTGGGATTTTTTCTGTTCTCAATGAACTACTGGTCTGTGTATATCTCGGAAATCTATCTTACAAGCGGCCTGGTAGCGGTTTTATTTTCATCTATTGTTTTCTTTAATACATTTAACAGCTATTTTATTTTAAAATCCCCGGTTACCCCCAACATGATCATCGGGGCAATCATCGGTATTGCCGGAATCGCCTTGACTTTTAAGCACGAAATACAATCTTTTGATTTTTCCAACGATAGTATATATGGGCTGTTTCTGGGTCTTGCCGGCGCCTTTTCCGCTTCTCTTGGAAATATCACGGCAGAGTTTATTTCACGACGCGGTTTACCCGTCATGCAGACAAATGCTTACGGAATGGCTTATGGAGCAATTGTCATGTTGGTGATTTCCGTGGTATCCGGTCAGGAATTTGTTTTTCCCCCAACTATTTCTTACATTAGCTCTCTTCTTTACCTGGCCATCTTCGGTTCGATTGTGGCTTTCGGCCTCTACCTGACCTTGCTGGGTCGTATCGGTTCCGCAAAATCCGCTTATGTAGCGATGCTGATTCCCGTTGTTGCTTTAGTGTTTTCTACTATTTTTGAAGGTTTTCGCTGGTCTTCGTTTACTTTTATCGGCGTGGGATTGATCCTCGCCGGGAACTACATTCTTATGCAAAGCAGGTATAATATAAGTCTTAAAACTACTGCCTTAAAAAACTAAGTGCTGATAATAAAAATTAGTTGATTGTTTTGTTTAAAATTGATCAGATTACACTGATGCAAAACGGACACTATGATACACTTTGAGACACCTAAGCAGCAATTCATTAACAGTCAACCAGGTTACACGGGTGTTTCATCTCCCGGTCACCGCCGGTAAGCAGAAATTTTTGACCAATGGATGTGATATCAATTTTCTATTTTACAAACTATCCTGGCAGGTAGAGTACATTCCCATAAACCTGCTGTTTCGCAATCTGCCGGGGTTTGCCCATTCCCAAAGGCAGTGAAAAGTGTAAATCGATTTGAATGATTAAAAAATGGGTACGCTTATTGAAGAGCGTAAAGTGTTTATTGATTTTACATTAATGATAGTTCTTTAATCCCCAAATAGGATTTATTATGACAATTGAACTTCCAAATCTGCCATATGCAAAAGATGCTTTGGCACCTGTAATTTCTGCAGATACTTTAGATTTTCACCATGGCAAGCATCACAATGCTTATGTGACAAATCTTAATAACCTGATCGCAGGATCAGACCTTGCAGGCGTCGGCCTGGATGATATTGTGAAAAAAACAGCCGGTGATGAAAAATCAAAAGGTATTTTCAACAATGCTGCCCAGGTGTGGAACCACACATTCTACTGGAATTCGATGAAACCTGGTGGTGGCGGACAACCCACTGGTAAGGTCTCCGAATTGATTAACAGGGACTTTGGTAGTTATGAAAATTTTGTTAATGAACTGAAAAACGTTGGTGTTAAACAGTTTGGTAGTGGCTGGGCATGGGTTGTTCTGGAGAATGACAAACTCAAGATCACCAGCACAGGAAATGCTGATTCGCCTATCGTGCATAATCAAACACCATTACTGACCGTCGACGTTTGGGAACATGCATACTACCTGGATTATCAAAATCGCCGACCGGATTACCTGGGGGCTTTTGTAGAAAAGCTAATCAACTGGGATTTCGCAAATCAGAATCTAGGCTAATTGCTATTGTTTTCCCTGGTCGTTTCTTCATAGGAGATTGTCTGCCAGGGAAAACGGCCCCTTGTTTCCAACTTTGATAACAGCCATTTATCTCCTACCCGGAAAATCAGCTAACACGGTTTCCTCATACTTGTTGTTCATATGGCACAATCAATTGTTTTCACATCTTTCAAGAGCCGGTTTATTCTTGCTTGATTAACAAGCAAGGACTTAATTCCGATTTTGATTGATGTTATCTCCTACCGGTCGGCGATTTGAGGGGCGATTATCAAGTTTTGAAAAGAACCTGAATAACCATCTCATAACACTTGCTGCCATGTTTCCCTTTCTAACTTTTCATCTCATGGCTTTTACCGGTAAAGACGCTGATAAGGCAGAATCGGTCAGGGTAATAAAAGTTCAGACCGGTCCGGCCATACACCAGGATAGTAAATTGGTTAACCAGCTACAAAAAACCGAGAGGAATGTAAAGACAGCCAAACCGGTTTACAATGGATTCAAGGCTTACAGAGTTTCCGCAAACCATC
>JANQLH010000454.1 GCA_028280735.1 SAR324 cluster bacterium | reverse complement strand
TTGTTTTAAGCCTGTCAGTATGCCGCCAACTACCTTATTGATGGCATGGGCTCCCTGGCTGCCGCCAATGATTGAGATAACAGTCTTCTCAGGAGGTGTAGCGTGAGTGGATGGAGCAGATCTTTTAATTGCTTCACGGATTGGATTTCCAACTACGATAGCCTTACGAAAATGCTGTTTAACATGTTCAAAAGGTACAAAAGCCAGATCGACATACTTCCCTAAAATTCGATTGGTGATACCAGGAAAAGCATTTTGCTCCTGGATCATGGTTTTTTTTCTTAAAACAATCGCCATCGCCAAAACGGGACCGGATGAATAACCACCGATGCCAATTACGAGGTGTGGGCGGAACCTTAATAACAAAACAAAAGATTTGAAAATTGCAATTGGCAGCTTTAGCAGGGTCAGTAGCTTCTTTTTGAAACCAACCCGGTAGAGTCCCGATATGGGAATGGTATATAGGGGAAAAGGGGTTTGAGGCAGGATTTTATATTCCAGTCCTCTTTTTGTTCCCACAAAGCGAACGTCACATTGTTTTTGATCCTTAAACTCTTCGGCAATCGAAATTCCCGGAAACAGATGTCCACCGGTACCTCCGCCAGCAATAAGGATTCTTATTTTTTGCCCCGAGGGTTTCACGATCAGCTATCCTCTAAATCTGCATTTGCAATGTTGATCAGGATTCCCACCAAAAACATACTTAAAATTAGGGAACTACCCCCGTAACTAATGAAAGGTAGAGGAATCCCCTTGGTTGGTAATAATCCCATGACCACGCCGATATGAAAAATGCTTTGGAGAAACAAAAGCGAAGTAATGCCAAAAGAGAGATTTCTGCCAAAATCATCCCTGCATTTTAACGAGATATCAAATCCTTTGAGTAGAAGTAAAACCAGTAAAACCAGGACCAGAATAACACCCATGAGCCCGGTTTCTTCCGCAAGAATGGCGAATATAAAATCGGTGTGACTTTCCGGCAGAAAAAACAATTTCTGTTGGGAATCACCAAGTCCTTGCCCCCCAATACCCCCGGTCCCGAAGGCTGTCAATGATCGGATCAGCTGGTATCCGGAATCCAGAGGATCATCCCACGGGTTTAAAAATCCGGTTATGCGGCGCATGCGATAATCTGCGGAAACAACCAAGTATGAACCAATGGCGGATAGTGCTGCAAGACTGCCAATCATATAAGACGGTTTTGCACCGGCGACAAATATCATGAGTAGCAAGGTCATGCTGATCAACACCGCTGTCCCGAAATCCGGTTGCAATAAAAGCAAAAAGCTGAAGATACCGAGGACAATCAGTCCAGGTAAAAACCCTTTGGAGAAATGCCCAATATAATCCTTTCTGCGAACCAAAAATCCGGCAACCCAGATAATCAAGGTCAATTTTAATAATTCTGAGGGTTGAAACCCGAAAATAAAAAAACGAATCCACCTGCGGGCGCTTCCCACCTGTTTTCCTATTCCGGGAATCAGGACAAGAATCATCACCAATAAGGTTAGCGCCATTAAATAAGGAACAAGTTTCTGATAACGCTGGTAGGGAAAACGAATGGAAAAAAAGATTGCGACAACTCCCACCATCAATGAGATGATTTGTCTTTTTATAAAAAAATAGGGACTGTCATAAAATCTTTCTGCATAAAAAAAGCTGGACGAATAGATCATAACGATGCCAATCGTCGTCAATGCAAGAGTTAGCAGCAGAAGGTAGGGGGTGGGTCGAAGTTCAATTTGACGAAATCGTTGAAAGAGACTCATGTGGAATGTTTCTTTACTCCTCCATCTCTTCGTTAACCAGCTTGTCAACTAAGCCGGGAAGTTTTTCTTGAAGGGTGTTATGAACTGTTTCAGAAACGACACCTTCAATCATTTCACTAAGTTTTTTGCGAAATTCAGGAGTTAGAGAAGCAGCTGCTTTTTTGGCTTGTTGTTTTACATCCTCCATTTCGGATTCGGAAGCATCTCCCTTCGGTGCAGCGGAGTCTTCTGTCAGTCCGATGATTTCCTGTTCACTGTCAAAGTCGTCAAAATCACTTTGTTCCTGCATAAGCTGGATATCGCTTTCATCAGACAATGGATCGGTATAATCTTCGATAGTTTCTTCTTCAAGCTCATCATCGGTGCTGATGGGCGGCAGATCAGGAAGGTCTTCGTCCATTGTTGGTAATTCAATATCATTATACGATTCATCACCGCCTGTGGTTTGGTCAATGTCTGTATCTTCGTCTGTTGTTTCGATAACGGACATTAGGTCCATATCCTCACTTTCTTCATCGGATATGTCATCATTCAGGGCAAGGTCGTTGTCTTCGTCGCTGGTGATATCTCCGATATTGAAATCTCCCATTTCAAAGGTTTCTTGCGGTACTTCAATAGTAACTTCATCCTCTTCGGTAAGAGCATCCATTTCTGATGAAGTTTCTACTTCATTCATTTCGGTAAGATCTTCGTCTGTATCTGCCGGCATAAAATCAATGTCTGTCATGCCGTCTTCTTCAGCAGGCTCCTCCGATTCATCAGATAACTCGACTAATGGAATATCTTCGATTTGTTCTTCGTCATCCGCTTGTGATGCTTCCTCCTCATCAACGGGCAGGAAATCAATATCTTCAACAGAATGGTCATCATCCGCGTCTTCGGCTGCGAACTCCGTGTTTTCATCTGTTGTAGCAGTGTCTTCAATTTCGACTTCCAGCTCAACATCTTCTTCATCGGAATCCTCATCAATGGGCAGAAAATCGATATCATCCATTGAACTGGATGCCGTTGCATCGAACTCAGCTTCAGTATCTAAAGCGGACTCTTCGGCAATGTCAAGTTCCGTGTCATCCAATGAGTCTTCTTCATCGATAGCCAGTGCATCGACATCTGTTTCATTGTCGGTCTGGAACAGATCATTACTGTCTTCTCCTGGTGAATCATTTGATAACAGCTCTATTTCTTCCATTGGTTCATCAAGCACTGCCGTTTCTTCCTCTTCAATGGAAAGCAGATCGGTTTGATTGTCGTCGGATAACTCCATGGGTTCTAGCAAAGCTTCCGGGTCATCATCCGTACTCACAAAAATGTCATCGTCAGCAGGCATGTCAGGATCGAGGGTTTCCGCCATCGGCAGTTCAGAGGGTTCGGCAAACATCTCATCATCCGTTTCATCTAAAGCAGGACTGGCCGTTTCTCCTCCAAATATGCCATTTTCCGTCTCACTTTCGGCGATGGTTCCCTCTTCATCCATTTCAGATAATAGATCGATATCATCCAGTTGCTCGTCTTCCAGGTCCGTAGTATCGACTTCATCACTAAGCAATGCCAGATCACCTTCTTCCGTTTCTTCATCGATTTCATCGGTTAACAGATCCAGGTTGTCCTTCTCTTCCGCTTCCGACTCATCAACATCCAGTAATAAATCTCCGGGACTGTCCGGGATTTCCATGTCATCAAGCGTATCGTCCATTAGCGGGCTTTCCGCCGGTTCCGAAACTTCTTCCGTGAAGGAAGGTTCATCTTCAGACAACTCTTCCATGAAGAGATCATCAGTTTGTCCTTCATCATCCGGTAATTCTGCCAACAAGGCATCCTCTTCGGATTCCTCTTCCATCAGCGGGCTGATTTCGCTTTCAGCCTCTTCTTCCGGAAGTTCAGCTAATAAGGTGACGTCATCTTCACCCGGGAACTCGTCAGGAAGCGGACTGAAAACATCTTGATCATCGCTCACAGGTGACTCGGAAAGAGCAGTATCCTCGCCTTCTTCCAGAGTATTTAATAGAGCATCGTCTTCCTCCGGAAGTTCGGTCATCAATTCCGGCTCTTCCATAACAGCAGCATCACCTGTTAAATCTTCGGGTTCGCCCGGGTCATCATCTTCCGGCAATTCCGATATCAGCTCCATATCATCATCCAGAAGGTCGCCGGTTTCTTCTTCATCTCCCGGGAAACTGTCCTCTACTTCCGAGAACAGGTCTTCATCTTCACCGATCTCATCGGTGACACCATCTGCCAGGTCATCAATTTCAAGATCCTCTTCAGGTATATCATATTTCGCTTTCATTACCTGGCGAAAGCCGATCATTTCTTGGATTGTAGCAGATGCTTCCTCGGAACCGGCAGCGGCGATTTCTTCCAACTCAATATCAAGTTGATCAGAACGTCTTTTTTCCAATTCGCTGACTGTCAGGCTTTCTTCATCTACCTCGTCTTCGTCAAAGGCACTAAAAGTAGGTTGTGATTCGTCAATTTCACCGGGTTCGGGCATAGGATCGCTATGAAAGTCAATTTCCACATCAATCCCATCTTCGGTTGGAGAGAAATCAACTTCATCATCCTGTGAAACAGTTGCAAGCTCTCCTTCTTCCATCGATTCATCAACTTGTAATACAAGTTCGACATCCTCCGGATCATCAGGAAGATTCATATCCGGGATATTGATCTCTTCAATGGAATCTTCCGTGGTATCCGGTTCCTCAAAGGCAACGACGGTTTCTTCTCCCACATCACCGGGGATATCATCTGAAAGTTCCCCATCCATACCTTCAATTGAGAGTTCCAACAGTCCCTTTTCATCCTCTGCGGCTTCAGCATCAAGATCATCATCTCCTTCATAGAAATCCTCCACAATTTCTTCGTGGGGAATTTCAATATCACCGTCTTCGCCATCCTGCGTAATATCCATGATGATTTCCGAGTCTGCACTGATGAAATCATCCTCCAATTCAACCGGTGCATGTTTTTTGACAAATTCCTCTTCATTAAAATCATCAGTGATGGTTTCGACAACATGGCTTTTAATCTCTTCACGTCTCAATGGAACAACATGGAGTTCCATAAACCCTAGATCGTTTCTGTCTTCGGGGATATTCAGCAAAGGTTCATGGGAAGCGGCGCCGTCACCTTCGACAACCTGGATAGTCCGCATGAACTTGTCTTCAGGCTCCAAATCGACCGCAGTCATTCGCTCGTCATCCAAGTCCATGAAATCGGATTCGTCATCCAATTCCCCAATTTCTATGTCATCGCCAATATCTTCAATTTCCAAATTGTTTTCAGCATCCAGATCCAGGTTGCTGTCTATTTCATCGTCTATGAATTCCGCCTGATCCAGTTCACCTGAATCATCCATAGCCAGCAGTTCCGTTTCTTCGGTTTCTTCGTCTTCATCGGAATCTTCAGGGATCAGTTGCAGGGTCGGATCAAGCTCTTCTTCAAGTTCATCCAGGGATACTTCCGGTTTGCCTTGACCTCCGAGGAGATCCATCAAATCGTCATCAACTACATTCAAGTCTTTTAATCGGTCTTTGTGAGTGTCGACCTTCTGTTGTTCTTGCTCTTTCAGAACAACATTGATCTGCTTTTGCAGGGTGGAAGTTTCAAACGGCTTACGGACAAATCCTTTTACTCCAATGGATTGGAGATGACTCTCATCCAGGGTGTCTTTAGCTGAAGTAAGCAATAGAATAGGAGTGTGGCTGAATTCGGGTGAGGATTTAAGCTGCTTTACTGTTTTATAATTCCTTTCTTTGTCCTGGTTGCTGAGAAAGATGATATCCGGATTCGTTTCTTCGGCTTTTTGTAGATATTTGTCCGGAGTTGATTCATGATTGACCTCCCAACTGATGTAGTCCTCGGGAAGCGCGGATTCAAATAGCTCATGAACCATCCGGCTTTCTTCTAAAACCAAAATAGACTTGTGCATGGAGATACTCTCTTCTCGTTTTGGGAGCTGATGAACATTGATTAAAGGAACTGAAGGCTGTTTAAGCACCAATTATAAGTAATATTAGCAAAAAATCAACTAACATTGCCATCATTATCTTTTTAGAAAGCATAATAGATCAAAAAGTAAAGTCCTGTTATGTTGATTTTTAATCTTTAGTATATGTCAGTTTTGGGAACCTTTCCATTTTTGAACAGCGTCGGATAAAACCCTTTTCATTATGTTTTCGCCGTGACTTTTAACCAGATACATAAAAATGGTAGTCAATAAAACATGTTTATACTCCGTGGGAATTAAAACAATTGTCAGTTTAATCCCTACTTTATACCATTAATGTCTGGCTGCTGGCGTTAAAAAGAACACTGCTCTAGACCAAGGTTAAAACCTTGCCGCCTTACTCATCCGGTTTGCACTGTCAACGTTTCACCAAGCATGCTTGTAGTCCATACTCAATCCGGCTCGGAAATGCGTTTCAAGCCCTTGATTTGCGAGTCTGTACCATATCATTCTAATAATCATTCCAAGATACAATTATGACTGACATAGATTGGAGCAAGGGTTCCTGGAAATCATTTCCTGCCATGCAACAAGTGGACTGGCCTGATAAAAACCATCTCCGACAAGTGCTGCAACAGATCACCGATTTGCCGCCCCTGGTTTTTGCCGGAGAAATTAGAAAATTACGAGAATTCTTGTCGGAGGCAACCAAGGGAAATGCCTTTCTGCTTCAGGGTGGTGACTGTGCAGAGGAATTTTATGAGTGTAAAGCCCCGACTATCCGGGAAACGATGAAAGTTATACTGCAAATGGCCGTGGTACTGACCTATGCAGGTGAGAAACCCGTTATCAAAGTGGGCAGAATAGCCGGTCAATACGCCAAACCGAGATCCAGTCCTATTGAGTCCAGAGATGGTGTCGAATTGCCGAGTTTTAGAGGCGACATGGTCAATCAGTCAGCATTTTCCGAAGAGGCTAGAAAACCGGATTGCAGTCGGTTGCTGGATGGTTATTTTCATGCGGCATCCAGCCTTAATATTCTGAGAGCTTTTACCAGGGGTGGTTATGCTTCCCTGGACAGGGTTCACTCCTGGAACAAGGAATTTGTCAAGCAATCCAAAGAAGGTAAATCCTATGAAGAATTGGCATTCCAGATTGAAAAAGCCCTCACCTTCATGAAAGTGATAGGTCTGGATACCAGGAAAATGCCTCAACTCAGTGAAGTTAACTTTTATACATCTCATGAAGCGTTGTTGCTGGGTTATGAATCAGCCTTGACCCGCCAGGATTCTTTAACGGGAAAATGGTATGATTGTAGTGCGCATATGCTGTGGATTGGTGACAGGACAAGACAGGTGGACGGGGCTCATGTGGAGTTTCTGCGGGGTGTGCACAATCCGATTGGTATTAAAATTGGTCCCAATCACGATGTCGACGAGATTAAACGCATTCTTGATATTCTTAATCCGGAAAACGAATGCGGCAGAATCATTTTGATTACCAGGTTCGGCAAGGATAAGGTCGATAGTGTGCTTCCATCGTTGATAAGAAATGTAAGCGATTTTGGAGCCAATGTACTGTGGAGTTGTGATCCCATGCACGGGAATACCTATACTTCGGATTCCAACTATAAAACCAGGAATTTTAATGATATTCTGCAGGAAATTAGAAGTTTTTTTGAAATTCATCATGCGGAAGGGACAGTCCCTGGCGGTGTTCATTTTGAACTGACCGGTAAAGACGTGACTGAATGTATTGGCGGAGCCCAGGAAATCAAGGATCATCACCTGGAGAACAATTACGCGACATCTTGTGATCCAAGGTTAAATGCGCAGCAAAGCCTTGAGTTGGCTTTTCTGATATCTGATCTGTTAAAACGCTAAGGTTCCAATCTGAGCATTGCCATAGTCTGACAATGCTCGCCTGGCTTAAACGGTTTATCCCGGCAGATCAACCAATCCCAGCCTTCGAAGCACCATCAGCCCTCCTCCCAAAACCTTGGTATTGGTATATCCCACACTGTCCAGAAAAACCTGCACTTCATAAGACCTCGTTCCGGCACCACAAACAATAATCAGCTCTTTATCCTTTGGTAGTTCCTGATATCGTGCTCGCATTTCAGGGTAAGGCAGGTTAAGCCACCGATCCCCGTACGTCTCTCTGAATTGCTGGGAATCGCTCTTGGATCGCGTATCGAGAGCAATCCAATCGGGATTGCTGGATGGGTCTTTTAACCATTCGATAAAGGTCTTCATCGAATCCTGTCTGAACCTGCCGCGCAGCAGATTGTCAGCCACATTGGCCGTGGCGTTCAAAGCGTCGACTGCTGTGGAAAAAGGAGGAGCGTATGCTAATTCCAGGTTGCTAAAATCTTCTACGACTGCATTTTTAGCCAACAATCCTGCAGCCGCATTAATTCTTGCCAATACACCATCCCCCATGGGACCGAATCCCTGTACGCCCAGTACCCTTCTGTTTGTCTTATCCACGACCATTATCAGTGGCATATTGGCCTGATTCGGTAAAAAATGCGCCCTATCCGATTGAATAGTAATTACCTGTTCGGCTTCAAACCCTTCTGCTATGGCTGCCTGATAACTTAATCCCGTGGAACCCACGCAAGTTTCAAAGGCTTTCATGATGAAACTTCCCGTGATACCGTTAAATGTGCTGGGTATGCCTGCCAGGTTATCCCCAACAACCCGACCTTGCCTATTTGCCAATGAACCAAGAGGAGCAAACATCTTTTTCCCCGAAACAAGATTCAAGGACTCAACACAATCACCTGCCGCATAAATATTAGGGTCAGAGGTTTGCATTCGGTTGTTGACGACGATACCACCTTTTGGAGCCACATGAAGTCCGGCTTCTCTGGCTAATTGATCCCTGGGGCGAACACCGGCGGCCATAATAACCAGGTCAGCGTCTAATTTGCGCTTATCCGTGACGATAGATTTTACCAAACCGCTATCATCAGCTTCAATAGCAGTAACAGCTTCTCCTGTGAAAACCTTAACATTGTTTTCCTCTAAATGCTGTTTGAGCATTTCTGCAAATTGCCAGTCTATAATGGTGGGAAGCAATTGAGGCATATACTCGACAATGGTGGTGTCCAACCCCCACATATCCTCGATACCTTCAGCCATTTCTATGCCAATGGCACCCCCACCCACAATAACAACATTATTGACATTATCCCTGGATAGCCACTTTTGTACTCCCATGGCACTGTGAAGGCTGCCAATTGTGAATACCCCTTCCGAGGACAAACCTTTGATGGGAATCATATTTGGCTGACTACCTGTTGCGATGACCAGTTTGTCGTAAGGAATTTCCTCCTGTTTGCCGGTCGGCATATCCTCGATAAGGATGGTTTTGTCTTTCCTGTTGATGGAATGCACTTTTGTCTTGATTTTCACCCTAAGACCTTTAGCCTCCTCAAAGAAGACTTCGTCGCGCACGGCATGAAAGCTCGTAGAACGGAGGGCTGTTTCATCACCCACTTCACCGCCGATATAGTAAGGGATACCGCAACCTCCATAGGAAATCAGATCATCCTGATCAATTAACAATATATCCGCTTCCGGCATTAGCCTCTTGGCATGGCAAGCCGTTTTGGGGCCGGCTGCTACGGCTCCTATGACAACAATCTTTTCCATGATTCGATCCTTTGATAATAAAATTTCCTGCTACCCTGACTTGTGTACGCGAAAGCTTGAAAAGCAATTATCTCTCAATTCATTTGACTTGAGTTCTGGTTTATTTGTAATTTTATCCTTACAATTATTATTCTAAAATATCAGGCAAGAAACCAAATTGTAGTTTTTGAAAACAGGGATTTGAATCAAGTTAATATCCAATCCAATTTGGTCATAAATTGATGAACATTGTGCTCTTTCAGGGATTTCAGATCATGGCAGAGTATAGACATCTTATCTTTAATATCAGATATCAATGAGTAAACAATCCTTTCAATTCCAATTGCTGGGAACAGATAAATGCGGTGCCCGCCTCGGTAAAATAACAACACCTCACGGTAACATTGAAACTCCTATATTCATGCCGGTCGGCACGGCTGCAGCCATGAAAGCAATGACAATGGAGCAGCTGAAGAGTACAGGCGCGCAAATAGTCCTTTCCAACGCTTATCACCTAAACATTCAACCCGGATCTGAGCTTGTAGCCAGGTATGGGGGACTCCATAAATTTATGGCTTGGAATGGCCCGATACTAACGGATTCGGGTGGGTTTCAGGTTTTTTCCCTTCCCGGCAGAAAGGTGGATGACCAGGGGGTCACTTTTCGTCATACAAAGAACAGCAAACCCGTGCAGCTGACCCCTGAAGTATCGATCCAGGTTCAGAATGAACTTGGAGCTGATATCATCATGGCGTTTGATGAATGTGTTGAATATCCAACCACCTACCAATATGCAAAAGAAGCCTTGGCTAGGACCATGCAATGGGCAAAACGGTGCAAGAGTGCACATAAAAGATCGGATCAGGCGCTGTTTGGGATCAGCCAGGGAGCCCTGTTTGATGATTTAAGGGCAGAGGGAATAAAAGGATTAATCGACCTTGACTTTCCCGGATATGCCCTGGGTGGTTTGTCGGTGGGAGAAGGCATCGATAACATGAAAAAGGTTCTTGATTTTTCGGCTCCTCTGTTGCCGGACAACAAACCCAGGTATGTAATGGGGATTGGGCTTCCGGAAGATATTCTGGAAGCGGTAGAGCGCGGAATTGATATGATGGATTGTGTTATTCCAACGAAATATGCTCGTTCGGGAGCCCTGTTTACAAGCGTGGGGAAGATTCGAATCACAAATCGGGAATTCAGAAATGACAAATTTCCGGTGGATACCAGTTGCGATTGTTATACCTGCAATAATTTTACCCGGGCTTATTTAAACCACCTGTTCACCGCCAATGAAATCCTGGGTGCCACGTTAACCTCAATTCATAACGTACAGTTCTTTCTAAATTTGACAAAACGAATTCGCAAATCAATTAAAAACAATCAGTTTCAAACGTTTAAAAAGGATTTTCTGGAGCTTTATCATCGTAAAGACAGAAAAAAAACCAAAGGAAAATCCAAAAAAAAACAAAACGGCTAACCGGAAATGAAACTCAGCCGGCAAAATGTTTATAGAATTCTAGAAGCCGTGGGAGACAGGGGAGCGACTTCAAAAGAAATCCTGGCCGCCCTGGCGCAGAAAAAGAAACGCAAAGCACAGCTGCGTAAGCTTCTGAAAGTCCTGCTTAAGAACAAGATTTGCCAAAAACGAAACAACCGGTATTACCTTGTCAACGATACTTCGGCAGCAATTTCCAGTAAAGCCGTTCGCACAAGACGGATGTTTGCCGATACCGGCCGCAAAAAGAAATCCAATCACTTTTTAGGACAGGTTTTTTATTGCAATGGAAGATTTGTTGTCTATTCCTATGCCGACGCCAAAGAATTTAGTTTAGCACGAGCAGGCGACAACGGCTTGTTACATGGAGACCTGGTTGTATTTACTATCAGAAAGAGTAAACAGGGTGAATCGATCGTCGATGTGATTGAACTGCGTGATCGCAGAATAAAAGGTTTAAAAG
Organism: SAR324 cluster bacterium; assembly: GCA_028280735.1. GTDB lineage: Bacteria > SAR324 > SAR324 > XYD2-FULL-50-16 > XYD2-FULL-50-16 > JAHJTV01. Next base: position 503 of record JANQLH010000454.1, on the reverse strand, counting down.
GCAGAGTTCATGTGGAAAAAAAAGGTCGACTGGTTTTTGTTCCCAATCATCCTATTGGGACAGGTAAATTTGACGTGACCAACAAAATAACCCTGCATAAAGACCAGCAGGCAGAAGCCTGGTTAAATATCGCGGACGGTGCATTGGCTAATCGAAAGCCTGCCGGTGAGGTACAACTGATTTCCGAAAAGCCTTTATATGAAAACCCCATTCTGGAGGATATTTTAATCCAAAATAAAATCCCGACACAATTTCCCAAAAGTGTACAGGCCGAATCCCAATTGTTTCCAAACGCAGTGCGGGTGGACAAGAAAAGTAATCGTGAAGACTTAAGAGATTTGCCGTTTGTAACCATCGATGGCGCGGATGCCAAGGATTTTGATGATGCGATCTATGCTAAAAAAGAAGGCAGTAACTATAGAATCTGGGTGTCTATTGCTGATGTAGCATCATATGTTTTACCCGGTTCGGCGATTGAACGAGAGGCGTTTAGCAGGGGAACC